>JBELAT010000165.1:0-6454 GCA_049508565.1 Endomicrobiales bacterium | reverse complement strand
TATAGATCATATCAAAAATAGGGATGCCAAGTATCATGAGTGGCGTTGATAGTGCAACCATCGGATTATAATCAGACCACGCTCCCATGACGGCAAGAGCAGCTATTAAAAATCCTATAAAGGTCGATCCGGCGTCGCCGAGATAAACCGTTGCCCGTTTCCAGTTGTAGGGCAAAAACCCCAGGCAGGCACCGCTGAGGGCGATGAGCAGGAATGATACATATGTTTGATGGGTATGCCAGCTGATAAGAAAAAACAGGGTCGAAGTCAACGCAACCATGCTGGTACATAACCCGTCAACCCCATCCATGAAATTAATGGCATTGGACATTCCGATGAGCCATACAACGGTAATGATAGCTGATAATGCGTAATGGAACGGCCAGTGTAGCGGGATAATAGTTATATAAATACCGCTGTTAACGACTATGAGCGATGCGATTATTTGCACCCCTATCCGGAACGATGCCCGCAAAGGATATATGTCATCAACAAATCCGAGAAAAAACATAAGGGATGAGGCTATCATCAATGCGGTAAGTTGCGGCGAAAATTCAAAGTTGCGAATTGTTGAGAGTAGTATGGCAAGAAAGATTGCGAGGCCGCCGATACGGGGCACAGGTTTTGCTTGAAATTTCCGGTGCACGTCAGGATTATCGAGTATGTTAAAGCGCCAGCCAAGATAAATAGAAACAGGAGTCAGAAGATACGCAAAAATAAAGGCAACCAGAAATACGTATAACCACCGCATATTGGCAAGCCATGCCCAGGTACCGCCGTGAGGCTGCAGGAGAAACAGTAGCAGAATAATTAATAGCGCGTAGAGTGCTTTACGAGTTGAAGACATGAAGGTGATCCATAGATAACCGCAGTGGTACAAACGCTTCTGCGTGTTTAACCCGGTTCTGAACACCGCGGAACATTGCCGTCGCCTTGGCAGCTTCAAGGATGGTCAGATTGGCGATTCGTGTTGCTGATACTTGTGTTTTATGGCAGCGTAGTAGGTGCAGTTTTTTGTCCATCACTTTGCCGATATCAGAAAAAACACTGGCGGGAGTAAAGTCTACGGTTGACGGAACTTCATAAAACAAAACATTTTGAACGTAGCGCGTTGCCGTGACTGTTGCCTGTGCGGTGACACGATGGTCCTGGTGAGTATCGTTAGGGTGCATAATAAAGATAATGTCAGGACAGATTTTTTTAATAAAAAACTCAATGGTGTTGATGGTTTCTTTCTGCAGCGGAATTTGAGTGTCCGTAAATCGGCCCCAATACAATTTAGCTTTTAAAAGTTCGGCCGCACACTCTTGTTCCTTCTGTCGCAGTTCAGGGTCTCCCCCCATATCGCCTCGAGTCATAACGAGCAGGCTGATCTCATTTCTGCCTTGCGCGAGTTTACATAACGTTCCGCCACAACCATATTCAAAATCATCCGGATGAGCTCCAATGGCAACAATTTTCATTGTACTCTCCTTTGGGTCAGCTGCCTGTAGTGCCGCAATTAAAAAGATGATCAATAATGCTCATGTTCGGTTCAAAACCGTTAAATACCTGATCATAAACAGGATGCTCAAAGTGCTGGTACTGGAGCTGTAAACCCGACCCCGCAAACAATGATTCGTCCATGTAGTCTTTTGCACCGGTGCCGGAGAGATACGTGTCCGCTCCCAGTTTTTTACAGATGTCGACAATACGCTGCGTCGATGTCGTTGTGATACCCAGTGAAGATTCCATAATAACCGGGGTGGAAATGAAATACGCTTCTAACAGTAATTTGATCATTGCTATGTTAATGTCTATCAGTTTGTTCCACGATGTCGTATACAAGGGCTCAATACGCTCACGCCATTGTGAAAAATGCGGTGCTCTGGCGTAGTTATGTTCAATGCTTTTCCAGTGATCATGCATCCAGTTTGTTTCATTGTCAATTTTGACATCGTCAAATTTTTGGTGAAAATTATCTTTGGTGAGTACCGGCACGGTGAGCCACATCCATCCTGTGCTGGTGCGGATTTTGTTTCGATTTTGAAATTCTCTTTTCTTATATTGGACATTGTCGAGAAAAACAAAGCAATCGCTCTGTTTTATCTTGTCAATATATCCCAACCATGGCAGATAATGAGGTTGATGAACAGAAACTATCATTGCTTGGTATAAAGTATAGCAAAATATTGTATTTTTCGTAAGGGTTTTCCCATTGCTGCATGTTGACCCCATCACGTGAAAACAATCATGGCGAGAGAATGTCAACCAGGGGTGAACCTGTCTTGTTGTTTGGGCCATTTTGAAGTTAGTTGAAAGAGCAATGTCACCATAATTAAACGTATTTAATAAACAACTTCCCACCATTACTCCAAATAGAATTATTCTCATTAGAATAATTCTGCAACATCAGATTACGCTTAACAATGAGTCTGGCTGGGCACACGGGTTGCCATTTCACTAAAGGTTCCGACTATCGGTTGCAAAACACAGGATTTGTAATAATTTTTCCATAGAGAGTTGAGGTGATCTCGACTCGATAATAACTCTTTTTACCCGCTTGTCCCGGTGCCCTGAACCGGATATCTGATGGTGTTTCGCTGTCAAATTTACCTACGATAGATCCATTGGAAATAATAGTAACTTTGATTGGTTGTGCGGAATTATCCTGTGCGTGAGCCCGAACGAACAACATGTTGTTACGCAGTCCATAATCGTCAAGGATTAATCCGGCATGGTCATGAGCTTTGGCACTGCAATAAAATTGACCGTTTCGCAGATGGTCAATCACCTGTTCCTTCGTAAGGGTATCTTGTTCGTTCATCATGAGTATGTTTGTAAAAGAATCAAACCAGGTGTTTAAATAGCCTTCAGCCCGGTAGTCAAGCTCGGAAATAGCCCAGACCGGTTTTTGTCTGTTTCCGTGGCAATACTCCTCCAGCACCTTATCCCAGATACCGCCGGGTACGCCCACTGTTTTGTCACCTTCCTGGAAATAGGCAAACCCGGTGTAATTAAAAGTTTTCTCAAGAGATGCAGGATAGGGCGGTGTCTGGATGGCGACGCTGCCTATGTGCTGGCTTTGAGCAAAATTAGGTGACTCAGGATGTGCCCAGAATACCAAACCCGTTTCGGGAGCTGTTTTATTTACATAATCGATGACCGCTTGATACGGGGCATCACCCTGATCTCCATGATATTGGTCAAAGGCTGATTTATTGCCCACTAGCGGCAGGTGGGCATAATCACTTGGTTTAGCTAATCCGCTGACAAGCATATGTTTATGCCAGTTATGCAAAGTCAGCGTGCCTTTAAAGAAGTTACCTGTCCAGTAATAAAAAGGTGCTGATTCGACACCGCCTATGAGAAGAACATCGGGATGTTGGCGGTTGATTCGTTCAATGTGATCAAAATATTCCTGAGGTCCTAGTTTTAGAACAGATTTTTTGTCGATCGTTCTTTTGATGAAGTTTTTAAGTGGTCCGATGCCGTAGGTCCAGCGCTGAAGATCATGATCGGATAATATAACAACTCTAATGCCATCCTTATGTGCAGCTTCAGCGATTTGTTCTAGTGTCATCATACCGTTTTCGCTGTACGTTGAATGAACATGCATCGCGACGATGACCGGCCGAAACTTTGCTTCGACAGATGTAGCCGTCACAACGATCAGGACCAGAAGCTTAAATAGACTGATAGAGTTTTTCATTGAGGTATAACATTTCCTCTTCACTAAAACGGAAGTTTCCACTTTCAGGATTCTTCTCGGTGATCTTGTCGAAAGCGTTTTTCCCAAGCGTCGCCCGGAGTTCAGGATCAGTTGCAAGCTTATCAATGGCTGCCGAAAGGGCCGTACTGTCACCCGCAGCAACCAGCAGGCCGGTTACCTCATGATCGATGAGTGACTTGATACCTTGCACTGCGGTGGCTACGATAGGTTTTTTGAGGTATTGAGCGGTGAGTATAGTTTTTCCCAACCCCTCATTTAAAGACGATTGCACATATATATCCATGGCAGTTATATAAGACGCAGGATCGTCCTGCCATCCCGTTATGATACACCGCTCGGTGATACCATATGTCTCGATGCGTTTGGTGAGCATGAGTCGTTGTGAGCCGTCGCCGACCAGAAGAAAATACATCTGCGGATGAGTGCGATGGAGTTCGCGGGCTGCGTCAACAAAGATATCAAATCCTTTTACTGGATCAAACCGCCCCACGCTTCCCACAACCAGCGCCGATGATGCGATGCCGAGTTCCTTACGGCGGTTTTGATGAGAAGGCGCTTGATAGGTAATGCCGCTGTGAATAACGGTAAACTGTTCAGGCAGGCCGATATGCCGCTGCAGGTGATCACGCACTTCAGTAGGTGTCAATACAATGATACGGTCTGTTATGCGAGCCGTGATACGTTCAATGGCAATGAAACACCATGAAATCAAAGGATTATAATACCCGTAAAAAACGTGCCCGTGTGTTGCGTGAACAATTGAGATGTGCCGCCGTGAACCCAGCCGGTACAACCATGCCGCCCATCTACCGATAATACCAGCTTTTGAGGTATGCGTATGAACTATATCCGGTTGTTCACGAGAGAGTATTTTCAGGATACTAATCAAACTTCTCACATCGTTGAATGGATTAATGGTGCGCCTGAGTGAGTTGACGGTACAAAAAGTGGTGCCATTTTTTCGGGCGAGATCTATCAGGGGCTGAGGCGGATCGACACTCTTTCCGCATATTATGGTTGAAGCATACTGAGGCGCACTAAAATGACGACACGTAATAAGTACGTCTTCTGAAGAACCTCCCCGGTCAAGACGAGTGATAATATGAAGAATGTGCTTAATACGGGTTACCCGAACCTTTTTTCACGAGCGGTTTCTCGTTATTAAAAAGCTGAGCATATGATGAAGTGCCATAAACAAATATTTGCCGGGTGCCGGGCGATTTCAAGAGGAAGACCACCGTGTGATAGTGGGCAAAACCAGTTACTCCCATGGTTGAACGGATTGTAGGCGTTTAAAATCCATATATATGGTACACAGTTTACTGCTGTAACGGTGTCGGGTCATTTAAAGAATGGTCATCTTCCATCTCTTTTTCGGTGCATCCCGTGGCCATAAGATATCCCTTTGCCCGTTCACCAAGTTTATATCGTGTCATGAGTTCATGGAATGTACTGCCATGATTAGGAACTATCAGGTGAGCTAGTTCATGGACGATCACATAATCTCTTACCCACACGGGCATGTGAGCTAGTGTGTGCGATATGAGAATTCTGCCTGTTTTGACATTGCAGCAGCCAAATCTGGTGTTCTGGTTCGTTGAATATTCAATAGAACCAATGACGAGTTTTCCTTCAAAATACTCCCTGTTTAATTTTTCAGCTATATCTTTTAAGTTTTGTGTTTGGTTGAGCTCTTTTCTTTTTGCTTTCCGCGCGAAACTCTTTTTAAACTTTTCAACTACTTTTTGAAGCTCCATTTCTGGCGTGTGGACTGGAGCATGAACATACATTACTCCGTTTTTTAATCGAGCATTTATTGTCCGCAACCGTTTATGGCTGCGGATAATTTCAATGGTGTTAATCAATTCTTGCATACACATTTCCTGTCAATACTGAAAGCCACCTTACTGCTTATCAGGATTATAACAGTCACCTTGCTTAAGAGACTCTCAAACCGTTATTTTCAAAGTTCCGTTTACGGCAACGCTGAATTGCCAGATAATCTCTTGGGTTTTGCACTTATGAAACAACAGTCTGCCGATCTTGTTGACTTTCACCATAAGGCAGATCAATATAAAAAGTTGTCCCTTTTCCTTTTTGGGATTCTACCCAGATCCTGGCATTGTGTTTGTCAATAATTGATTTAACGATAGCCAGTCCTAACCCAAATCCGCCATGTTGGCGTTGGAGCGAACCATCAATCTGGTAAAACTTTTCAAATATTTTATCAAATTGCTCTGGAGCTATGCCCGGCCCTGAATCCGTTATATGCATTAAAAGTCGGGTGTCGTCGGTAAAAACGTATCCCGCTTTGATCCAGCCATTTTCCGGGGTGAACTTTGCAGCGTTTCCCATAAGATTGGCAATTACCTGGCTTATTTTCTCGCGATCAGCAAAAACATTTTTGTCTTCAGAAGGGAAATCCACTGTAACAGTCAGATTTTTGTCCTTATACAATAGATTAACGTCGCGCGTAACCTCATTAAACACGTCGTTAAGATTAAACAATGAGTATACAAGCTTAAATTGACCATGTTCCATGCGGGAAAAATCTAGCAAATCATTAACAAGATGTTGGATTCGGCTTATATTTCTCGTTATTAATTCGATAAACATTGTTGTTTTACTCTGTTGAGGATCGGCTGAATAAATTTTTGTGAGCAAATTCAGCGCACCACTGATCGCGGTTATAGGCGTCCGTATTTCATGCGAAACATTCGATACGAACCAGGATTTCATCTT
>JBELAT010000164.1:0-4338 GCA_049508565.1 Endomicrobiales bacterium | reverse complement strand
TGCTGTGCTTGAGCAAAAAATATGCCGGCAACAATTGATCCGATAATGCACAGCATGGTAATAACGATGAGGCCGACCACAAGTAGAGACATTGGTTTCCTTGTATTACATGATTGCTACAACCGTTTTTGTTTTGTAAGAACGTGCAGGGAATAATTTCATTATATAAGAATTTCCCCGGATTATTTTGACTGAAAACCTGAGACACATCGTCGCACCATTGAAACGAATACCCCCATAGTTTTCATCGAGTCTCATATGTTTCATCGCCGGTAGATGTCAATGTGTTGGGTACTTCAAGGGGTGTTGCGTTACTCAAAAGCGTCTATTGCATGCGAAAAGAAAAATATCGAAAGAGAAACACAATCAAGGAAATATGCGTTAATTCTATATCTTTAACATGATTTTGGCAAACAATCCACAACAATCACCTCAACAATTAATCAGCTCGTGACTTCAGTTGCATCGTTGTTACAGTGCATCACGCTGTTTTTTATTTGTGAAGGTTTGTATTATTTGATATATTTCTATAGTGATTGATAATCGTCGGCAAAAGGTTCGTTTGAAAATTGCGGCAGCGGCTGTGCTGGCTCGCTTGGGATTTTCAAAAGACACAACCGTGCTTGATGCGGCAACCGCTGCAATGATCGCTCAGGAGACGGAGTGTGCTCATGCACTGATTATTCCTCGCCAGGCAATCGCTCATGCACCGGTTTGTCGTGTAAAAACCAATGTAATATCGTTGAGTCCCGGCCTGGTGATCAGCAGTGCCCATATTGCTCAACTGCTTGCCGGTTGTGATGTTGCGTACGGTTTTGCGGTAACCATTGGTCCGCATCTTGAGGAAAAACGAAACCTGTACCTTTCCCGTAAGGAAACCTCCCGCGCACTGGTGCTTGACGCCATCGGTTCTGTAGCCGCCGAAGAACTGGCCGGGCTGACCCACCAGGAAATTCGTACACATGCCGCAGCGCAAAAGATGGCCGCGACGCCGCGGTATTCTCCGGGTTACGGCGACTGGGGATTGACGGCCCAGCCCGACTTTTTAAAATGGCTGGCGGCGGAACAGATCGGTATTCATTTAAATGATCATTGCCAGATGATCCCGGAGAAATCGGTTTCGGCAATTGTGGGAATAAGAAGTCAGTAAAGAGCAAAGGAATACATGATATGGAAAAAACAACATTCAAAAAGTTAATGCAGGATAAGGTTCTTATTCTCGATGGCGCTATGGGGACGGAATTGCATAAACGCGGGTATCTGCACGACGTTAATGCGCCGGAGGAGCTTAATATCCGGTTTCCGGGACGTATTGAGGAAATACATGACGATTATCTGAGAGCCGGCAGCGATATTGTCATTGCCAATACCTTTGGTGCTAACCGTCATAAACTTGCGTCCTACGGACGCGAAGACCAGGTTGTCGAACTCAACGCGGCAGGTATCCAAGTTGCTCGTGCGGCTGCCCAAAAATATAATGCTCTGGTTGGCGGCGATATTGGCCCGCTCGGCGCGTATCTGACGCCGCTGGGTTCTATTACGTTTAATGAGGCGTACGATATATTTGCCCAGCAGGTGCAGGCGCTTACTTCAGCAGGTGTCGATATCATCTTTATCGAAACCATGGCTGAGATCCGTGAAGTAAAAGCGGCGCTTATGGCTGCCCGGGACCACAGTAAAGTGCCCGTCGTCGTTCAGATGACCTTTACATCAGACGGAACAACCGTTACCGGGACGGATGTTCTATCCTTTTTGGCTGTTGCCGAGGCGCTGGGAGCGGATGCTGTCGGTATGAACTGTTCCATGGGTCCCGAAGAGCTGTTCAGTCTGGCACGGCTTCTGGCGGAAAACACAGCGTTGCCTATCTCATTTAAACCAAATGCCGGGATGCCCCAGCTGGTCAACCGGCAGACCGTGTTTCCCGGAACCGTTAAAGAATTTGTCACCGCAAGCGAGCTGGCCTACCAGAGCGGCGTCTCACTGCTTGGCGGCTGTTGCGGAACAACGCCGGCCTTTATTAAGGCGTTGGCCGCGCGTCTCAAAGGAAAAAAACCGGCCGGCAATAGAGAATCAATCGAGAGAGCATGGCTGAGTTCCCGCAACAAAGCGCTTGATGTTGCCCATACCAGCGATTTCATTATGATCGGTGAACGGATCAATCCGACTAACCGGAAAAAATTTCAGGAAGAACTTGGAGCCGGCAATTTCACGACCGTCCGTCGTGAAGCGTCTGCTCAGGTTTCTGCCGGCGCGCAGGTGATCGACCTTAACCTCGGACTGCCGGGAGCCGATGAGAAAGCCTTGATGGTAAAGGCAGTGGAAGAAGTCCAGGAAGTTGTCGCTGTTCCGCTGTGTCTTGACTCGAGCTCGCCGGACGTGCTTGAGGCGGGTATCCGGCAGTGTGCGGGCAAACCGATCATCAACTCTGTCAACGGCGACGAGCACCGTCTGGACAAAATCCTTCCCATGGCCAAACGCTACGGTGCCATGGTGATTGCGCTGACTACTGACGAGAAAGGTCTTCCGTCGACTGAGCAGGAGCGGCTGGTTATTGCCGAACGGATCATGAACAAAGCCTATGCGTACGGGCTTAGCCAATCCGAAATCATTTTCGATTTTCTAACCTTATCTGTCAGCGCCATGCCGGGACAGACAGAAGCGACCCTGGCCGCGATTCGGGCATCAAAGCAGCGGTGGCCCCGCGCCAAGACAGTGCTGGGCGTGTCCAATGTGTCGTTCGGTCTGCCCAACCGCCAGGCGCTTAATTCAACCTTCTTAAAAATGGCCCGGGAAGCCGGGCTTGATATGGGAATACTCAACCCGGCCGAGGATTGGTCCATTGATGATGGAGCGTCACGTGAGTTATTGATGGGCAACGATCCGCAGGCGCAGCGGTATATCGCCACACACGGCGCGGTTGTCCGTAAAGCGCCTGTGTCGATCGAAAAACTGTCGATTGACAAGCAAGTGAGCGCAGCCATTATAGAAGGTTCCCGTGAAGAGATCGCGGGGCTGGTAAGTACGCTTGTTGCTGCCGGATGGGAACCTCTATCCATTTCAAACAAACTGGTCCTTCCTGCTCTTAATGAAGTAGGCAAGAAATTTTCTACCAAAGAGTTTTTTCTTCCTCAGGTGATGCGTTCAGCAGAAACAGCGCAGGCGGCGTTTGGAGTTTTGCGTCCGCTTCTTAAAAAACAGAGCGACTGGGTAGCCGGCAAAATAGTTCTTGCGACCGTAAAAGGTGATGTACACGATATCGGCAAAAACATTGTGGGAGCAGTTCTTGAAAGCCACGGGTGGGATGTCATTGATTTGGGGAAAAATATTGATGCGTCGCAGATAATAGTTCGTGCCCGTCAGGAAAATGCAGATATTGTCGGGCTCTCAGCGTTGATGACTACTACTATGCCTGAAATGGAAGCCGTGGTCCTGGCACGTACAGAGGCCGGGCTTGATGTAAAAATTCTTATCGGCGGTGCACCCGTTACTGACGTTTATGCAAGAGAAATAGGGGCCGATGGATATGCCCCCGATGCAGTAACCGCTGCCACGATCGCCGGCCGTTTGATTGGCAAGTAATCACCTCTCCTGGTTCCTTCTATCCGCTTGAGCTCCTCCGTGTGCATCATGGTCAGTGTCTCATGGTCTAGTATGTCTCGCCCAATGAGTGCCTACAGTCAATTCAACGGTTTAGGATCATACGTGTATGGACTGGGACGCTCACGCCCAGAATCTTGTAAGCAATCTGACCTCTGAGGGAAGCTATTGGTACAGACAAGTCGCCACTGGTTTCATAAGAATATATAGGGGAAGTAAAAACCTGATTAGGTTACGTGCGGTTAGCAGAACTCAGGGAGATTTTTTCGAGTTCTTCCCAGCGGGCGAACGATGTAATGAGGTCGGCCTCGATTGCTGCAAGGCGCGCTTGACTCTCTGTGACGAAGCCGGGTTTTTTGCACAGAAGAAAATCTGACAGCTGTCTGTGAATTTCCTGCTGTTCGATTTCAAGGGACTCAATACGAGCGGGAAGCGTTTGAAGTTCACGGGTTTCTTTGAAAGTTAACTTTCTTACAGCTGTACCGGGAGTCACCGTCGGTTGTTCTGTTTTTTTAACCGTCTTCACTGCCGGCACGGGAAGTGTTTCACTATTTTCAATCTGCTCATTCCAATCGTCATACCCGCCGACATATTCTTTGATGGTGGAATCTTTGCGAAAAATCAATGCGGAAGTAACCACGTTGTTTAAAAACTCCCTGTCATGACTGACCACGATCAACGTTCCCTGATATTGCAGTAGCACTTCTTCGAGCAGTTCCAGTGTTTCGACATCGAGATCAT
>JBELAT010000163.1:0-4356 GCA_049508565.1 Endomicrobiales bacterium | reverse complement strand
ACTGGTCTTTGGAAACACGGAATTTGCAGTACGGTTTCCAACCGTTCTCATTTTTTTTTGTACAAGTATAGTCCTATATAACCTCGCCAAAGATCTCTATAATGAGCAAACAGCGTTCTGGAGCATCGTCCTTCTTAACTGTATTCCTGTTTTTTCATTTTTGGGTGCGGTACTGACTGTTCCCGACGCACCACTGGCACTATGCTGGACTCTTTTCGCATTCGTCTTTAACCGCATCATTACTCAATCACTCCCCAACGATAAGCGATGGTATCTGCTGGGCGTTCTGCTCGGCGCAGGATTGTTAAGCAAATACAATGCCGTGCTCTTGCCTCTCTCCGCCGGGTTGTTCCTGCTCCTTTCACAAAAATACCGACATCTCCTGCGCACCAAGGGACCTTATTTAGCTCTGGCAGTCGCGCTCGCCATGTTCTCAACCGTCATAGTATGGAATTGGGAAAACGACTGGGTCTCATTTGGATTTCAGCTCCGCCACGGGTTGGGCAAAACGCTGCCTCATTTTTCACCTCAATTGCTGGGAAAAAGCCTTGGTGCTCAGGCAGGATACATTTCGCCGCTCTTTTTCTTTGTTTTCTGGACCGTTTTAATACAGTTTACGATAATTGCCATCAGACAATTTATAAGCACATGGGATCGAAATTCGTCATCACAAACCGCTCAGTTTGCTCGCGACGCCGCTTATCCTTCCTTGTTTATTTTTTCGTTTTCTTTTCCAACCTTATTTCTGTTTAACGGCATTGCCAGTTTTAATGAAATTCTCCCCCACTGGCCAGCAATGGGATACCTGCTGTTAACCATCGGCGTAACTCAATTCATTATCACACGGTGGAATGACATTCCCTTTAAGGTTTTCATGTATTGCGCAGGATCGCTGGCAATCATACTGACAGTACTCGTTCCTATTCAGGCACTCTTTAAACCAATCAACCCGGCATGGTTTATGTCAAAAGCTGATGCACGCAAGATTGAAGATGGAATCAGTAGGGCCGAAAAGATTGATGTTACCAATGAACTCTATGGATGGAAAGAAGTCGGGAAAAAAGTCGCTGAAATGATGCAATCAACACCACAACCGTTTATTTTCAGTCATCGTCATTATGTTTCAAGCCAATTGGCGTTTTATATTCCTTCACATCCGCGCATCTATACCCTGAGCGAGCGTATCGATGCCTATGACCTCTGGCAAAGAGACATCAGTTCCTTAGATGGTAGGGACGCACTCTTTGTCACGAACGATTATTTTTATCTTGATCCCAAAACGGTTTTTCCTTTCGACTCTTTCGATAAACCGGTAACGATGGAAATCTGCCGGAACGAAAAAAAGTGCCGCATATTCTGGATAACCCGGTGCCATCACTTCAATCTCGCGAATCTGCCCAAAGAATATACGGCGGCAGCACTGGGTGGTCGACACAGTCTCGCTGCGGCCCTCATCAGGCTTGATCACCGTGTATTCTGGTTCTTCAACAGAACCATTCATTTCCGTGCACTGGATTTTGTGATGAGCTGGGAGAGCAAGATAGACATGGCCCTGGGTCTTAATACGGGTCTCATTGTTCTTTTGACTATTGTCGGAGTCGTGTTGTGGAATACACGGAGAGAAAAGTTCTGGGCTGAGTTTTTGCTGGCAATCGCTATTGTGGCTGTCGGCGGGATTCTGGTAGACTTTATGAAAGACTGGGTAGGCCGCTTGCGTCCCCCGGCGGTGTTCGGTGAACAAGTCAACACATTTTCCGAGATTTTCTTTAAAGGGTCTTTTCCATCAGGCCACTCGCAAATTGCCTTTGCGGTGGCGACATATCTGACAACCCGATTGAAGAAATACTGGTGGGTATTCTACCTCTTTGCCTTTTTTATCGCTTTTTCGAGAATGTACATTGGGGTACATTTCCCTTCGGACGTTGTCGCAGGTGCAATCATCGGCAGCGCTATTGCTCTTATAATGACGTCCCTCATCAAACCCTGAAACCCATTTAGACCAATCACAAGATGTTGGGCAATTTCTCATCTTTAAAAAGTCCGCAATTCTGCCAACTCAGTTCTCAAAATGAATTAAAGTGTACTTTTTTTCTTTTGCGGAGCATGGTCATGTACAATATATTACTTTGTTCTACGTTCTAAAATGGAAGCTACTGCGCTCTACTGCCAGGTTTGACCACTGGACGACCTTCTTTGCAGAGCGGGCACTGATCAGGCTGGTAACTTTTTATATCAAGTGAGAGAAGCGAAGAAAAGGGAACACCAAATTCCACTTTTCCGGCACTTCTATCGACGAGCGAAGCTACTCCCACTACATCAGCTCCGAGGAACTTGATAACATCAACAACCTCGCGGGTGGATAATCCTGTTGTAATCACATCTTCAACTACCAAAGCTTTCTCTCCCATTTCAATTGAAAAACCACGTCGCAACGCCAGTTTACCATCAACACGTTCGCAAAATATCGCACGACATCCCAGCGCCCGGGCCATTTCCTGACCGATAACGATTCCCCCTAACGCAGGTGATACTACCACATTTATCACTGGACTGGTCGTCTTGACCTTTTCCGCCAGTGCGGAGGCGAGTCGAGCTGCAAAGGCAGGATGTTGAAGAACCAGAGCTGACTGAAAATAAATGCCAGAATGGAGTCCACTCGAAAGCAAAAAATGTCCCAGCAGCATTGCTTTTGATTCTGCAAACAATTGTTTAACCGATTGTGTATCCATCATTGTACGCACCCCTTTTTCTTTGATCTGTCACGTAAACGACTGCTCTTATATACATTCTATCTGTTCTGCTATGGAACGTGCCACAGTTGCCGGAACTAAGGATTCTATGATCGGCCGGCCTACAACGATAAAATCCGCACCATCTGCAACGGCTTGTGAGGGGGTCGCTGTACGCTTCTGATCGTCATTGGTTTCTTGCAGACGTATCCCCGGTGTCGTAACAGTAAAATCAGCCCCGCAAACGGTTTTTATGGCTTTTATTTCATGTGGTGAAGCAATCACTCCGTCCAGGCCGCTGATCTTGGCGGCGTGCGCCCGGGCAGTGACTTCCTCAGGCGTGGCAACCTGGCTTGTCAGCACGGTTACCGCCCATATTTTCGGACGGGGTGTTACCTGCGCCGCCGCTTTCATCATGTCTTGGCCGCCGCAGGTATGGATCGTCAGCGAAAATACGCCGAGCTGTTGCGCTGATTCAACAGAACGACGCACCGTCGCAGGAATATCATGAAATTTCAAGTCAAGAAACACCTGTTTGCCCAGCGCGTGAATTGCCTTAATTAGTGCGGGCCCCTCTAAAAGAAACAGTATCGGTCCCACCTTGAAAATGTCGACCCAGGGGGACAGGTTTTTTACCAACGACAACGCCGCGGCTCCATCTTTGACATCAAGCGCTACGATCAACTTTTTCATGTTATTTACCAGTTTCCTTGAGGAGATTTTCGGCGATTGTTAATGCCGCTGTATAATACTTGATCAACTCACCATGGACTGTGGTGCGCGGAGACCCTATCAGATGACGGGTAACGGACGATTGCCATATGAAGTACTGGTCCGCATTGCTTTCAGGTGCATGACGCAGCGCTCCGGCGTCTGATATTACTAATCCATCACCATTGAATGCAACATGCACAGCTAACGGATCAAGCATGTTTTTTCCTACCGTCAGGTAGGGAGCGCTGGACAAAGTCATATTATAGATTGTCGGCATGATATCGATATGCGAACCGAACACGGTGGTATCAATATCCGGTGGCGCGAGGGAGGGAGGTATATAGATATATAATGGTACGCTGTCCCTATCAAGATAGCGCTCTGAGTTATAATCAAATACGTTCCAGAAATTATGATCACCGGTAACGGCAATGATCGTGTTACGGGCATATTGGGTTTGCTTGAAACGAGTCAGGAATTCACCGAGTTTTTTGCAGGCATATTGATAGCTTAGAAACCGAGCGTACGCAAGTTTCGGATCGCCCGTGATAAGCTTTTGAAGCTGCGGCGAAACAATCAGCGGCAGAGGTTTATATCCGGCCGGCAACGAATACGGAGGCTGGTTGCTCGTCGATACAGCGAATATGAATTTCGGTTTAGAGGATGATGTGTCGGAAAGTTTCTGGAATACAAAATCAAACAAGTATTCATCATAGACACCCCATTGACCGCGCTCATAAGATGACGGCATAGCGCCGGAACCCGCCACTTGGTTAAACCCCATCCGTTTTAAAAACGACACACCATTGAGCCACCCGATGCTTTCACCGGAAAGGAAAATAGTATCATACCCTGCTCGGTCGTACGGCAGGGCAGCGCCAAACGGGTAGTCCTTATATGCATATTGGGACTG
>JBELAT010000162.1:0-4371 GCA_049508565.1 Endomicrobiales bacterium | reverse complement strand
TCTCAACAATAAAGGCACCATCACGAGTAAAAAGAGTGACGGAAAATAAAACCTTCAATGGGTTTTTGGTTTACGCAAGGAAAAATATCGGAGGAAAAACGAACTGTTTTACCGTAAGAAATCTGTTTCCTTATGTCCCTGTCTTTTGCTTATTATAGCATATTAGGTGGCTATTCGGCACATGTGTTTGTTCTGGTGTGTTTGTTCTGGCCCGGATTGAGCGTATCCCGATTGCCCTTTTCCTGTCTTCCGCGATGGGACACCCAATGACTGTTCTGTAATTTGAGTCCGTTGAACAACCCTTCCAGCGGTGTCATCCTAACACCATTTTTGAGCATGAAAGAACTTGTATTCGATGGAAATCAAGATTTCTCACTTTGATTTAAATACCTTAACAAGGGATTTTTCAATTGGCCCAATTTGATGGAGCTGTGATTTGGTGTTCTTAATCTGACGTATAAGAAAATCAGTGTTAGCAGAAATGTGCATTTTGGGAAACATTGAGTTCCGACTTACGAAAATTAGCAGACAATAAATATTTTTGATACAATAGCGACATGTAATGAGGGGGATTCATTCCGTGAAAGACATCATTCCGCAAGCGCATATCGAAAATAAAATATTTGTCATACGTGGTGCCAGGGTCATGCTTGATAGCGATTTGGCCGACATGTACGGCGTTTCGACCAAACGGTTAAACGAACGGGTACAACGCAATATAAAACGTTTCCCGATAGATTTTATGTTCCAGCTGCAGAAAAAGGAATACGAAGCTTTGAGGTCGCAAATTGCGACCTCAAACCGGGGCGGTCGTCGATACTTGCCGTATGTGTTTACGGAACACGGGGTGGCCATGGTATCAGGTGTGCTTAACAGTGAGCGAGCCATCGAGGTAAACATTATCATTATCAGAGCTTTCATAAAACTGCGTGAAATGTTATCGTTGCACCGTGAGCTTGGTCAGAAGTTGAACCAGCTTGAACGCAAGTACGAACGGCACGACGAACAAATCCATTATATTTTTGATCAGATACGGGCGTTGACGGAGCCGAAGGAAGAAGAAGATCCGAAGCTGCCGCCCATCGGTTTTAAACGAGATGAAAAGTAGTCGGTTTTTTTAATAGTTTTTGACAAAGAAATAAAGTTAACATTCCTCTATCTTACCGCGGGACACCCTATTTTCAATGCTTCTTCGTCAATCAATTTACTCTTTTTGGGGGTACCGCGGAAGACAGGAGGTTACAGCTCTTTCTCAACAATAAAGGCACCATCACGAGTAAAAAGAGTGACGGAAAATAAAACCTTCAATGGGTTTTTGGTTTACGCAAGGAAAAATATCGGAGGAAAACCGAACTGTTTTACCGTAAGAAATCTGTTTCCTTATGTCCCTGTCTTTTGCTTATTATAGCATATTAGGTGGCTATTCGGCACATGTGTTTGTTCTGGTGTGTTTGTTCTGGTGTGTTTGTTCTGGTGTGTTTGTTCTGGTGTGTTTGTTCTGGTGTGTTTGTTCTGGTGTGTTTGTTCTGGCCCGGATTGAGCGTATCCCGATTGCCCTTTTTTGTAACCCTTCCAACAACAGCAAGAAAACGGGATAGTCCGGAGTTTTTAGCACTGATGGGATCTGTTGCAGATAAAAATCGTGAGAGCAAGAGTTTTAAAAAGAGTATGAATCTTTGAGTAGCGCAGCAAAAAGTAGACATCGCATCGCGACGATACTAGCTTTTACTCATGTTCTTTTACTTTCAGCTGGTTTGTCTCACTTCGCATATATACTCCAGCGTACTTGATAAAAGACACGATAATCAAAAGATATATTTTTCTTTGCCTGACGTACATTTTAATACTCGTAATAAACTCTTTTAAGGCCTGATCGTATTGATTTCTATTATAATAATACAGACCCAGCGCATAATGACAATGCGCCAATCGCATGTCCACAAACGCAGTGTTCTTGCGATAATATTCTTTATCATTGAAACCTAATTCCGTTGCCACTTTCAAAAACACTTTATCAGTTTCCAGCTCATTGCTTTTACTGGAGAGTTGGTCAGGGTGGAATCGCCTATATTCCAGTGTCGGCACATCAATGTATGCAACTTCATGTTTCCGTGCTACCCTGGCTAACAAATCAAAGTCTTCCCCGGTCCGCATGGTCTCATCAAAGAAACCGGTTGCAAGAAGACAGTCCCGCCGGATAACAATTGAGGAAGGAAGAAACAAGGGACCTAAAATAACCTTGTCTGACACATCCCCCCAGTATACTCGCGTGTCACCAGGCACGGAAGCAACGGTGATGCCCAATTGGCGTACAGTGCTTTTAGATGAATACAAGGTGTCTGAAGTCAATTTATACACATCTAATGTAAAGAAATATTGCCTAACATACGAATGCGCTATTTCACCACCTTCGGTGGAAAAGCATGAAAAATCGGAATGGACAAAGCAAACGGCCGGCGGCATCTTTTCTAAGACACTCATTTCCAGTTCAAGTTTAAACGGCAACCATCTATCATCTGAATCAAGCCACGCAATGAATTCTCCCTTGGCCTCCCGTATCCCTCGATTGCGCGCACTAGCCGCTCCATGATTGTCCTGCTTGATATAACGGATCCGGCTCATGTAGGGAGACAAAGCATCCGTTAGTCTGTCGGTTGAACCGTCATCGACAAGGATGACTTCATAGTGCGGGTATGTTTGCGCAAAAACACTTTCTAAACACTCTCTAATTAATCCGGCTCGATTGTATATCGGTATAATTATGCTGATCATATAAATGCTCCGCTATGCTCCTCAAAACGATCTTCGGCTGCGGCGGAGGATGGCATAGCCCACGAAGAAACAGTATTAAGCCCGAACGATCGCGCGATACTGTTGGCTCGCGTCAGTGTTTCCACCGAGGTTTTGTTATATTCACTATATTTATGCTCCGGCACGAATGGGGTTATATACCAGGGAATATCTCTGTCAATATCGGCAATGCATGCTGCGATCTTTTCTATTTCCTCCACAGAATCATTTACCCCCGGTATAAGAGGTGTACTTACCTCTGTAAATAAGTGGTGTTGCTTACACCGTTTGATCGTATCAACAACGGGTTGTAGTTCTGCGCCACACACGCTCTGATAGAATTCACTGCGAGAACTTTTTACATCAATTCTCACGGTATCAAGAAACGGTCCGATAATATCAATGGCTTCTGCGGTAAGATATCCATTGGTATTAAATATAACTGATAATCCCGTTTTCTTAGCAATCCGTGCAACATCATATGCATACTCAAAAAATACGGTCGGCTCGGTATAGCCAAAGGATATGCTCTGACAATCGAGCCCCACCGCATTGCGCACGACATCGTGCGGGGCAATTTCGTAACCCATTCGAGGTGCCGTCCCGTGTTTTTGCAGATGGGCAACCTGCCAATTTTTACAAAATCCGCACACAAAATTACAGCCGATGGATGCAATACAGTACGTTCGAGTCAAGGGAAGAGAAGATGAAGAGAGATTGATGGTCAAGCGTTCCACTGATGCTTGAATAACCTCACTATACGTTGTTGTGTACAGTGTTCCGCTGGTGTTGATGCGCACACCACATTTACCGCTGCCACCGGACCCTATAACACAGCGGTGTGCACACAAACAACATTCAACAGTTTTGTCGCTAAATGTTTTATACAGCAACGCTTTTTTTATCATATCCGTATATCAGTGCGAGATCAGCGCTGATTTTTTTATTTTTTACCTTTGAGCGTTAAGAGAATTCTAACACTCAATTGCTATCATCAGTCATCAACAGCACTCATACTTTGTTGAATTTGCCGAAATTCAGATAAGGCAAGAGAAAAAAAGACAACAAAACATCCGATCGTTGAGAAAAGCAGTGCCATCAGGAAATGAATCATTGGTGATCTCCCGGTTGAAAGGTTATCTGTACCCATGTCATCAGACGACTATCTAACAAAATCAACCATATATGTTCATTAGGAAGAACTAAGAATATTTTTAACCGGGGTATAATTGGTACAAAGCGATTGTTTCATCAATTCAATAGCGGCACCAGCGGGAACGGCTTCCTTAGTTTTGCTGGCTTGGGGTATTAATTCTCGTGTATCCCACACATTTGCAAGTCGG
This sequence comes from Endomicrobiales bacterium, assembly GCA_049508565.1. Taxonomy (GTDB): domain Bacteria; phylum Elusimicrobiota; class Endomicrobiia; order Endomicrobiales; family CAIRNS01; genus CAIRNS01. Next base: position 238 of record JBELAT010000162.1, on the reverse strand, counting down.
GAAAAAACTTTTCTGACACAACTATCTGATCTCAGCTTTACCACATGACACACCGTATTCTGGCTTTTATAAGGGACTGGCACATCTCTGTTCACGCATGCCTCGCGGATAAACGGCGTCATCATCATATCCTGCCGCGCGGATGCCGGATCACCATGAGCTACCATAAGCACCAAACTGATTATAATGAGGTTCATGTTCATGACACACTATCATAAAATTCCCCCCGTCATCGCCC
>JBELAT010000161.1:0-4417 GCA_049508565.1 Endomicrobiales bacterium | reverse complement strand
GGTAATCTTGAAGATATCACCTTGCGTGCCCTGCGCTTGCTGCGTGAAGTTGATGTCATCGCCTGTGAGGATACTCGCCAGACGATGAAACTCCTGTCGCACTACGAAATAAGAAAACCGTTAGTCAGCTTTTACACCTACAATCAGCGACAACGCATGCCGCACATAGTCGCTGATATAATGGCAGGGAAGAATTATGCGCTGGTTACTGATAGCGGTACGCCGGGTATTTCAGATCCCGGTCACTATCTGGTGGAGGCGATCCTCGAAGCCGGCATTTCCGTCGTTCCCTTACCGGGACCGTGTGCGGCAATCACAGCGCTGGTAGCTTCCGGCCTTGCAAGCGATGATTTTGTGTTTCTCGGTTTCCTCAAACGCAAAGCCGGAAAATTGAAAAAAGAGCTGACTGCCGCTGCGGCGTTGGGATCGACTGTTGTCTTTTATGAATCCCCGCACCGGGTTTGTAAAACCCTGACACATTGTGCCGCTATTTTTCCGCCGCAGACGCGAGTGGTGCTGGCCCGGGAAATAACCAAAAAGTTTGAAGAGTTTATCCGGGGGACCCTGTCGAGTGTTCTGGAAGTTGTCAAAGGCCGTGAAATGCGGGGCGAATTTGTGATCATGATCGCGCCGGAACGAGTTGCCAAAGAAGATGATGATAAAGAGGAACAGCGAGATGAAAAAGAAGATTAGAGTAGGTATTGTCGGCATTACCGGCTATACCGGTGAAGAATTGTTGAAAATTTTAATCAGGCATCCCCGCGCATCTATAACCGCTTTGCAGGGAAGGTCCGCTGCGGAGTTGCGGTCGCTTAAGGATATATATGCACACTGTGCTCATCTGGATCTTTCGGTCGAGGGTCTCGATACCGACAAACTGGCTGCGTCATGTGACGTCGTTTTTCTGGCGCTCCCCCATACGGTTTCCTTTGAAATCGCGCCGGCGCTTATAACCGCCGGGGTAAAGGTTATAGATCTATCGGCTGATTTCCGGATATCAGATGGAAAAACATACGAAAAATGGTATGCGAAATCACATACGGCGCAAAACCTCCTTTCCGTGGCTGTGTACGGATTGCCTGAGCTGTATCGGCAAAAGGTCGTTACTGCATCTCTTGTAGCAAACCCGGGTTGTTACCCGACATCGGTTATTATCGGATGTGCTCCTGTTCTTGGGGAGTCGGGTCTTGTTGATACGGCATCGATCATTGTTGATGCGAAAAGCGGTATATCGGGTGCCGGTAGAAAATCAGCGGCCACATACTTTGACACGGAGCATCCTAACTTCAGGCCGTACAGTATTGCCGGCGGGCACCGGCATCTGCCAGAAATTGAGCAGGAACTCACTAAAATGGCCGGCTCAAAAGCGCCTATACGGATAACGTTTACGCCGCATATCATGCCGCTTGAACGGGGAATGATTTCTACTATCTATATGAACCTCAATAAACCACATACCACGACAGAGATATTGTCTTTATACCGGCAAAAGTACTCCCGTGAACCGTTTGTGCGGGTGCTTGATGAAGGACAACTGCCGACGGTCAAAAACATCGTCAACACTAATTATTGTGAAATCGGATTGAAAGTAGACGAGCGGACTAACCGCTTGGTGATTATTGCGGCTATCGACAATTTGCTCAAGGGCGCCTCAGGGCAGGCAGTGCAGAATATGAATATCATGTTTGGGTGTGAAGAAAAAGATGGATTAATATAGTAGAACATGTTTGGCTGATAATAGTGACGTGCAGGAAACTTTTGTCTTAATAAGCAATATCTGTTATTTTAGAACGTTTTATTCCGTCCCTTATGACAAAAAACCTGAAATTCACTAGATTGGATATGGTGAATTGTGAGAAACATGTAGAGAAAACGCTTTAAAGAGCATAGTTTTTGTAATCGTTCCAAACCAATTTACCCACACAAAATGGAAAGAGACTCAAAGCAAGGGGGGTACAATTTGTACCACTCCTTATCCTGGAGATAGAACGCAGTGTTGAAAATAGAAAATATATTGTTAGAATAATATTTATTGGATAAAGAAGCTCGGATCATAGGTCTAGACCGCGTCGAAAAAAACAATTTGTTCCAGTTTAAAAGTCGTGTATCTCGGCCAACGATTAAGTACTGGCTTACGATTTCGAATATAAGAATATTTTCGATTGAATGCCATCAGATTCTTATCAAAGTGCTTAATAAATATCCGGTTTCTTTTACAATAAACTCAGAAGAATCGTTTTTTTAAACTCCATGAAGAGAACTGGAGATTTGGAGATGAGAATTAATATGTTACCAAAAGGATTTTTAGTCAATGGGGTTCATTGCGGGATAGCGAAAAAGAAAGACAAAAACGATCTGGCGGTATTTTTTTCCGACCGCCCATGCGTTGCGGCGGGTATGTTTACCCGCAATTGCGTGAAAGCTGCACCTGTGCTTATTAGTCAGGAGAACTTAAAAAAGAGAAAAAACAACGGGTTGCGTGCGATAGTCGCTAATTCAGGGTGCGCTAACGCCTGTACCGGGAGCCGGGGAAAAATAGATGCCCGCGCGATGAGCACTAGTGTTGCCCGGGAACTTGATCTTGAGGGAAATGATGTGTTAGTTGCCTCTACCGGGGTGATTGGAAAATACCTGCCCATGACGAGCGTGAGAAACGGTATCGTTGCGGCGTGTAAAAAAATTGCTGACGGAAAAACCGATCCTGTTGCCGCCGTCAAAGCTATTATGACAACAGATACAGTCCTAAAAATAGTTTCCAAGACCATTATGATCGATAAAAAACCGGTAACAATGTGGGGATGCGTCAAAGGTGCCGGGATGATCCATCCTGACCTCGGTGTTCCGCATGCGACCATGCTGAGTTTTATTGTTACTGATGCTGCTCTTTCGTCTGGCTTTGCGCGCAAAGCTCTCGCCGCAGCAGTTGAACCGTCTTTTAACTGCGTGTCGGTCGACGGTGACACATCGACTAACGATTCAATAATACTTCTTGCAAATGGAGCAGCGGAAAATAAGATAATCGGAGATGGCGCCTCTGGCCGGGAATTTTCCTCGGCACTCAATGACGTCTGTCTTGAACTGGCGAAAATGATTGCACGGGATGGTGAAGGTGCGAACCATTTGATTGCAATTACGGTACGCAATGCACAAACCGTTGCATCGGCAAAAAAAATTGCTGCGACCATTGCCACCTCGCCGCTCGTAAAAACGGCAGTATTCGGTGCGGATGCTAACTGGGGTAGAGTTATCGCTGCCGCCGGACGGTCCGGCGAAGTTATTAATCCTGATACCATCGATATTTATTTCGATGATCTCAGAGTAGCTCACAATGGAACCCCCGTTGATTTTTCCGAAAAGAAAGCAAAGGAAATACTGCAACGCAAAGAACTGGCTATCACAGTCGATCTGCGCAAGGGAGACAAATCGGCAACCTACTATACCTGCGATTTTTCGTTGGATTACGTGAAAATAAATGCAGACTACAGGACTTAAAATGGTCAAAGACAAGAATTCAGTCAACCATTCACCAAACGACATTGGCGAAGCAGTCAGAATATTAAAGACAGGCGGCGTGGTTATTATTCCCACCGATACCGTCTACGGACTGGCTGTCAGCGCGTTTGACCGAAGCGCGCAAAAAAAGATATATCGTCTTAAAGGAAGATCATATCGCAAACCCTTGATCATTATGCCTCCGGATATCCGTTCGGCAGAGACTCTGTGCACTATTTCAGACGATGCCCGGCGTTTAATGCAAAAGTTCTGGCCCGGTCCGTTAACGCTGATACTTCCCACCACAGCGCTTGGCCAGATGGTTATGGGGGGGCGTAAGGACGCCGGGGTACGTATTCCCGACCATCCGGCGGTGTTAAGTCTCCTGGCGGGATGTGGTTTCCCGATCGTGACGACAAGTGCTAATCCCTCTACACAACCAGGTGCAGTCAATGCCAGCGCTGCAAAAAACTATTTTTTCGGGAAAGTGGATTTTATTATTGATGCCGGTCCCACCAGGAGTGGGTCATCTTCAACAGTTCTTGATATGACACATTTTCCTTATACGGTGGTCCGGGAAGGTTGTTTGCCTAGTAAAACATTGCTAAAATACTTATCTATCAGTTAAAAAGACAAGATATATCTATAAGGGGATATGAAATGAGCTCAATTGAGAAGCAGGATCCGGAAATGTTCGCTATTATCCAGAAAGAACTCAATCGGCAGAAAAGCACACTTGAGCTGATTGCTTCAGAAAACCATGCTTCTCTGGCGGTTATGGAAGCTCAGGGGTCAGTGCTAACGAACAAATATGCCGAAGGGTATCCGGGCAAACGCTATTATGGCGGCTGCGAATTCGTCGATATGGCGGAGACGGTTGCCATCGAGCGTGCAAAAAAATTGTTTGGCGCTGAACATGTCAATG
>JBELAT010000160.1:0-4475 GCA_049508565.1 Endomicrobiales bacterium | reverse complement strand
TGCGCGGGTACCAATACGAAAAAGACGATTATGTGGTCCTTAAAGAAGAGGATTTCCAAAAAGCAGCTTCAAAGAAAACATACACTATTGATATTGACATGTTTGTTGCCCAAGAAGAGATAGATTTTAAGTATATAGAGAAACCGTATTTTCTGGAACCACAAAAGAAAGCGCATGCAACCTACGCGCTTTTCCGTTCTGCGCTCGCCGAGTCCAAGATGGTCGGCATCGGCAGATGTGTACTTAAAGACCGTGAGCATTTAGTTATGCTCAAAGCCGATCATGAAGTAATACTGCTTATCATCATGCGTTTTGCAGATTCAATAAAAAAAACGTCAGAATTAGATCTGCCAAAAAATGCCGAGATACCGCGAAACCAAAAAGAGCTGGCACTTGAGCTGATCAAAAAGCTTAAAAGTCATTTCAAAGCTGATCAATTTAAGGATAATTATGTTCAACGGTTAAAACACATTATTGATGCACGAAAACAGGGCAAAACCGTGCACGTGGAAAAACAAGAGCCGCAAGAAACGGCCGCCACGGATATAATGGAAAAGCTAAAAAAAAGTTTGGCGACGATAAAATAAACGGGGTTTTATGACGTTAAAACAATATATTGAAAAACGTGATTTTTCACAGACCCCTGAACCTTTCACCCCACCGCGAAAGGCAGGGTCCTTTCGTTTTGTGGTGCAGAAGCATCGGGCAAGCCATCTTCATTATGATCTGCGACTGGAGCATCAGGGAGTGCTCAAAAGCTGGGCCATACCGAAAGGGATATCGACAAATCCCGCTGATAAACATCTGGCAATACAGGTAGAGGATCACCCGTACGAATATAAAGATTTTGAGGGGCTTATACCTAAAGGCAATTACGGTGCGGGTAGTGTGATCATCTGGGATGAAGGAACGTATACCCTCGCGGGACCAGGATCAGACGATCCTGCTGCGGCAGACAAACAAATGGAACAGGCGCTTACAAAAGGACACTTGAGCATACTGTTTTATGGGACAAAGCTGCGCGGTGAATTTTCCTTGGTGCGATTAAAAAACGGAGAGAACCAATGGCTTATCATCAAAAAAGCCGATGCGTTTTCATCGCTTGAAGGAACTGCGGGTGAACGGTCTGTTCGAACAGGGAAAACCCTAGAGGATATTGAAAGCGAAAAGACAGTTTCACTTGATCCGCCCCTGGCACTGGCGCCTTCTGACATCGATTTTAAGGGAGCGCTAAAACGTCAGCTGCCATCGTTTGTGGAACCGATGCTCGCAACTCTTACCGATGAACCGTTTGATCGAACAGGGTGGATATATGAGGTCAAGTGGGACGGGTACCGGTCGATCGCGATTGTCAAAGATGGAGTAGCGAAACTATTTTCACGCGCGGGGAAAGTGTATACGATGAAATTCCCTGCCGTTGAACAAGCTTTAAAAGGATTGCCATTTAACGCCATTTTTGACGGTGAGATCACGGTCCTTGACAAAGAGGGGCGTTCTGACTTTCAGCTGTTGCAGGATTATCTTATGAGCAGAAAAGGACAGCTGGTGTACTATGTCTTTGATTGTCTGTATGCAGGTTCATACGATTTAAGGGCGCTTCCTCTAGAACGGCGTAAAAAGATTCTTGAAAAAATACTTCCGGTATCCGATACCGTGAGGATCAGTGGGCACATCGAAACAAACGGGATAGAGTTTTACCATGCTGTAGAGAAAAATGGCGTTGAAGGCGTCGTTGCAAAAAATCTGTTTAGCACGTATCGTTCAGGGGTTCGTTCACGCGAATGGCTCAAAATAAAAGCGCAACATCGTCAAGAAGCAATTGTGTGCGGGTTTACGCAAGGGCGTGCATCGCGAAAGTTTTTCGGGGCCCTTGTGCTGGGCGTTTACCGGGACGGAATACTAACTTTTGCCGGGCATGTGGGGGGAGGATTCGACGAAAAGGGCTTGAAAAAGATGTTCGAGAAGCTTCAGCCTTTGAAAACGGATGTCAGTCCGTTTGCGTCTAAACCAAAAACCAATATGCCGGTGACGTGGGTCAGGCCCGAACTGGTCGTTGAAGTGAAATTCAGGGAGTGGACCAAGGATGGGGTGATGAGACAGCCCGTCATTCTGGGTATGTCTGAAGACAAAGATCCGTCAACTGTTGTTCGGGAAGAAGCTCAAAACGGGGGGGTAGAAAAAGAGCTAACGCATCCTAAAATACGTTTAAGCAATCTGTACAAAATATTCTGGCCGGCAGAACGGTTTACTAAAAAAGATCTTATTAGATATTATTGGCGTATGTCTGATTGGATCTTGCCATACCTCAAAGACCGTCCTCAAGCGCTTAACCGCCATCCCGATGGCATTACTGGCGAAAGTTTTTTTCAAAAGGATATGGGCAGTACGGCTCCGGCGTGGGCCACTACCGTAAAAATACGCGAAGATTCGGGTGACCAGAACACATATCTTCTTTGCCAGGATGAAGATACCTTGATTTACATGGCAAACCTTGGATGCATAGAAATTAATGTATGGAACTCGGTTGTCAGCAGGCTTGATAAACCCGACTATATAGTGCTCGATTTTGACCCGGTGGATGTACCCTTTTCAAGCGTAGTGGAAGCGGTTCTTGCAACCAAAGAAGTGCTCGACGAAATAAATGCATCGGCTTTTTGCAAGACATCTGGTTCTAAAGGTATGCACATCTATATTCCGGTACAGCCACTGTATGATTACGAGCAGGCAAAAAATTTCGCTCATCTTATTAATATGGTCGTTAAGCGTCGTTTGCCTCACACAGTGAGTCTTGAGCGGATGCCCAGTAAACGGGTGGGGAAGGTTTATTTGGACTATTTACAAAATCGGTACGGTGCAACTATGGCTGCACCCTATTCGCTGAGACCTCGGGATGGGGCTCCGGTATCGACACCTCTGGACTGGAACGAAGTCAACTCACGGCTTGATCCGTGCGATTTCACTATTCGAACGGTAATCAAACGAGTTGAAAAAAAAGGCGATCTCTGGAAAGATCTGTTTACACACCGACTCGATCTGGCCGCAACTCTCGACAAGCTTCAAAAATTGCTGAAATGATGCCAGATGAGGACATGTATGTGCCAAAAAGTGGTAATCTTTTGAGTGAGCCATTTGAGCGAGTAGCGTAATTGACACTTCTATCGAGATGCGATAGAATATTTTTAATGAACATAGAGGTAGTGCTATGAAATACAGAAAATTCGGGAAGCTTGATTATCAGATATCTGCGCTGGGGTTCGGATGTATGCGTTTGCCGACGTTTGATAACAAACCCATGAGCGGCAATATTGACGAAGAGCAATCGATCCGGCTGATCCGTTCTGCAATTGATCGCGGAGTCAATTACATTGATACCGCCTATCCCTATCATAACGGCAACAGCGAGATCGTTACCGGCAAGGCGCTGGGCGATGGGTACAGGCAACGGGTAAAACTTGCAACAAAATCCCCCCTATGGTTCATTACGGGGCCAGATGATTTCGATAAATTTCTCAATGAACAACTCAAAAAACTGCAGACCGATCATATTGACTTTTATCTTATGCACGGACTCGATGACGAGAAGTGGAAAAATGTCGTGCTCAAATGCGATCTTCTTAAAAAAGCCGAGGGAGCTATTAAAGACGGAAGGATTAACCATCTCGGTTTTTCGTTTCACGACAAGCATGAATCATTCAATCAAATCGTTGATGGATATGACAAGTGGGACTTTTGTCAATTACAGTACAACTATATGGACACCATGAACCAGGCAGGTACTGAAGGACTACGCTATGCATCATCTAAAGGTCTTGCTGTTATTGTCATGGAACCATTGCTCGGTGGCAGGCTGGCCAATCCACCTGAGCAAGTGAGTCGAATTATTAAGGATTACAACATACAACGTTCGGCCGCTCAGTGGGCTTTGCAATGGGTTTGGAACCAGCCGGGAGTCACCGCTGTCCTTAGCGGGATGAACAGCATGCAACAACTTGATGAAAACCTGCAATCAGCACAAGCGCTCAGTGATCAGCCGCTTTCACCTCAAGACCTTGCATTCATTGCGCATCTGCGCGAAACATTTCTCAGTCGGGCCACTATCCCCTGTACAAAATGCGGTTATTGTCTTCCCTGCCCGCAGGGGATCGATATTCCCCGGGTTTTGGAGCTTTATAACAACGGTATTATGTATGATGATATGTCTGCTTCGCAGTTTATCTACAAAAGATTTTTCACAGAAGCCCAACGAGCAAGCGCTTGTGCTCAGTGCGGCCAGTGCGAACAAAAATGTCCTCAGAAAATAAAGATCAGCACAATGATGCCCATCATTGACGAAAAATTAAAATAAATCCTTTAATTTGTTTGCCGGCATTTCATTGCTTTTGTGCACTAGTAGTGACCAATCAGAAGCATTGGGAAAACATCTCTTTCCTTGATCACCTCATGAATGATATATCATTGATGTAAGGTCAAAGTGT
>JBELAT010000016.1:0-36419 GCA_049508565.1 Endomicrobiales bacterium | reverse complement strand
ATCTTTAGAAGAGATTCAAGCGGTCGAAACGTGGCTCAATAACAGACCACGCAAATGCTTGAAATTTGCCACATCAATTGAGGCTTTTGCAAAGACTGTTGCACTAGCACCTTGAATTCGCCGTGTGTTATGTGTTTTCTTACCCACACAAAACCCTGAAGACCCAAAAAAATGTATCTGGTCCCTTTGAGCGCCATATAGTGTGTCCGGGCTTCCTGCTTGCGAGCGTCCCATATCTTTTTAAACCGTAGGCATTTTGGCTGAAATTGAAGAGTCAACCTAGTTGAAACAACGCAAAACATAAGAACACTGATAGTAAAGGAGCAAAAATGCGAATTGGCATCGCGGCGGATCATGGTGGTTTTGAGTTGAAAGTGAAACTAATTGCAGCCCTGAAATCTGAAGGGTATACGGTGGTGGACTTTGGCGCCAAAAAATTGGTCAGGGGAGATGACTATCCGGATTTTGTAGCGCCTCTGGCCAGAGCGGTGGCGAAGGGTGAGATCACTCGTGGTTTAGCCATCTGCGGAAGCGGTGTTGGAGCGTGTGTTGCTGCCAATAAGGTAGCGGGTGTTCGTGCGTGCTTGATCCATGAGACTTTTTCAGCGCACCAGGGAGTAGAAGACGATAATATGAATATGATCTGCCTTGGCGGCCGGGTGATCGGATATGAGCTTGCCCGGGAATTAGTCAAAACTTTTCTTCAGGCAAAGTTTAACGGCACCGAACGGTTCAAGCGCCGTCTGGAAAAAGTTGCGGCACTGGAATATGAAGGAGCAAAATAATGAAAAAAAATCCCTTAAAACAACTAGAAGCGTATGGACAATCGATATGGCTCGACTACATCCGTCGTGACTTGATCTCAAGCGGCGGGCTCCGGCGTTTGATTGAAGAAGATGGATTGCGCGGAATAACCTCGAACCCATCAATCTTTGAGAAAGCGATAGCAGAGAGCAATCTGTATGACGACGATATTCACGACATGTTCTTTAAGAAAAACGATGTCAAGAAGATTTACGAAGCTCTCAGCCAGCGTGATGTACAGAACGCGGCTGATGAGTTCAGGTCTGTATATGAAAAGACTGACGGCGAAGACGGGTATGTCAGCCTGGAAGTCAACCCTCATCTGGCGCATGATACCAAAGGTACCATTGAGGAAGCCCATCGGTTATGGGCAGCGCTCAACAGGCCCAACGTTTTCATCAAAGTCCCGGCGACGGCAGAGGGTTTGCCTGCTATACAGCAACTCATCAGCGACGGGATCAACGTCAATGTGACGCTGCTCTTTGGGTTGCCTCGTTACCGGCAGGTTGCTGAAGCTTATATCGCGGGTCTTGAAGCGCGCTCAGCACAAGGCAAGCCGGTAAAACACATAACATCAGTGGCCAGCTTTTTTTTAAGCCGCATTGACACGCTGGTGGACCCGCTGGTGGAGAAATTCATAGAACCCGCCAGTGAAAAGACGGAAATCGCTAAGAAGGTGCACGGGCGGTTGGCCATCGCAAGCGCCAAGGCGGCTTATCAGATTTATAAGGATGTTTTTGGCGGCAACAGGTTTAAGGAACTCTCTGACAAGGGGGCCCGCTCGCAGCGGCTGCTCTGGGCAAGCACCAGTACCAAGAATCCGAACTATAGTGACGTAAAATATATTGAATCGTTGATCGGCCCGCACACGGTCAACACGGTCCCGCTTGAAACCATTAACGCGTACCGCGATCACGGCAATCCAAAACCAAGCCTTGATCAAAACTTAAATGAGGTCGGCTGGATAATGGCACAATTGCCCGAGCTCGGGATCAGTATCGATAAGGTCACTCAACAGCTTGAAGACGAAGGAGTCAAGAAATTCAACGAGCCATTTGACAAGCTGATGGAAGCCTTGACAAAAAAGTCAGCAGGAAAAAAAGCGGAAATCCATGTTTATAGCTGATGTAATTACTGCTCTGGCTTGTGGTTTTTTTATTGTTTGGATAGTTTCCTTTGTGTTTGGCACACGGGGTCCCTGGAACAGCTTTCTGTGGTTTTTTCTCGTGGTTTCAATTTTTGCGTGGGCTGGCGGTATTTGGCTCGTGCCTTTTGGGCCTTTATGGCGGGGGACAAGCTGGTTACCCATTATGCTAATGGGGATTTTGATTGCTCTGTTACTTGCAGCGGTCAGCCCGAGGAACTCTCGCAAACCACTAACCGTACAAGAAAGTGTTATGGCCAATTCAAATAAAGCGATTGTCAATGGAATCCTGTGGATAGTGATTATATTTTTGCTGATATTTGGTATTAGTCATTATCGTAAGCATTGGCAAATAATTGGTGGCCCTATTTTTATGAGCATGGGTATCGATGTTTTGTTGAGAAGAACATCGGTATAATAGGTTGGATTGAACCTAACCGTTAAATGAATTTCTTTAAGAGACTTCCTTTACATAAAAAGGATCTCTTGTAAGAATGCTCTTCATGCCGACATTGTTCACCGATGTAATTTCATCGCTGCCTATGTGCGCAATTTTGCTTTTGAGATTGTTGCCTATAGTAGATGCTTTTAGGAAAGTGAAATGAAAATTAGTCCCTTTGCAGGAAAACCGGCCGAACCAGCGATGCTGGTCAATATACCAAAACTAATTACGGCCTATTATACCGAGATACCTGATCCATCGGTTCCGGCCCAGCGGGTCACATTTGGCACCTCAGGACATCGCGGTTCATCCTTTGACAAATCATTTAATGAAAGACACATACTCGCCATCAGTCAGGCAATTTGTCTCCTTCGTAAACAGTGGAAAATTGATGGCCCTCTGTTTCTGGGAATGGACACACACGCTCTTTCCATGCCTGCCTTTGAAAATGCTTTGGAAGTTCTGGCGGCCAATAACGTGGAAGTTATGGTTGCTGATAGGGATGAATATACGCCAACTCCTGTAATATCTCATGCAATTATTACCTACAACCGCGGACGAACGACAGGTCTCGCCGATGGCATCGTTATCACACCTTCGCATAATCCCCCTCATGACGGGGGATTCAAGTACAATCCTCCTCATGGCGGGCCTGCCGAAACCACCGTGACGGATTGGATTGAGACGAAAGCAAATGAATTTCTTGAAAGGGACCTTAAGGATGTGCGAAGGATTTCGTTTGAAAAAGCCATTAATGCCGGCACTACTCACCGGCATAACTTCATCGATGCATACGTGCGCGATCTCGGAAATGTGATCGACATGGATATTATTCGCGGCGCCAAGATCAGTATGGGGGTTGATCCTCTTGGCGGTGCCGGTGTTCACTACTGGAGGTCGATCAATCAACGCTATGGGTTGAACCTTATGGTTGTCAACGAGGCAGTAGATCCAACGTTCCGTTTCATGACGGTAGATTGGGACGGACAGATTCGTATGGACCCATCCTCACCTTATGCCATGCAAAAGTTGATCGGGTTAAAAGACAGCTTCGATATTGCATTTGCGTGCGATACTGATCATGACCGGCACGGTATTGTCACTAGAAGTACGGGACTCCTTGAGCCCAACCATTATCTTTCAGTTGCAATCTTTTATCTATTTCAACACAGGCCCCAATGGTCCAAGGAAGCGGCCGTTGGTAAAACCGTGGTGAGTAGCCGGATGATAGATTTTGTCACCGCAAAACTTAACCGCAAACTGTGCGAAGTACCAGTTGGGTTCAAATGGTTTGTGGATGGCCTGCTCGCCAGCTCGCTCGGGTTTGGCGGGGAAGAGAGCGCGGGCGCATCTTTTATTCGCATGGACGGGGGAGTGTGGACAACGGACAAAGATGGGATTGTTCCGGCATTGCTTGCAGCGGAGATAACAGCGAAAATGGATCGCGATCCCGGCGAAATCTATCGCACACTAACGCATGAGTTTGGTGAACCGGTGTATGACCGCGTGGAGGCGACGGCAACACCGGAACAAAAGGAGATTTTAGCGAAACTTTCATCCCGACAAGTAACAATCAAAGAGCTCGCCGGAGAAAAAATCCAGACTGTTCTCAGTCACGCACCGGGCAATGGGGCGCCCATCGGTGGGGTGAAAGTAACAACGGAAAGCGGATGGTTCGCTGCCCGACCGTCGGGGACAGAAAATATATATAAGATATATGCGGAGAGTTTCAGGGGTAGGGATCATCTGAGTCTCATTCTAGAGGAAGCCCAAATCATTGTTGACGACGCTCTTTCAAAAGCGATTCCTACCCAAAATATCTCAAAGAGGAAATCATGGCAAAGAGTGATCTAATGAGTCATGGACTGTTGCCCTTTAGGCAAACAATTACAGGAGTCATTCTGATGTTTTTGTTAGTTTCGTGTGTAAAATCTTCACCCAGTATCCCGGAGACGCGATATTCGTCGGAAATCGTCGGAACGTGGCAAGGCACAGTTGGCGGGTTGGAAACCATGTCACTGAACCGGGATGGCACTTTCGTCTGTCGATTACATCCCATGGGTTTCCTTGCTAATACTTTGTCTCAAGGGGTGGCGGGAACCATTCGTGGAACGTGAAAATCAACGGTGCAAAGATCACGCTTACGATAACCGGTGCCACAAACGAACATTTGAGGAACCGTACTACTGCAAGTACCATTACATCGTTTAAGAAGGATGAACTTGTCTTGAAATCTGATCGTGGGGAAACCTCGCTTTTCCAACGCGTACGTGTGCTTTGAGAATATTGCACAAATGGGAGAACTTATGAGTGAAAAAACACATTTCGATAAGCCGATCTACAGATCATTACCTAAAGATATCGAGGGGTTCGATTCTTTTTCTGAGCTTGCCTTGAACATGCGTTGGTCATGGAACCATGCTACGGACAATGTATGGCACAAGCTTGATCCTGTGTTATGGGAACTGACGCATAACCCATGGGTCGTTCTGCAAACAGTCTCTTGCGAGCAAATTGAGCATGTGTTGGGCGATCCTGTTTTTCGCAAACATGTTGAGGATCTGGTGCAGTCCAGGCGTCAAGTGCTTGAGGCACCCGCATGGTTTCAAAAGAGTCATCCGCAGAGTCCCCTGAACTGTGCCGCCTATTTTAGCATGGAATTTATGTTGAGTGAAGCTTTACCCATTTATTCGGGCGGTCTTGGCAACGTCGCCGGCGATCAGCTCAAAGCTGACAGCGATTTGGGCGTGCCGGTTGTTGGAGTGGGGCTCTTGTATCAACAGGGTTATTTCCGTCAGGTGATCAATAAGGATGGAAAACAAGAGGCATTGTATCCCTTCAATGACCCCGGACAGCTGCCTATAACGCCTTTGCGGCAAGCTAACGGCGAGTGGCTGCGGTTGGAGATCACGTTACCGGGTTACTCGGTATGGTTACGTGCTTGGCAGGTTCAGGTCGGTAGAGTTAAATTATATCTTTTAGACAGCAATGACCCGGCGAACATTCCGGTACATCGTGGCATTACAAGCGAACTCTACGGAGGCGGGCCTGAGTTGCGCCTGAAGCAGGAACTTCTTCTCGGTATCGGAGGCTGGCGGCTGCTCAGAGCGCTTGGCATCAAACCGGAAGTGTGTCACCTCAATGAAGGCCATGCAGCGTTCGCTGTCCTGGAGCGCGCCCGCAGTTTCATGGAGGAAAACGGACAACCTTTTGACGTTGCGCTGACTGTCACACGGGCAGGAAATCTATTTACCACGCATACAGCGGTGGCGGCAGGCTTCGATCGTTTCGCGCCGTCACTCGTTGAACGATATCTTGGCCGGTACGCACAGAATGAATTGAATATTCCATTGAATAATTTGCTGGCGCTGGGACGCCACAATGGCGAGGATGTTTCAGAACCTTTCAATATGGCTTATCTGGCGATTCGCGGATGCGGCGCTGTCAATGGAGTGAGTCGCCTGCACGGCGACGTCAGCAGACATCTCTTTTCATCTCTTTTTCCACGCTGGCCGGTGGATGAAGTCCCCGTAGGGCACGTAACCAATGGAGTCCATATGCCGAGCTGGGACTCGGCGGAATCTGACGATTTGTGGACCGAGACCTGTGGTAAAGACCGCTGGCTGGGAACGGCCGAAACAATGAACCAGAATATCCGCCGCGTTACCGACACCCGGCTTTGGCAGTTTCGCACTGATTCTAGAAAGTCTCTTGTTGAATACGCCCGTGACCAATTGTCTCGTCAGCTCGCTTCCTCAGGAGCACGGACCGATGAGGTTGAATCGGCGAAACATCTCTTTGACCTCAACGCGCTGACGCTGGGTTTTGCGCGACGATTTGCGACATACAAGAGACCAAACCTGTTGCTGCACGATCCCCAACGGCTTCACCGTTTATTGACGAACTCGCAGCATCCTGTGCAGCTCATTATGGCCGGAAAAGCTCATCCCGCAGATCGGGAAGGACAAGACTTAATAGAGCAATGGATACATTTTATACAACGGTTCGGGAAGAAGTCTCCGGTGATCTTTCTCAGTGATTACGATATGCAACTAGCGGAGCGGTTGGTCCAGGGAGTGGATGTCTGGATAAACACGCCGCGCCGGCCATGGGAGGCCAGTGGAACCAGCGGTATGAAAGTCCTTGTCAATGGCGGACTAAATTTATCTGAGTTGGACGGCTGGTGGGCGGAGGCATATACCCCCGAAGTGGGTTGGGCGTTAGGGGATGGGAACGACCATGGTGATGATCCCGGGTGGGACACTATCGAAGCAGAAGAGCTCTACACGGTGCTGGAACAGAAAGTTATCCCGGAGTTTTACAACCGCAACGAACACGGCATCCCGACTGAGTGGGTGGGACGGATACGCAGGAGCATGGCAATTCTGACACCTCAATTTTCCACAAACCGTACGGTCCGTGAATATACCGAAAAACATTATCTTCCGGCCGCATCATCTTATTTGGCACGCGCTGCTGAACATGGCACCGTGGGTAAGAACATGGTCAACTGGAAGCATAGTGTTAAAATGAAATGGTCAACGCTTCGCTTCGGCGAAACGAAGGTTGTGACTCGGGACAAGAAACACGATTTTGAGGTGCACGTGTATCTCAAAGACATCGACCCGAATGCGGTTCGAGTTGAACTGTATTCGAATGGCGTCAATGGAGGTGGTCCCGAAAAGCTGGAGATGAAACGAGGCCAAGAATTGGCAGATGAGGACAGAGGTTACGTCTATAATGTAACGGTATCAGCAGACCGGCCTGCGCAGGATTATACAGCTCGAGTGATACCATTGTTCACCGGCTGTGCCGTTCCTCTGGAAGAGGCTCAAGTCCTATGGCAACGATAATGAAATCGCATCAAGACGAGGTTAACGAATATATTTCCAACATTGCCGAGCACGCTGATGTTCGCAGCGGTTCTCCGCTGCCGTTGGGAGCCAAAGAATCGTTAGGAGGAGTTAACTTTGCATTATTTAGCCGTTCTGCCAGCCGTGTTCGATTGGAATTATTCGATCACTACGAAGATGCAATGCCTTCCCGAACTGTTGATTTTGATTCAGCACACAATCGTACCGGCGACGTATGGCACGTCTGGGTAAAAGGAATCAGTTCCGGGCAGCTCTATGCATACCGCGTAGATGGTCCTTACCAACCCAGCCAAGGACACCGTTTCAATTTCAACAGGCTTCTCGTTGATCCCTGCGCTACCGCGATTTCACTTCTGCCACAATGGGACTTTGAATCGGCGCGCGGATACGATCCATCGGTTGAGACGCAAGACGGGGAAATCTCGAAGATCGATAATGCCGGTTCGATGCCGAAATGCATAGTTGTTAATGATCACTACGACTGGCGGGGAGATCAGCCTCTCAGACATCCCTGGTCAAAGACTGTTATTTATGAAATGCATGTTCGCGGTTTTTCCGTCCATCACACGTCTGGTGTTGAGCATCCCGGAACGTACCGAGGCTTGATAGAAAAGATTCCCTATCTTACAACCCTGGGCGTAACCGCCGTTGAGCTGATGCCCGTTCAGGAGTTCAATGGCAATTCATTTACCCGCAGGAACCCGCAAACAAATCAGTTGCTCAGCAATTACTGGGGATACGATCCTGTTGTTTTTTGTGCGCCTAAAGCATCGTATGGTAGTTCGGGAGGACTGGGCCAGCAGAAACTGGAGTTCAAGGAAATGGTTCGGGCTTTTCATCATGCTGGAATAGAGGTGATCCTTGACGTGGTGTTCAATCATACCGCGGAAGGGGACGAATGTGGTCCCACTCTCTGTTTCCGCGGGATTGATAATGCGATCTTTTACACACTGCAGAGCAACAAACGATACTACAAGGACTATACGGGAACCGGCAACACTGTCAACGCCAACCATCCCGTAGTGAGGGATCATATCCTAAACGCACTTCGGTATTGGATGATCGATATGCATATAGACGGATTCCGGTTTGATTTGGCGTCTGTTCTCGGACGTGACGGTAACGGCAAGCTGATAGCCAATGCTCCGCTTCTCGAACGAATCGCTGAGGATCCGATCTTGAGAGACGTGAAAATCATTGCCGAGGCCTGGGATGCTGCCGGAGCATACGAGGTAGGCAGTTTTTCACAGCGTCGATGGACGGAATGGAACGGGCGGTACAGAGACGATGTCCGGCGATTCTGGCGCGGCGATGATGGAATGCTCGGTTTGTTTGTCAGCCGCATCTGCGGCAGTGCCGATATCTATACCGTGTCTGGCAAAGGACCCGGAGAAAGTATCAATTTCATCACGTGCCATGATGGTTTCACTCTCAATGATCTGGTGAGTTATGACTACAAACACAATGAAGCAAACGGGGAAAACAATACCGATGGCACAAACGATAATTTCAGTGAGAATTTCGGGGTCGAGGGAGCAACAGACGATGTCAGTGTCGAATCTATGCGAAAAAGACAGATCAAGAATTTCCTGGTTACCCTCTTGGTTTCGCGCGGGGTACCAATGCTACTGGGTGGAGATGAATTCCGTCGTACACAACATGGCAACAACAACGCCTATTGTCAGGACAATGAAACGAGTTGGCATGATTGGAGTTGTTTAGAGAAAAACGGAGATATTTTCCGATTCACCCACGGCATGATAGCTTTTCGCAGTGCTCACCCGATTCTGTCGAAAGAACAGTTCTATACCGATGCCGAGATCCAGTGCTTCAACCCTCAACTGGGTTCACCAAACTGGTTCGACTCGAAGGAAAAACGGTGTGCCTGTCTGATTCATGAAGATGAGCAGAACGTACTGTACTTGATATTCAATGCAGGCAGCACCGCGATTGAGTGCCAGTTGCCTTCCATAGTACCGCAGGGCGGGTGGCATCTGTGTGTTGACACATCACACGAAGCGCCCCACGATATGTTTGCTGAAGGCAAGGAACCACTTTTGGAATATTCGCACAGGTACCGTGTGAGCGCTCGATCAAGCGTCATTCTTCTGGGCAGAAACACTGCTTCAAAGGAGGCCAAGTGAGAAAAACCAGAGTAGTTACGACACTTTTCTTAGATATCGGCGGCGTTTTGCTTACTGACGGATGGTCTCATGCAGCAAGCAAACTGGCTGCCAAGAAGTTTGGTCTTGATTTTAAAGAGCTCGATAGCCGGCGCATCCAGGTTCTCAACACGTACGAGTTGGGTAAGATTACCATAACGGAATATTTAAACTGGCTGGTGTTTTATGAAGAGCGGCCGTTTACTCATGCCCAGTTTCGCGACTTCATATTCGCCCAGTCAAAACCATATCCTGAAATGATCACATTGATCCGAAGACTTAAAGAAAGATACGGGTTAAAGATTGTCGTTGTCAGCAACGAAGGCCGAGAAATCAATGAGTACCGGATCAGAAAGTTTCAGCTTGATGGTTTTGTTGATTGTTTCATTTCCTCGTGCTTTGTGCATTTGAGAAAGCCTGATTCAGATATTATTCGGCTTGCACTCGATACTGTGCAGGTAACAGCTGATAAGGTTATCTATATAGAAAACACTCCAATGTTCGTCACTATTGCTCAAGCTTTAGGGATCCGAAGTGTTCTTCATGTGGATTACCTGTCCACTCGCGCGAAACTGGCTGCGTGGGGATTAGAAGATGCGCAATGACAAAGGGGCGTTTAAAAACTCGTCACACTCGCGCATCAGGACTTACTTAAATAAGGAGATTGAACTATGAACATTAACACTCTGTCACCGGAATTGCTCCACACGATGAACGCCTACTGGCGAGCGGCCAACTATTTGTCTGTCGGGCAGCTCTACCTTCGCGACAACCCATTGCTTCGAGAACCGCTAAAACTTTCACACATTAAATCCATGCTCCTAGGCCACTGGGGCACGACGCCGGGCCAAAACTTTATATATGTCCATTTAAACCGGGTCATCAAAAAGTATGATCTTAACATGTTCTATGTCGCGGGACCGGGCCACGGCGGTCCGGCTATTGTGGGCAATGTTTATCTGGAAGGCACCTGGAGTGAAGTGTATCCGGACGTTACCCGAGATGAAGACGGTCTAAGAAAGTTATTCAAACAATTTTCGTTTCCCGGCGGCATTTCAAGCCACGTTGCACCGACAACCCCGGGATCTATCCACGAAGGTGGCGAACTGGGATACTCGCTGAGCCATGCGTTTGGGGCCGCATTCGATAATCCCGATTTGATTGTAGCCTGCGTTATCGGTGACGGCGAAGCGGAAACTGGACCGCTGGCGACCGCGTGGCACTCCAATAAATTTCTCAATCCTATCACTGATGGTGCCGTTCTGCCGATTCTGCATCTTAATGGATATAAAATAGCCAACCCAGCCGTGCTGGCCCGCATAGAGCACGAGGAATTGGACCAGTTGCTCCGCGGGTATGGGTGGACGCCGTACTTTGTAGAAGGCGATGATCCGGACATGATGCATCAACGTATGGCCGGTATTTTAGAAGAGGTCATTGAAACAATTCAACACATAAAAAGCAACGCCCGCGATAAAAATGATGCAAAGCGCCCGCGGTGGCCGATGATTGTCCTTAAAACGCCCAAGGGATGGACTGGGCCGAAAGTAGTTGATGGCATGCCCATTGAGGGCACTTTCCGATCACACCAAATTCCGTTACAGGTGGATAGCGAGCATCCCGATCATTTAAAGCTTCTTGAAAATTGGATGAAAAGCTATAAGCCTGAAGAACTCTTTGATACGCAGGGGCGATTGTTGCCGGAATTGGCAGAGCTTGCGCCTAAAGGCGAACGACGCATGAGCGCCAATCCTCACACCAACGGAGGAGCTCTGCTCCGCGACTTGATTATGCCGGATTTTCGCACATATGCGGTGGATGTGCCGGCGCCCGGGTCAGTTGAGGCGTCCGACGCACATATACTCGGAGAGTTTTTGCGCGAAGTGGTTTCACTCAATAAAGAGCACAGGAACTTTAGGATATTCGGGCCTGATGAAACTCTTTCAAACCGGTTAAATGCCGTTTTTGAAGTCACTAACCGGCAGTGGGAAGCCCGAATTGAAAAAAATGATGAGTTTCTTGCATCAGACGGCCGGGTAATGGAAATGCTGAGCGAACATCAATGTGAGGGTTGGCTTGAGGGTTATTTGCTCACGGGCCGGCACGGACTGTTCAATTGCTATGAGGCATTTATTCATATTGTCGATTCGATGTTCAACCAGCACGCCAAGTGGTTAAAGGTTACTGCTGAGTTGCAATGGCGGTGTAAGATAGCATCATTGAACTTTCTTCTTGCATCTCACGTCTGGCAGCAAGCTCATAACGGATTTACTCATCAGGATCCCGGTTTTCTCGACCATGTGGTAAACAAGAAAGCTTCTATCGCGCGGGTATACCTACCGCCTGATGCAAACTGCCTGCTATCGGTGATGAATCACTGTTTGCGGAGCCGGCACTATGTTAATGTCGTCATTGCGGGCAAATATATGGCACCGCAATGGTTGGATATGGAAACCGCGATCGAGCATTGCTCCCGGGGGATTGGTGTATGGAAATGGGCAAGCACCGATAAAGGAAGGGAACCGGATTTGGTGATGGCCTGCTGCGGTGATGTGCCCACCCTTGAGTGTTTGGCCGCTGTTTCCATCCTTCGAGAACATTTGCCTGAAGTGAAGGTTCGCGTTATAAATGTAGTGGATCTGATGAAACTGGAATCGGATACACAACATCCGCATGGTTTGAGAGAACAAGAATTCGATGCCTTATTTACTAAAGACAAGCCGGTTATATTTGCGTTCCATGGATACCCTGCGCTCATTCACCGCCTGACCTACCGTCGCAACAACCATAAAAACATGCATGTCCACGGCTACAAAGAAGAGGGCACTATTACCACGTATTTTGATATGACGGTTTTAAACGGTCTTGACAGATTTCATTTAGTGCTGGATGCTTTAAGTCGGTTGCCGCAGATCGGCGCACGCGGTGCCGTTGTAAAACAGCTAATTGAGAATAAACTCGTCGAGCACAGGCTGTATGTCGAAAAGTACGGTCAAGATATGCCCGAAGTTCGTCAGTGGAAATGGAGTCAAGACGGAATGCCGGAACACAAGTAATAACAATTGGATATCAAAAAAAGGTGACGAGATTTTATATATTTCAATGGTCATAAGCTAGGAGAAGATTGCCTTGCAGTCACTAAGTACTTTGACAGACAACAAATGATAGCGTGACAGACAGCCGAAAAAATAAACGACAAGACAGCCAAAACGATGCCCCTAACCGGATGACACGAAATAATGGAAAGTTGTGTGAAGGTTCTGGGATTTCATTCGAACGGTTAATAGAGAAATATTAATCAATGAGTTTTTCTAGAGCAGGAAATGAGTCAGAACGAGTTTTTTTGTTTGATCAGCAAAAACAAGTTTGGTAACGCTTTTCATGTACTTGTAATGTTCGTAGTCTGGCACTGATTTGGATTTTGATAATTGGTCTTGCGGTAAATTCAATCTATGTCTTATTCAAGATGTTTGATATGACAAAGCTTCAAATCAAAATGAGTTATTAAATAAGATGGCATATCCCAAGATTACAGAGAAACGCCGATAGGAATTGAAAACTATGCGAAAAGCGTTGTAAGGACGAAAAAAAACTATTTCTAATGACACTTTTCGACAAAGATGGTTGTTTGTTCAACTGAGCGCGAACTAAGAGATGCACGGCAATGATTAAACAATCATAGAATGCGCGAAAGGAACGTATGTATGAATGAACAGGAAATTGCAACCAAAAAAGAACCAGAATTGAAGCCGGATCCCGCATCTCAGTCCAATGTCGACATGAAAATTCTTCCCATGCAAGAACTGCAGGCAAAGCTGGGGTCATCGCCAGAGGGTTTAAGCCAAACTGAGGCCCAGAAACGGCTGGCTCAATACGGACCTAACGAGATCACAGAAAAGAAAGTCAATCCACTTTTGAAATTCCTAAGCTATTTTTGGGGCCCCATCCCGTGGATGATTGAAGCGGCAGTCATTCTTTCGGCCGTAGCCCGGCATTGGCCTGATTTTACCATCATTTTTCTTCTTCTTATGGCAAACGCCGTAGTCGCATCATGGGAAGAACGCGAGGCAGGAAACGCTGTCGACGCTCTAAAGGCTAAGCTCGCGATCAATGCGCGGGTGAAACGCGATGGAAAGTGGATCACTCCACCGGCGCGTGATTTAGTACCTGGCGACATAATCAGATTGCGCTTAGGTGATATTGTCCCGGCGGATGCGCGATTATTAGAGGGCGACCCGTTGGAAGTGGATCAGTCCGCCTTGACAGGAGAATCGCTGCCCGCCACGCGTAAACCCGGTGATGCAGTGTTTTCGGGCTCTATTATCCGTCTGGGGGAGATTGGAGCGCTGGTCTATGCCACGGGCGCTAACACCTACTTCGGAAAAACGGCTCAACTGGTACAGCAATCCCGCACCATCAGTCATTTTCAAAAGGCGGTTTTGAAGATCGGCAATTACCTGATCATCCTCGCTGCTGCTCTGGTAGCAGTGATTATTGGATTTGCGATTCACCGAGGTGACCCTATTCTTACTACACTTCAGTTCGCCTTGGTGTTAACGGTAGCGGCAATTCCCGTGGCAATGCCCACGGT
Source organism: Endomicrobiales bacterium (assembly GCA_049508565.1). GTDB lineage: Bacteria > Elusimicrobiota > Endomicrobiia > Endomicrobiales > CAIRNS01 > CAIRNS01. Next base: position 22,402 of record JBELAT010000016.1, on the reverse strand, counting down.
CCTGTCAGTGACCATGGCTGTCGGAGCGCGCCTGCTAGCCAAAAAAGAGGCGATCGTGACCAAGCTGGTCGCTATCGAGGAACTGGCAGGCGTCGACATATTGTGTGCTGACAAGACCGGCACTCTTACCCAAAACAAATTGACACTCGGCGAACCGTTTAGTCTTGACAATATCCCTGCTACGCAAGTGATACTCTATGCTGCACTTGCATCACGTGCTGAAAATAATGACACCATTGATCTGGCTGTTCTGGGGGGTCTCAAAGACAAAGAGGCTTTGAAGATGTATGAAGTGATTCATTTTCAGCCGTTCGACGCGGTTCATAAACGTACCGAGTCAACCGTCAAAACCAAAGACGGCAAGACATTCAAGACGACGAAAGGTGCTCCGCAGGTGATATTAGAATTGTCAGCCAATGTCGGCCAGGTAAAGTCCACCGTTGAGAAAGCCATCAACGAGTTCGCCGCGCGCGGATTCCGCTCGCTGGGCGTGGCATGGGCCCAAGGTGAGGGACAATGGCAGTTTGTTGGTGTGTTGCCCTTGTTTGATCCTCCGCGCGAAGATGCCAAGATAACCATCGCCACCGCACTCCATATGGGTGTGAAAATTAAGATGGTTACGGGCGATGCTCTGGCCATCGCCAGAGAAACAGCCAAAAAGTTAAACATGGGCCCAAATATTCTCGATGCTGGAGGCCTGGGCGATTCGAAAAAACAAGAGTCCACGGCGGTGGCCGAGTCTATCGAGAGCGCCGACGGTTTCGCACAGGTGTTTCCCGAACACAAGTTCCATATTGTAGATGTCCTGCAAAAAAGGGGGCATATCGTTGGTATGACGGGTGACGGCGTCAATGACGCCCCAGCGCTGAAGAAAGCAGATTGTGGCATCGCGGTTTCGGGAGCTACGGACGCGGCGCGCGCAGCGGCATCCATCGTACTAATGATGCCCGGTCTTAGCGTGATCATTGATGCGATCAAGGAAAGCCGCCGCATCTTTCAGCGAATGAACAGTTATGCAATATACCGTATAGCCGAAACATTACGCGTGTTGTTCTTCATGACCTTGGCGATCCTGGTCTTCAACTTTTATCCCTTAACGGCGGTGATGATCGTGATGCTGGCGTTGCTTAACGATGGCGCTATCTTATCAATCGCCTATGACAACGTGCATTACAAGGATCAGCCTGAAGCCTGGAATATGCGTATGGTTTTGGGGATCTCTACGGTACTGGGTATCATCGGGGTGGTCTCCGCCTTCGGTTTGTTTTATCTAGGCGAGCGCGTCTTTCATCTCGACCGTGCGCATATACAGACGCTGATGTATTTGAAGCTATCCGTCGCCGGACATTTGACAATCTTTCTTACACGCACCCGCGGCCCTTTCTGGTCCATACGCCCCGCAAAGATCTTATGGATGGCTATCCTCGGCACACAAATTGTGGCAACGTTGATAGCGGTTTACGGGTTGTTCATGACACCCCTCGGGTGGGGGTGGGCATTGTTTGTGTGGGGATATGCGCTGGCATGGTTTCTTTTAAATGACCGCTTAAAATTGCTTGCGTACCGAGCTTTTGATTCCGTCACTACAAAAAAATCCAATCAGAAACCACCGTCAAATAAAGAGGTGCACCATGTCGATGCAGCCTGATTCTAACAGGAAGAGGCCAGAAAGAAAAAAAACAGATAATATTTTGAAAATAGCCCGGTGGGGTGCACTGGCTTTATCGATCCCTTTTGAAATGGCCGCCGGTCCCTATATCGGGTATTTAATCGGTTCGTCTTTAATGCGCCATTTTGGTATTCATAAAGCTGTGGTTGTTGTTTTCATAGTCATGGGCCTGGTCGGAAGCTTTATAAATACAACAATAATAATTGAAATGATTATTAACAGGGAAAACCAGTCATCTATGAAATAATAAGATAGATTATCACACACATATTTATTTTTAAATGAATGATGGCGCATGCATGCTCGTTTTGCATTTAGTTTTGCTTAGATGTTTTTTTCTTTCTTGACTCCATTTTGACTAATCCCATTTATCAGTGGCAGCGTTTCCAGCATGTGTTAAATAATATTATTTTAAGTTAAGTCTCGTATGTTGTATCATAGTGCCATCCATACCTATCATTTGACCGTTTTTCAGTTTCTTTTTGGTACCGTCTTTCAATGTGTAGGTGCCATTTGTCTTAACCACTGTACCATTGGGCATAATCATGTCTGAATCCATAATCGTTAGTAAGCCATTCTTTTCCATCCACATAACCCCATTTCTCAGTATGACGCAATCTTGCGTCGGCTCAACGTTTACTGTCCCGGTATCGCTTGCTACTGTATCATCCAATTTGATATCCGAGAATGTGTAACCACTTAAAAGAAAAACAGTTGCGAGTACAACGAAATATCTTTTCATCGGTGGGCTCCCAGTAATGAAATCAAATGGTCTTATTAGCAGATAGTATTATCTAAAATTTGAATGGAACAGTGTATTGTTTGCCTCCATTTAAAAATAACATATCTCTACTTGATGGTTTTAATGAAATTACAGAATTACATGCTACTCCAAATAATAAAACCAACTGTGCCTCGAAACGGGGACCATTCGACACCAATCCAGCAACTACGCAACCAATACATGCAAGCCAACCTTTGGGCCTGAAAAACGATAAATTCTGGGTTAAGCGGTATTTCATTCATAACAAATTTACTTACAAAAACAGTTACGGTCATTTCCGCGCTTTTCATTTTGCCTTTTTTTTATCTCTTTTGAATTGAAGAAGAAATAAGTCAGTCTTAAGCTTAAGCAGGTCATTACAAGTAGCGGGTGATTTTAATAAAATCCACAGTATAGAACTATAAAGCCTTTTTATAAATGTATGTGTGTGAAGGAGAATTTATCATGAATATCATTATTGTAGGGGGGGGGTTTGCCGGGCGAAGCGCGGCCATGGCGATGAAGTCCCTGCATAGACGCGATCCTGCGGCAAAAATAACGCTTTTTGATAAGTATCCGTACACTACAATGAAACCGTCATTGCCGATGGTTGTAAGCGGCGGACTCGGGTTTAACGCAGTGACGGGAATTACCAAAAACCTTATTCCCGAATTTGTAGATTTCAGGCAGGAAGAGGTGCTTGGCGTGGACTTGCCGAGCAAGACGGTTTCAACGCCGGTAGGCACCTACCCGTACGATTATCTGGTTCTGGCGTGCGGTTCGGTAACCAATTTGCGGGGTTTCAACCAGTCGCTCGAATCAGTATACCTTCTTGACACCATGGATGATGCCATGCGCATGCAGTGCGCATATATTGATTACCTCAAAAAAACAGAGCACCCCGTCGTTTTCGTTACGGGCGGAGGCTATACCGGTCTTGAGATAGCTGGTGAACTCTTTAGACTGGGACAGAGACTCAATAAGAAACCAAAGATAATCGTGGCAGAGGCCGGAAAAGAAATACTTGGCGTTGCGGAAGAAAAAATCCGCACCTATATCACTAAATATATAACCGGCCTGGGGTTTCAGACAATGACCAACGCGCTGGTGACTTCATTTGACGGAAAAAATGTCACATTAAAATCGGGAGAAAAGTTCACTGATGTATTTTTCTGCTGGTGTGCCGGGACGAAGATAGCAATAGATGGCATAAAAGGCGATTACGAAGTTATCGGTGATAAGCGTTTTCTGGTAAACGATTATCTGCAGGTGCCGCGGTATCCCGAAGTGTTTGCCCCGGCCGACACGGGAACGCCGCATTACAAGGGCGGATACCTGAGAAAGAGTGTTAATTTTGCCTTGCATTCGGGATGGTGTGCCGGCGTGAATACGGGTCGCCTCGCTTTAGGTATGCCAATGAGAAAATACAGTCAGACAGATCTGGGAGTGATACTGCCTATCTATAATGTCAGCGCCGGACGTGCGCTGAACTTTCAAGTTTCTGGTAAGCTCGGTCTGAGCATGCATTACTTTATGTCAGGATACCGCAATTACTCTATTGTAAACGCACTTCAATATTTCACGCGGGCGCTTTTCCCTGAGGGGTGAGCTCGACAATATGAAAAACGAGGATATATGATGCCAAATGAAACCGTTATCGAAAAAAACTCTCTGCTGATCTGGTTAAAAGAAATGAGACTGCCATTTCTGGCTGTATCCGTCATGCCCGTGTTTCTCGGATCAGCCATCGCGCGTTCAGCCGGCGCACGGCTCAATGTACTGTATCTATTGATGACTTTGGCAGGCGCAGTGTTTGTACATCTCGGGGCAAATGTCATAAACGATTATTTCGACTATCTCAACGGCGCCGACGCCGCCAACACGGAATATGTCAAGGGCTTCACGGGAGGATCACGAATGATCCAGGACGGCCTTATGTCGCACCGAGAGGTTCTCGCGGAAGCGATATGTCTTCTTGTTGCCGGGCTTGCCGTTATCATATTTTTTGTTTTCCACTTTGGTACACTGGTTTTGTTGGGTGGGTTAGCCGCGCTCCTGGCCGCTGTTGCTTATTCCATGTTCCTGGGATCTTACTATGTGGGGGAACTGCTGGTGGCCGCCTGTTTCGGTTTGCTGATCCCGTTGGGTGCATTTTACGTGCAGACGCGATCGTTGACATACATGATTCTGTTGCCCTCGATTGTCCCGAGTATACTTGTCTTCCTGATTCTTTTCATAAATGAGATACCTGATTGTACCGCCGACAAGGCGAGCGGGAAGCAAACGCTCGTAGTCCGCATGGGGCGTAAAAGCGCGGCTTATATGTATTGTGTTATTTCAGTTCTTCTTTATGTATATGTAATATTTCTGGCGGCAAACGCCAAACTTCCAGCAATACTTTATTTGCTTCTGACGCTACCGCTGGCAGTATCTTCCTCGCTGAGCCTGGTAAAAAATTATGATAATCCGGAAAAATTGGGTTTCCCCATACAGGCAACCATTGTGCTGTATATTATTAACACGTTGATATTAACGGGTGCATATACTCTTAAGGGGGGCTGATATGCTTAAGGATATAGAGCTGCTTACTGAAGACGATTTGGGTAGCGTCAAGAATCTTATGGCAGATTGTTTGGATAGTCAGCCACAGGAGATCAGAAAATGTCTTGGGTATCATTTCTCTGCAAAAGGCAAGTATCTGCGGCCTATGTTGACCATGATGAGTGCGCGCGCAATGAGCAATAAAGACATAAGCTCACCAGAGGTACGCGGAGCTGTAGGGTTTGCCGCTGCAGTTGAGTTCGTTCACAACGCAAGCCTTATACATGATGACATCATGGATGAAGAAGCGTTCAGGAGGGGAAAGCGGACCTTGCAAAAAAAGTATGGTAGAGACTGTGCTGTGCTGCTGGGAGATGTTTTATACACAATGGCTTTTGATGTGTTGCGTAGAATGTGCGGCAGTGAAGCTGTAGCGGTAATGATCGATGCGACCAGCGCCATGTGCTACGGGCAACTACTTGACGTCAAAAGAACGAAACGGACGGTTGAGGACTACTGGAAAATTACTCAGAACAAGACAGGTAAACTAATGTCTGCCGCCTGTCTCGGTGGCGCTGTTACGGCACAAAAAGATATTTCTCCCGAAACGCTGCGTAACGTAGCAGGATTCGGGCTTTCACTCGGGGTTTTGTACCAGGTAGCGGATGATCGACTCGATGGAGATGCGGGAGTTTCGGTACCTCAAGAAGAGATTCGCCGTATATCTGATACCTGCGAAGAGTGTCTCATGGGACTGCCGCCAACAACCTATCGGCAGAAACTGCATGCCTACGCCGCCAGTTTGGCGCACGAGGCTTTGAGATGAGATTGTATAACTGTAAAGGCAACCCCGGGATGCTCATCTGCCATCTGGCAGTGCTCATTATCCTTTGCGGTGCGGCGATAACGGCTCTCTATAAGAAAGTTGGTTCCCTTGATTTCAGCATAAACCAGGTGCGCAGCGGGTACAGGAATGCTGCCGGAACCTATAATCGGCTCGGGTTCGACGTAAAACTCGATGATTTTACTATAGATAATTACGAAAAAAAGAACTGGAAGGGACTGATAAAAGGGTTCAAAAGCACAGTCAGTATCATGGAAAACGGTAGAGTCACGCTTCGTGAAAATATTGAGGTCAACCGGCCTCTCTCATATGGTGGTTATACGTTCTATCAAGCTGGGTACAACCCTGAGCAGCCGGGTTGGACTAATCTCATGGTAGTAAAAGATCCCGGTGCTGGGACAGTGTTTTTCGGTCTTGGTTTGCTAAACGCGGGTGTTCTCATAACCGTATTTAAGAAACGACGGCAGGAAAAAAATGTACTTGTTACTCTTTGATAGTAGCTTCGTTTTATATTTCCTGTCCTTTATCTTCTTTGTGAGCATCCCTCTTCTTAAAGTGCGCGTGGGGTCTGTAGCATCAATCATTCTTGCTGTGGCTGCCGCCTGCAATTTCCTGGCCGTTATAATCCGATGGAACGAGCTGGGATATCCTCCCGTATCGAATCTGCACGAAACGCTGGTCCTTTTCGCATTTTTTCTGGCAGCAGCCTGCCTGACAACGGATGGGCTACACATCATAAAAAACGGCTTAGCGGGTTACTCCTCGTTTTTTTGTCTTGTGCTCCTCGGGTATGCTTCGCTGCAGGATGTTCATATTCGGCCGTTGATGCCAGCACTCAAGAGCAACTGGCTGGTCATCCATGTAGTCAGCTATTTTCTTGGGTATTCCGCTTGTTTTGTGGCATTTGTCGCGGGTGTTTTGCATCTTGCCGGGTTAGGTAAAAAGAACCCTGATTATCTGAGACAAACGGACACACTCGGTTACAGAGCGGTTTTGATTGCATTTCCTCTCATGACTGCAGGTTTAAGCACCGGCGCAGTATGGGCCAATACCGCCTGGGGCCGGTATTGGGGATGGGATCCCAAGGAGACCTGTGCACTTATTACGTGGCTGTTGTACGCTACGTATATGCATATGCGCAGTGGTTCAAAGAAGACGGCTCAGTATTCTGCAGTGATTGCCGTGCTGGGATTCGCGTCAGTGCTCTTTACTTTCATTGGGGCGGGCTTATTTTTTCATGGTTTTCATAGTTACCGGTAAAACAAAAAAACCAAATATAAATCAGTGAAACATTTATAAAAGCCATTACAATAAGGTGTCAATTATTTTATTATAAGTTATGGTGTTCGAACCGCGACTTCGCTATTGGCACTGGTAGAAAGCCTTAGTCCCGTCAAGGTAGTATGGTGTATGGTACCTTCCGGAAAAATAACAGGATCCGTTGTGGATCAATTGCGAGGGCTCATTGGAAAGGGCGACATCGTAGTCGATGGAGGAAACTCTTTTTATAAAGACTCACTGAACCGCGCATTGGCATATAAAAGCGAAGGTAAATATTTTGTCGATGCGGGCGTCAGCGGCGGAGTCTGGGGGCTGGAGCAGGGCTACTGCATCATGGCCGGCGGCGAACAAGTGGCATTTAAAACTATTGAGCCCATCCTGCGTTCGCTGGCTCCGGAACACGGGTATGCGTATGTAGGCACCAGCGGGTCAGGCCACTATGTCAAGATGGTGCACAACGGTATCGAATACGCTTTGTTGGAATCATATGCAGAGGGATTTGAGTTAATGCACGAAAAAAAAGAGTTTAATCTCGATCTTAAGACAATAGCAGGTCTCTGGAACCACGGGAGTGTCGTACGCTCCTGGCTTCTTGAGCTCGCGGAATCTCAGTTTCGTGAGGATGCGGATCTTACGTCCATCGCGGGATACGTGGATGATACCGGGGAAGGCAGATGGACCGTGGCGGAGGCTATAAACGACAATGTTCCTGCGCCCATCATAACGCTTTCGCTCCTTCAGAGGATGCGATCGAGAGAAAAAGAGTCGTACAGTGCTAAGATCATTGCAGCGCTAAGAAACAAGTTCGGTGGCCACTCTGTAAAAACACTTTCTAAATCATAATATGTGCGTTTGAGAAAATGACAATAGTTCATAGGTAGCCTGCATTAGTGATGATCCGGAAAATATGTTGACACATCGGTGTTGTAAGCAGTGCCAGATATCATATTTCTGATTTCGAACAAAGTGAGGAAGTATGAAAATTTTAAAATATGTATTGCTTGCATTTGTTGTTGTGTGTTTGGGTGTGTTTATAAAGCTTGTCCAGGCGGGGATGTTCACGACTCTTGTCGCGCAGGAAAGAGTTATGGGGCCATACGACTTTGTATACACGCCGTGTGTGGGGGATTACAGAAAAACAACCGGTGTATACAGAAAGATTCACGCACGTCTCAAAGGTCAGGGTCTCAAAATCAAGACCGCGCTCACCGTGTACTACGATGACCCCCATTATGTTCCTAGAAAAGAGTTGAGAAGCGATGTTGGGTTCGTTCTCGAAGAGAATGACCTCGTGCGGCTTCCGGAGATAAGTAAAATGTTCAAATATAAAATTATACCGGCCAAAGAAAGTATTATAACGGAATTTCCCATAAGAAACTTTCTGTCGTATATGGTAGGCCATTTGAAGGCATACCCGGTTTTGAAGCAATACGTCACCGACAAAAACATGAAAAAGGAAATGTATTACGAGGTTTACGACAGTCAGGCTAAAAAAATCTACTACGTAATGAATGTTGCTGAACCTAAATAGCTGAAATAAAATAGAGGAAAAGCAAAACGACGGAACTTAAAACGTTACACAGGAGACACTATTATGAAAGAAATAGCGTGCGATATGATCACCCTAAAAGAAACAGCGCGACAATTTAGAAAAGAGATCCTTGAGACTCTTACGGCGGCGGGTTCGGGACACCCCGGAGGATCGTTGTCGGCGGTTGAGATACTTATCAGTCTTTATTATTGCCGGATGAATCTTCGCCCCGACGACCCGGGCTGGGAAGAGCGCGACAGATTCGTCATGTCAAAAGGACATGCTTCCCCTGTCATGTACGTTACCCTTGCCAACAGGGGATATTTTCCAAAAGAAGAGCTCCTGCGCTACAGGAAATTAGGGTCGATACTGCAAGGACATGTCAGCACAATCGTGCCGGGTATAGAATTCTCGTCAGGAGAGTTGGGTCAGGGTCTGTCATACGCCAACGGTATCGCTCTCAGTGCCAAGCTTGCCAAAAAGAACTTTAAAGTTTATTGCCTTCTCGGCGACGGAGAGATACAGGAAGGCCAGGTCTGGGAGGCTGCCATGACGGCGGCACACCATAAACTTGACAATATGTGCGCCATAATCGATGCCAACACCGTTCAGGAGAACGGTCCCGTATCCGAGATTAAAAATGAGGAACCTCTCGCTGCAAAATGGAAAAGTTTTAACTGGAACGTTATCGAAGTCGATGGGCACGATATTGCGCAGCTTTTGCAAGCATATGATGTTTTCTGCAGTACACAAGGTGTGCCGACAGTGATCATAGCGAGAACTGTTAAAGGAAAAGGCGTTTCTTACATGGAGAATCAGGCCAAGTGGCACGGGAAAGCACCAAACCAGGCGGAACTGGAAACGGCGTTGAAAGAATTGGGATTTTAGCCGATAGACGTATTGGAGGGGACCATGAAGTGGGAAATGACAAAAGCCACACGTGACGCTTTCGGAGAAACAATTGTCGAGATAGGAAAAAAGGATACCAGGATAGTAGTTCTTTCCGGCGATCTCGAGGATGCTACCCGTGCAGAAAAATTTAAAAAAGAAATACCCGACCGATTTTTTAACATGGGAATATCTGAGCAGGACATGGTCAGCACCGCCGCAGGTCTCAGTGCGGAGGGTTTCATTCCCTTTGCCTGTTCGTTCGCCGTATTTCTTACCGGACGGGCATGTGACCAGATACGCCTTTCAGTGTGTTATAACAATAAAAACGTCAAGCTTGTCGGAACCCACGCAGGAGTAACAGTCGGCGAAGATGGTGGCAGTGCCCAGGCGCTTGAGGATATCGCGTTAATGCGCGTCATGCCGAACATGAGTGTCGTCTGCCCGTGTGATGCCGTTGAAACTAAAAAGGCGGTGGAAGCAATTACCAAACATACTGGAGCGCTGTATCTGAGGTTGGGTAGGGCGCCGTTCCCGGTTATAACTGCACAAACAGATCCGTTCGAGATCGGTAAGGCCAACACCCTTAAAGAAGGCAGTGATGTCACCCTGATAGGGTGCGGTGTCATGGTGTCAGAGGCGCTGTCAGCTGCGGAACTGCTCCGCGCTGATAATATCGATGCTCGCGTTATCAATATGCATACCATCAAACCTGTTGACGAGAAGGCATTAATAACCGCCGCCCGGGAGACCGGTGCAATTGTCACCGCTGAAGAGCATCAGCTCATCGGGGGACTCGGCGGGGCCGTAAGCGAAGTGCTCGCACGCACATTTCCGGTGCCCATCGAAATGGTCGGGATAAAAGATAGGTTCGGCGAGACCGGAACCGCGGAGCAATTGCTTGTTAAGTTCCATCTCAAGGACGTGGATATTGCGTCTGCAGCGAAAAGGGCGATCGCCCGGAAAAGGCCGGTTTTTCATGAAAGCCTGCGAGCCTGATTGTATAGAGATAGTTCCGTCTCTTCTGTCGGCCAATTTCGGCTGTCTCGATCAAGAGCTTGAAAAGGTCAACCGCGCCGGATGCCGAAGGATACACATTGACGTTATGGATGGTCATTTCGTTCCCAATATTACGCTCGGACCGGTTGTCATAAAGTCAATACGGCGCAGAAGCAAACTTTTTTTTACGGGTCATCTTATGATAGACCGTCCGGAACGCTACATAAAAGAGTTTGCCGAAGCCGGGCTTGACGAGGTCATCGTCCATCGAGAGTCATGTTGCGACACAATGAAAACCATTAAACTTATCCGGAAACTCGGGATGGAGTCCGGAGTTGCAGTCAGGCCAAAAACTTCACTCAGTTATGTCAGGGAAGAAATGCCGGTAATCGATACGCTTTTAATCATGACGGTTGAACCGGGATTTGGCGGGCAGAGTTTCATGCGATCTACAGAAAAAAAGATAATCGAGGCACGTCAATTGAAAGAAAAATACCACTGCAGGTTCTCAATAGCAGTTGACGGAGGAATAAACGAAAATACCATAGGCGGTGCGGTACGGGCCGGAGCCACACGGCTTGTGGCCGGCAGCGCCGTCTTCACTGGAGACCCAATTGACAACATCAAGAAACTACGACGACTGGCGGTCAGATCATGAAAATCTTAAAATTCATTCTCGGAGCGGACCACGCAGGATACGAAATTAAACAACACATAAAAGAATATCTAAAATAAAGCATTATACGTTTGATGATCTAGGTACCTATAATGTCCAAAGCGGTGACTATCTCTTATATGCGGAAAAAGGCGCAGATGCAGTCAGAATCATTAAATCTTTAGAAACTAAATCACCGCTTGTGCTCACCGCACAGTTATAAAGATGGAGTTTATATGATTAACTTTGAAACGAAAACCGAACAGAATGGACCCGCATGTACCCTTATGAACCAAAAAATTACCATGTCTCCTTTTTGTATTATTTTGTTCGGGGGTGCGGGAGACCTCAGTCAGCGCATGCTGTTGCCCGCGATGTTTCATCTCTACGCTGACAACCTTGTCAAAGAGTTTTCTCTCATAGCGGTTGGTATACCCGGATATACAGACGATCAATACCGAGCGCTTGTCAGAGAATCGATACAACGTTTTTTGCCCGCCCCCATCGACAAAAAACGATGCGAAGAATTTTTGGGGCACATTCATTACCTAACCGGTGAGCTCGACGGAGATGATGTTTATACAAAGATATGCGAAGTCGTGCACAACACCTCACCTTTTCTTGATACCGAGGATTCTAACCTGGTCTACTATTGTGCTGTGCAGCCTTCACTGTTTCCCGCCATAGCACGCCAACTGAAAAAACATTCTATCTGTTCCGGAGTTTTCAATACAAAAATCGTCATTGAAAAACCATTCGGCCTCGACCGGTATTCATCGCTGACGCTCAACCGGCTACTGCTTGATGTTTTTAATGAAAAGCAAATTTACCGGATTGATCATTACCTGGGCAAGGATACCGTTCAGAATATCATATTCTTCCGGTTCGGTAACAGCATATTTGAACCGCTGTGGAACCGGCGTTATATCGACCATGTCCAGATAACGGTTGCCGAGAATATAGGCATTGAACACAGAGGAACGCTCTACGAACAGATGGGTGTAGTCAGAGACGTCGTTCAAAACCACGTCTTACAAGTGTTATCTCTTGTGGCCATGGAACCGCCGATAGGTTTTGACGCTGAACTGATACGCGATGAACGAGGCAAGCTCCTGCGCACAGTCCGGGTCTTAAGCGAGAGTGAGGCGGTCAAAAATGTCGTGCTGGGCCAGTACGGACCGGGCATTATGGATGATATAGCCGTTCCGGGTTACCGCCAGGAGGAAGGGGTTTCGCCTACATCGAAATCGCCCACATTTTTTGCTGGCGTATTTTATATAGACAACTGGCGGTGGTCTGGAATCCCGTTCTACATCCGCGCCGGTAAACGGCTTGCTGCCAAGGCTTCAGAAGTCTACGTCCAGTTCAAGACACCGCCTTTGCAGCTGTTCAAAGAAGAATGCAAAGAACTGATGCCCAACGCCCTGACCCTGAGCATTCAGCCTAAAGAGGAAATTTCGCTGCGCATTAGTGTCAGGCAGAGCGGGATAACGGCCAATCCATACCCGGTTGATATGAAATTCAGCTACAGTGACACTATTGGATCCCATCTTTCCTACGAAAACCAGATAATTGACTTCATGCAGGGAAATCTTATGAATTTTTCCCGTCAGGAAGGCGTAGAAGCGAGATGGTCTATTGTTGAGCCTATTTTGAAGAGTTGGGAGAAAACCTCGGAAAAAAATATTCCCAATTACCCCTGCGGAAGCTGGGGGCCCGATGCTGCACGCGAACTTATAGAGCGTGACGGCAGGAAATGGCACACACCGATATAAAGGAGATGCTGCAATGCACACCCTTGAGTGCGGAGGCAGGGAAATACAAATTTTTAGCGGGAAAACAAATATTTTCCGTTATTTTATCGAACGTTTCATTTCAATAAGCGTTAGTGCAATTCGCGAAAAGGGTTTTTGTGCGGTGGCTCTCTCCGGCGGGAACACGCCCGCGCTACTGTATGAAGCTATCGCGCATGAAAATACAATTGACTGGAGCGCCATACATATTTTCCTTGCTGATGAGCGGTTGGTGCCGATAGAAAGCCCGATGAGCAATTACAAAATGATTGACGAACATCTGATTCAGCCTGGAAAAATCCCTCCCTCACACGTGCATCCCGTAGACATCACAGAATCGGCAGAACTGTCGGCTAAGGAATACGAAACTGAAATCCTGGACTATTTTCAGCTCAAAAAAGGCGGTATCCCCGCCTTCGATATTATCCTTCTGGGTTTAGGCAATGACGGTCACACAGCTTCGCTGTTTCCAGGGGAGAGCTTGCAACATGATGATGCACAGCACATAGTCACATCTGCTTCAGGGGGTGGCATGGAGAGATTGACGTTGACTCTCGGGGTGTTAAACAATGCCTCACACGTGTTTTTTCTTGTGACAGGTAAGGAAAAGGCCGCAGTGGTCAGTAAAGTTATAGATAACAATGATATGACATTGCCGGCGGCGCGCGTTCGTCCTCTAGGTGGTGAACCGGTTTTCATGCTGGATGAAGATGCTGCTTCCCTGCTTGGCGCGTTCCACAGAGGTTAATGAGTATGCTTAAAAAAGACTATACGTATATTATTGTCGGAGCCGGGATCGCGGGTTCATCAGCCATAGAGGGTATTCGTGAGCATGATAAAGACGGATCCATCCTCATTATAGGCGGAGAAAAATATCTCACCTATGCCCGTCCTCCACTTACAAAAGAACTCTGGTGGGGGAAAATGAAGCCCGCTGATTTGTTTGTTAACGATGAGAAATATTATGAGCGCAAGGGAGTCGATCTGCTGCTGGGCGTCACGGCTACGTCACTGGATGCGCAATCAAAAACACTGAGCGACTTTACGGGCCGTAAGTTCAGGTATCAAAAGCTGCTCCTTGCAACGGGCGGTACTCCCCGCAAACTGCCGATCCCGGGCGGCAAGCTTGAAGGGATTTTTTATTACCGGTATCTTGACGACTATACCAGACTGCGGGAAGCTGTATCAAGCGGGACATCGGTAACGATCATCGGCGGAGGGTTTATTGGCTCGGAATTAGGAGCATCTCTTAACAAAAATGCATTAAACGTAACCATGCTGTATCCAGACAACTACGTGTGCGCAAACGTATTTCCGGAGTATCTTGGCAAAGTCGTTGAAAAGTCGTACATAAACCATGGCGTTACGCTGATCCCTCGTGATAAACCGGTGTCATTTGAGAAAAGCGGGGGCAAATTCGTGATAAAAACGCAGAGAGGGCTGCAGATCGAGACAGACGCGGTTGTCATTGGAATTGGTATTGGCACTTCGACAGACCTCGCCGAATCTGCCGGCATTACGGTCAACAGGAATATAGCTGTTAACGAATACCAGCAGACCTCACAGCCGGACATCTTTGCAGCAGGTGATAACACGGACTTTCCTAGTCCGGTCTTGGAAAAAGTGTTGCACCTGGAGCACTGGGATCACGCCGCCAATCACGGTAAATGGGCAGGCAGAAACATGGCCGGCGCGCACCTGGCATATGATTATATTCCCTATTTCTATTCCACCATTTTCAATTTTAATTATGAGGCTGTCGGGGAGATCAGTCCGGATCTTCAAAATATCAATAAATTTGATGAAAGCAATAATAAAGGAACCGTATATTTTTTGCGCGATAACAGGGTGTGCGGGGTTTTGACCTGCAATGTGCGCGGTCCGATAGACTGGGCAAAAGAGCTGATCAGGAACGGGGAGATACCGCCTGATCTCGGACAGGGTGTCACACAATGAGCCAACTTTTTAAAGCCAGGGACACTCATATATTCAGGCTCATCATTTTCGCGGGAATCATTCTGCTTGCCGGCAGTGTGGTTGTGATGGATTTGTTTCAGAGGTTCTCTTTCGTAACAGGTGTCAACAGATTTACAGTGCAGGATGTCCCCTTTAGCCATGAGCATCACGTCAAGGAGATTGGCATAGACTGCAAGTTTTGCCACACCTCAGTAACACAGAGTTCTTTCGCGGGGATCCCGCCCACTCAAACATGTATGAAGTGCCACCGTGTACTCTTTAAAGATGCTCCCATGCTCGCCCCAGTCAGGCGGAGTTTCGAGACGGGAAAGCCGCTTGTGTGGGCGCGGGTCTACTCTCTTCCCGATTTTGTGTATTTTGACCATAGTATTCATATTGCCAACGGCGTTTCCTGCGTTACTTGCCACGGAGAATTGGGCGACATGCCGTTCGTGCGCAAAAACAAGGCATTTTTTATGAGAGAGTGTCTTGAGTGCCATAGAAATCCCGGCCAATATCTATCCGCGGCTGAATTGACCGGAGGTTCTGGAAAAAATATAAAAGTTACGCGGTTTAACGAAAAAGTTATCGAAATAACAAACTGTTCAACCTGTCATCGTTGAGGCTATTATGAGTACAGAAAAAATCATTGAAAAAAAACCGTGGGATCCGGGTTTGACCCGGAGAACGTTCCTGAAACTTATGGGGGCGCAGCTTGCTATGCTCTCCATGGCAGGGTGCGTTAAACCGCTTGAAAATATAGTTCCCTATGTACGGGCTCCCGAAGACATTGTACCCGGAAAGCCGTTGTATTTTGCCAGTGCGATAACGCTCGGAGGTTTTGCCCGGGGAGTGCTAGTCGAGACTAATATGGGCAGGCCTACAAAAATCGAAGGCAATCCGGAACATCCAGACAGCCTGGGAGCGACCGATGCCGCGACACAGGCGGTCATCTACCAGTTGTATGATCCAGTCAGATCGAAAACAGTCATGCATGAATCCATGCCCTCGTCATGGCAGAGGTTCGCCGGGGTTTTACGCTCGAGATGCAAGCAGCTCAAAACAACTGGAGGAGAAGGGTTGTGCTTCCTTTCTCAGCCAATAATTTCTCCTACACTCGCTTTTCTTCGAACGAACATACTTAAAGAGTTCCCGAAAGCCATCTGGCACCAGTATAGCGTCCTTAACCGTGACCGTGAGAGAAAAGCTTCTCTGAAGTTGTATGGAAAGGATGTTCAACCAGTTCTGCAAGTAAAAAATGCTGATGTTATCTTTTCCATTGAAAGCGATTTTTTAACCCAGGGACCTGGCGCAGTGGCTTACTCCCGTGAGTTTGGCCAAAGAAGATCAGTAGAATCGGGAACAATGAGGTTGAACCGGTTCTACGCTCTTGAGGCAACACCAACGCTGACAGGAGCGTCAGCAGACCATAGAATGGTATGCCGCCCGCACGAGATCGAAACGTTTATGGGGGCGCTTGTCGAGACCGTGGAAAAAGGACACTCAGACATCGGCCAGACGCTTGCTGAAAACACCAGAAATTTTCTCGAAGCTCTTGCCCGTGACCTTGTCAACAATATATCCAGATCCCTGGTTATAGCAGGACGTGAACAGAACGAGTCGGTTCAGATCGCGGCGTTCCGGCTAAACAACATGCTGCACAATGTAGGAAAAACCATTGAATACATACAGCCGGTGGAGGAAATATCTGAAGATAGTTCCGGGTCGATCATAGATCTTGCGCGTGAGCTTGAAAACAAAACAGTAAGCGATCTGATTATCATTGATGGGGATCCCGTATACGCCACCCCGCGGAACCTCGATTTTGCTAAACGGCTTCGCTCCGTAGGTAATATAGTGTATCTCGGCTCTTACTACGATGATACGGCTAAACGTGCGCATTGGCATATACCTCTTGCGCACGAGTTCGAATCATGGGGCGATGTTCGCGCTTTTGACGGTTCGGTTACTATACGCCAGCCGCTTATACGGCCATTATATAACGGGGTCACTGAGTATGAGCTATGCCTTTTATTGCTCGGTGAAGAAACTAACCCGTACGATGAAGTTATACGTTCATACTGGAAAGAACGATTACATATATCCGATTTTGACTCTTACTGGCACAAAACTCTGCATGATGGCATTATGGCTGACTCGGCATTTAAGCCTTTAAGTGTGACTGAGCGAACAATTCCTTCCTCAGCGGTATCCCAATCCACTGACAGAAAATGGACGCTGCTCATACGGCAGGATCCCTACATTCTAGACGGCCGTTTCTCTAATAACAGCTGGCTCAGAGAGCTGCCACGGCCACTGTCAAAATTGTCCTGGGAAAATGCAGCGTATATGAGCCCGCAGTCTGCCCAGCAGAAAGGTTTAACTGACGGAACGGTTATAGAAATATCTGCTCACGGCGAAGTTGTGTATGCTCCCGTCTACCTTTTGCCGGGTCAGGCACCTGAAACCATAACGGTGTTTCTCGGTTATGGAAGAAAAATCGACGGAGGGATCGGCGATAGTATTGGTTTTGACGCGTATAAGCTACAGTCAGACAATGAACCTTTTAGCACAACCGATTTTAGTTTCAAACGGACGATGAAACCCTATCAACTCGCAATAACTCAAACTGAATCCCGGGAAGGCGGCCGGGATCTGGCGCTTGTAACCGATGTTGACTCATACAAAAAAAATCCCGCTTTAATAACTCAGAATATTATCACCCCGAAAAAATCTGAAACGCTCTATATTCCTGAGCAGCACCTCAATGCGCCATACCAGTGGGGAATGATTATAGACTTGAGCCGGTGCACGGGATGCGGAGCCTGTACCATGGCGTGCCAGGTAGAAAACAACGGGTCTGTGGTTGGCATTACGGAAGTCAAGCGCGGCCGCATCATGCACTGGATACGTGTCGATAGGTATTTCAAAGGTTCCGGGCAGGAACCGGACATCATCCACCAACCTGTGCCATGTATGCACTGCGAGAACGCCCCCTGCGAGCTTGTCTGCCCCGTTGAGGCGACCAGCCACAGCGAGGAGGGTATCAACGAGATGACCTACAACCGTTGTGTGGGAACACGGTTCTGTTCAAACAACTGTCCCTACAAGGTCCGTCGCTTCAACTTTTTTGACTATAACTTCAACGCATAAACCGGGCACGCATAACGGCACAGAGAGAAAAGCGGAAAATCAGAGACGGCGAGATAGTGCTCGCCTGCCAGCAGGCCTGTCCCACCCGGGCGATCGTGTTTGGCGACGTGCGGGATCTTTCGTCGGCTGTTTCTATCAAAAAGTCCAGTCACCTAAATTATGGGATACTGACCGATCTCGGGACACGGCCGAGAACCACATACCTGGCCAGGATCAAAAATCCCAATGACAGTCTGCGAGGCGTCTAATGGAAAATAAAAACAACGACACCGGTCCGAAGAGATTTCTAGCAGAGGGTTCGACATTTGCCTCTATCGGAAACCTTATAATGAATATCCCTCTTAAGGAGGGGTTCCGGCCATCCGTAGTCAGTGTTTTTATTGTTGCATTAATGCTGTGCTTCGTGTTGCAGATTGCTATCACCTGGCTTTTCATTAAAGGTGTCGGTATCTGGGGTGTCAACATTCCTGTGGCCTGGGGGTTTGCCATCACCAATTTTGTCTGGTGGATTGGTATCGGACATGCCGGCACTTTCATCTCTGCTTTCCTATACCTCCTTCATCAGGAGTGGCGGGCATCCATAAACCGTTTCTCAGAGACCATAACGCTTTTCGCGGTTATGTGTGCGGGAATGTTTCCATTCTTACACCTTGGCCGGTGGTGGTTTGCGTACTGGTTGGTGCCTTATCCCAACACGATGGGGTTGTGGCCTCAGTTCAGGAGTGCCCTTGTATGGGACATTTTTGCCGTCAGCACGTATTTTACCGTTTCGGTGGTGTTCTGGTACACCGGCCTCATCCCCGACCTTGGCGCGGCACGTGACCGGGCGCAGAACATTTTGGTAAAAAAATTCTACGGAATCCTGAGCCTGGGCTGGCGCGGCGCAGGCGTTCACTGGCAACGGCACAAAACGGCCTACCTTATCATGGCCGGGCTAGCCACACCGCTGGTGGTCTCAGTACATACCGTAGTGAGTTTCGATTTCGCAATAACGCTCGTACCCGGATGGCACTCGACCATCTTTCCGCCTTACTTCGTCGGTGGCGCTATATTTTCAGGTTTTGCAATGGTACTAACCCTAATGCTCCCCATACGCAAGCTCTATGGGCTTGAACGCGTGATTACTCAGGATCATCTCGACCTGATGTCAAAAATCATGCTGACAACAGGGTTGATAGTTGGATATGGTTATCTTATGGAGGCGTTCATCGGCTGGTATAGCGGGAACTTTTATGAATGGTTCCACACAAAAAACCAGCTTACGGGGCCGTACGGGTTCTTATTCGTTTTGCTCCTTCTATGCAACGTATGCTCTATCCAGATTCTCTGGTTCAAAAATATTAGACGAAACGCGCTTATCCTGTTCTTTCTTTCGATAGTGATAAACATAGGCATGTGGGCCGAACGTTTCGTGATAGTTATTGGAAGTCTCAACCGTGATTTCATGCCTTCAGCATGGCACTTGTATTTCCCGACTGTCTGGGACTGGGCAACGCTGATCGGGTCACTGGGACTTTTTATGACAGGGTTCCTGATCTTCTTCCGGGTATTTCCGTTGATAGCCAGCTATGAGGTTGAAGATCTCGCTGCGAAAATTCAAAAGGGGAACGACCATGAACAATGACATTTATTGTCTTGCCGCCCGTTATGAAAACATAGATACGTTTGTCGCTGCCGTAAGACGAACGACAGAGGCCGGATACCGGCGCGTTGAGACCTTTACGCCGTTTCAGGTCGACGGAGTCGCCGAGCTTTTACAGCAGAAGGAAAAAATGCTGCCGTGGGTTATTTTATGCGGCGGCCTTTTCGGCGGGTTGTCGGGGTTTGCGATGCAGTACATAGCTTTTGCGCTGGAATATCCGCTCAACATCGGCGGACGCCCGTTTAACAGCTGGCCGGCGTTCATCCCGATAACGTTTGAGTTGACCATACTCTTTTCAGTTCTGTCGGCTTTCGCCGGGTTTCTGTTTTTCAACCGGTTCCCGGAGCTGCATCATCCGGCGTTTAATATTCCGGGGTTCGAGAAAGCAAGCTCCGACAGCTTTTTTCTGTGCATCATGCCCGGAGACGATAATTATGACGTAGTTCGTACACGTCAGTTCCTGCAATCTACTGGCCCTGAAGAGCTACATGTGGTGGAAACAAATGATAAATAAAAAAATAGGTGCTTTTTTCGCCATAGTTGTTGTACTTGCGCTTTCAGTGGGCTGTCAGCGGGATATGGGCGACAGAGGCAAGATAGAACCGCTGCAACAGGATTTGTTTTTCCCCAACGGCAGTTCCGCGCGGGACAGGATTAAGGGAACGGTATCGAGGGATGATATGCGGGACAATTCTCCGTATTATACCGGGCGGAGCACACAGGGAAACTATCTGGCTGGCTTTGCAATACCCGTGGATGAAAGAACCATTGAAGAGGGACGGGAAAAATATGATATTTACTGCTCCGTTTGTCACGGCAATCAGGGGGCGGGAGACGGGATCGTGGTCAAAAAGGGGTTCACCACGCCTCTTTCTTTTTCAAGCGATAAGCTCAAAAGCGTCTATCCCGGCTATTATTTTTATGTCATGACAAACGGTTACGGCAAAATGGATTATTTCCATGATCTGCTTAATGAACAGGAACGCTGGTCGGTAGCGGCGTATATCAAGAAACTTATATCAAATAGTCAGAAACCGCAACAAAAGTCGGAGAAAAACGAGAGCGATCGCCCGTAGGCGAGCTGCCATTAAAGGTTCAAAAGAGGATTTTATGCTTACGCAGGTATCGGGACAAAAAGGAAATAAAACAATGGCATGTCTCTGGATAACGCTGGCGGCTGGAGCTGCGCTGTGCGCCTGGAATATTAGAAGCGGTTTCCAGGATGTCGTTGAGGGATACTTTTTCGGAGCTCTATTGATAATAAGCGTGGCTTTGGGCGGACTGGGAATACGGCTCATTCATACGCTGACCGGGGGACGGTGGGCAGAACCGGTCAGAAAATATTTTCTGTGTGCGAGCAGGACGTTTCCTGCGGCATTGATATTATCCATACCTGTTCTGTTCTGGTTGTCCCGCATTTACCCCTGGACAGCAGCGCATTATGGCCTGCGCAACGCGGGATATCTTAACGTGCCATTTTTTATGGTGCGCTGCGCAATCTATTTTGCTGTCTGGATGGGATCGGCCTGGTGGCTTGATAAGCATAATAAAAGGGTGAATGTTTCAGGTTTGCTGGGTGTTTTGTTTGCATTAACAGGCACATTTGCGGCTATGGACTGGATAATGTCACTGAGGCCAACGTGGTATTCGACTATTTTCGGTATAGCCTTCGTCGTAGGCCAGGTGCTGTACTCTTTCTGTTTTATTATCATGCTCAACGGTTTCTTCAAACAGCCTGGTTCCACTATTTCCAAAGACGGAGATTCTCGATTTATTGATATTGGCAATATTATACTGACCATGCTCATCTTGTGGGCGTATATGTCGTTTTCACAGTTCCTGCTTATATGGATGGCAAACAAGCCGGACGAGATAAGCTGGTATCTCGGGCTGACACAAAACGGGTGGCGAGCCATGCCATTGTTCGTTATAATAGTGAACTTTTTCGTTCCGTTTTTCCTGTTATTGAACAGATCGTTGAAATCGAGCCCAACGTTTCTTGCTATTCTTGCCGCAGGTATAATGCTTACGCGGATAGTTGAGATGGGGTGGCTCGTATTCGCTAACTTATCTTTGGGCACTGGTCGGCTGAGTCCCGTTCACGCCGGGGCCGCAGTCGCTGTTGTAAGCCTATATATGTTAGTGCTCCTTAACAGGACCAGGGCGTACGAGAGGGAGGATGTGCCATGATATTTCCTCCGTACAATGTACCATACATAGGAAACGGCATGATTATAGGATGTAACGCAGTACTTCATGTGCTCATTAGCCATGGTATAGCCATAGGCTCTTTTGCGCTGATAGCCCTGGGTGAGCTCAATTTCGGAGCACTGAGCACCGGCACAGCACCGTACCCCGAATGGACTGATTTTAGGAGAGATTTTATAAAATTTGCCGTTTTTTCTATTACGATAGTGGGCGCGGTGACCGGTACAGGGATATGGTTTACCACGATGGCGCTTGCACCCCGGGCGATAAGCACCATGCTCCGGATCTTTTTCTGGGCGTGGTTCTTTGAATACGGCGTTTTTCTCGCCGAGATTGTGTCGCTGATTGTTTTGTTTTATACATGGGATATGCTGCTTGAAAAAAACAGGGGCTTGTTGAAAAAAATGCTCGCCGGGTATGTGGTTTTATCATGCACTTCTGCGATAGCTATCACGGGCAATCTTGGTTTCATGCTGACA
>JBELAT010000159.1:0-4684 GCA_049508565.1 Endomicrobiales bacterium | reverse complement strand
AAGTGCACGCCTTTTTATCACTTTTTGCGCTTTTCCGTGCACTTCCTGTCGCTTTCAATGCCTATATTTTACTTATTTTACGTCGATATTTCAAAAATAATTGGGTTTTTCAGTGCTCACTAAATATCACCCCCCTTACGGCTGTACAGACAATACAAATATTCATTTCGCAATAACATTATTACTTATTTACGACATGCACGTTAAAGCAAAAGATAAGTATTATTTTAATCTACTATTTTTTTCGTTTATAGCTATTAGCCGTTTAGTGTCATGCCCTAATGAGGAGGAAGCATAGGACGATAGAAATAAGGAGATACATTCCCCATAGACCCTTTTATAATGGGTGATTACCCATGTACGATCGGATAGACTGCTTGTTTTGCCGTTCCTACTACTTAGACAATTCAGAGACCGGAAAAGTTACTCAATAACAACATGGTCTCACTTGGACACTCACTTAACACGCAACGCATAAAAGAAAACACCATTGCACAAAAGTGCATTGATGGCACTGGCGCTCGTGTCTCGGGTGGTAATTTTGTTGATCCTCGATCATTTCAGTGATGATCAATGCAACATCACGTCTTTTGGATCCAGTGCATAGCGATTGGAAATTGAGGTTGTATATGCAATAATCCCTATATAAAACTCGAGACCATTACCTATACGTGCCATTGTAAGCAATATATTAATTTCGGAAGGATCATACTGCCATCTGGGAAAGGAAAGAAATCTAAGGAAGTGCCCACAATATCACGCAATAAGATGCATCATGCTACAATGGTATTTTTTTATACTGCAAACTCCGATGTTCCTGTGAAAAAATGTAGCGCGATTAAATAGTCACACCCGGATAAATATGCGTCAGAATTACTTTGCTTTTTTATTATCTGCATACGGCAACATAGAAACATCCCATCCTCCACCAAGGGCTCTAATAAGAGAGATGGAAGAACTCATACGATTATACAGTATGTTTAGAGCTGTCTTTCTGTTGGACAGTTCAGCAATCTGAGCCGTAACCACATCTAGAGCACTTATGGTTCCCGCTTGATATTGATTTAAACTTATTACCAAAGATCGGTGTGCGGCTTTTACAGCCTCGTCCTCAGCGGCTGCTTCTTGCTCAAGGATACGAACTGAGGACAGATTGTCTTCAACGTCCTGAAAACCTGTTAGAACTGTCTGCTTATAGGTTGCGACGCTCACGCTATATGCCGCTTTTGCCTGAGCCACTTGAGCTCGTATTGCACCTCCAGCAAAAAGTGTTTCTGCGGCCTCGGGTCCGATCGACCAGATCTGGTTTGGAAGAGAAAACAACGTGGCCCAGTTGTTACTGACTGCCTCTCTGGTGGCGGACAAGGAAAACGACGGGAAAAAAGCAGATTTTGCCACACCTATTTGAGCATTAGCAACCTGAACTCGTCGTTCTGCTGCAGCAATATCCGGTCTCCGCTCAAGAAGTTCCGAGGGTAATATCAGCGGCACTTCAGGCGGACACATGGGTGCCGTTGAAACGGGGACAGAAAAGACCGAAGGAAGTTTTCCGACCAGAATCGCTATTGCATGTTCGGTCATTGCACGCTGGATCCCAATATCAATGCCCTGCGCAAGAGTTGTTTTATACTGAGTATCTGCCTGCATAACATCTGCCTGTGAAGCCACACCATTGTTGTACCTGTTTTTTGTCATTTGAAGAAATCTCTTATATCCATCAATGGTCTCATTAACAATCTGTTGTTGCGTGTCTAACGATCGCAGAAGAAAATAATCCTGTGCCAGCGTGGCATGAATGCTCAGTCGCATTGTCTCAAGATCTGCGGCGGATGCCTGCACATTTGACCGGTTGGATTCAACGTTGCGCCTGACTTTTCCCCACACATCCAATTCCCATGATAAATTGGCGTATGCCGCATTACTTGTATTACTGGTTGTCATCGCACCTGTCGACGTTTGAACGCTGCCTACACCCACAGAAATTGTTGGATAATATGCCGCCTTAGCGCCCTTGAGGAGCGCCCGTGCCTGCTGAACCTGTGCGACAGCGGCAACTATATTCTGGTTTGAAATATCAACTTGATTTTCAAGCGCATTTAACCCATCGTCCTTAAACACCTTCCACCAGTCACCGCGAGAAATGTTTTCCCGTGGTTGCGACTCTTTCCAATTTCCCGATTCTTTGAAGGCAGACGGCACGGTAGTTGCAGGTTTTACGTACTTCGGTCCAACCGAACACCCACAGAGAAGTGTCAATAGTGCCGCCATTGTCAGAGCACGTACGTTAAATAGGTGATGAGTTTTTCCAAAGCTACACATCGTTAATCCTTTCAATCTATTATCACTCTTGCATTCCAGCCTTCAGATATTATATTTCTTGAGGATGCAGCGTCGCCGGCATCGTACTTCTTTTTTTTCTTTTAGCCAGCCAAATTCTATAACGGTCCATGACTAAATAAATAACCGGGGTGGTAAAAAGAGTAATCAGCTGGCTGAGCAAAAGGCCGCCAATAATCGTTATGCCCAGAGGGCGACGAAGCTCGGACCCCATCCCGCCCCGCAGCGCCAGCGGGATCGCGCCAAAGATGGCAGATGCTGTCGTCATCATGATAGGACGAAACCGCAGAAGGCATGCCTGATGGATAGCCTCAAACGGCGTTTTGCCTTCAGACCTCTCTGCCTCAATGGCAAAGTCCACCATAATGATGCCGTTTTTTTTAACGATACCAATAAGAAGAAGCATGCCTATGAGAGCTATGATACTAAAATCTATCCTGAAAATAAGAAGCGAAAGAAGAGCGCCAACCCCCGCTGACGGCAATGTTGATAATATCGTAATGGGATGAATATAGCTTTCATACAATATCCCTAAAACGATATACACTGCCAATAGTGCTGCTAGAATTAAATATGGCTCATTTGCAATTGACGATTGAAAGGCCTGAGCAGTACCCTGAAACGTTCCGCGGATACTTAAAGGCAGCATCATACTTCTTGAAGCAGCTTCGATAGCGGTTACCGCCTGGCCTATTGCTGCACCGGGAGCAAGATTAAAAGAAATTGTTACAGCCGGTACCTCGCTCTGGTGATTGACTGCGAGAGCGCTATTGGTAAGCGTAAACGTAGCAATCGAGCTTAACGGCACTTGGGCCTTGTTAAGCGGAGAAACAACATAGAAACTGCGCAGGATGTCAGGTCTCTGCCAGTATTTTGGTTCAACCTCCATAACGACATGGTATTGATTTAATGGAGTATACATTATTGATACCTGTTGCTGACCGAAAGCGCTGTATAAAGCTTGATCTACCATTAATGAAGTAATGCCTAAACTCGAAGCACGATCGTGATCAATGTTGAGATATGTCTCCAACCCTTTATTCTGCTGATCGCTGCTTATATCAGTCAGTATAGGCACTTTACGCAGGCGGGCTTCCACACGAGGAGCCCAGGTCATCAGCTCATTAAGATTATCATCTCTGAGCGTGTACTGATACAAGGCATTGCTCATCCTACCGCCCACACGCACATCCTGGACAGACTGAAAATAAGTGGGTGTGGCCGGCAGACCACTGAGATTCTTACGCAACCGTCCTATAACCTGGTCAACATTTTGTTTTCTTACCGCCTTTAAAGCCACAAACATCCGTGCAGTATTTCGCGTTGAGCCCCCTCCCGAGAATGCGGTAACGTTTTCGACTGCGGGATCTTTCTTGACTATGGCGCACACCGTTTTCAATTTTTGTTCCATCAATTGAAAAGAAACATCCTGAGAAGCCTGGATCATACCCATGAGCCGACCGGTGTCCTGCTGAGGGAAAAAACCTTTTGGCACAATCACAAATAATACCATATTAAGCAAAACTATCGATACGGTAATAGAAAGCACGATTTTGGGATGCCGCAATGACCATGATAAACCCTTTTCATAGGTGTTATACATCCAATCAAACCAACCCTGACTCGTTTTAAATAATTTGCTTTGCCCATCTTCTTTTCCCTTCACCTGTTGTTTTAAAAACACTGCGCAGAGCATGGGCGTGGTTGTCAGCGACACTATCAGTGAAATGAGTATTGCGACCGAAAGAGTCACGGCAAACTCTCTAAAAAGACGTCCGAGTATGCCTGCCATCAACAATATCGGTGTAAATACGGCGACAAGGGAAATACTTATTGACATTATGGTAAACCCGATTTCACCGACCCCCTTCATAGCCGCCTTCAACGGCGTTTCTCCTTTTTCCAGGTGACGGGTAATGTTCTCAACAACTACAATTGAATCATCGACTACAAATCCCGTTGCTATGGTCAGAGCCATGAGAGAAATATTATTTAAGCTAAAATGCAGCAGATACATGACCCCGAATGTACTAATGAGCGATATGGGAACCACTGTGCTTGGTATAAAAGTTGTCCGCATATTGCGCAGGAAAAAAAACACCACACCGATAACCAATATGACCGAAAAAAATATGGTTTTCTTTGCTTCGCTTAAAGAAGCCCGAACAGTCGGCGTCCGGTCGATCGAGACTGTCAGGTCTATCCCGGCTGGAATTAAAGCTTTAAAAGAAGGAAGCAATGCTCTGATTCGGTCAACCGTGGCTATCATATTGGCCCCGGGCTGGCGAAATATTACAAGAACAACTGACGGTTTACCGTTTACAAATCCGGCAGCTCTGACGTCTTC
>JBELAT010000158.1:0-4735 GCA_049508565.1 Endomicrobiales bacterium | reverse complement strand
TGGCAGTCATTGTACTACTATCATCAACGGTGGTGCAACTTACGTTCACCGCGATAGGAGTATCGAACGCATTTGGTGTCTCAGCATTGAACAATGCCGGGCCGCATGGTTTCACCGAAATATTTTACGCCTTCGTGTCAATGGCAGCCAACAATGGATCCGCTTTTGCCGGTCTCAATGCGAACACGCCATTTTTTAATCTCGCCGGCGCATTTGTGATGCTGGTCGGGCGCTTTTGTGTGATTATCCCTTCACTGGCTATTGCGGGAACACTGGCACAGAAGAAAATGGTTCCCAAAAGTGTCAAGTTTCCTACAGCCAGCCCTCTTTTTGTTATCATGCTGGTCAGCGTGGTTATTATTGTCGGAGCGCTGTCATTTTTTCCGCCGCTCGCTTTGGGACCGTTGCTTGAACACTTGCTCCTGCAGACCGGCAAGACGTTTTGAAATGAGTCGACTTGATCGTCGGATATATTCATCCATTTTTGAGGGAAACTATTATGGAAAATAAAAATAAACAAAGTGTTTGGCAGATGGAGTTTATTGTTCAGGCTATAAAAGATTCTTTTGTAAAACTTGATCCGCGAACGCTGGTCAAAAATCCGGTTATGCTCATTGTCGAGTGCGGTTCATTAGTTGTCACGTGTATTGCCCTTAGGAACATTATCACTGGCAAGCCATTCGGGTTTAATCTGCAGATAAGCTTGTGGCTGTGGTTTACCGTTCTTTTTGCCAATTTTGCCGAAGCTCTTGCTGAAGGCAAAGGAAAGGCTCAAGCGGAAGCTCTCAGAAAAACACGGAGTGAAACGTCTGCCCTCAAACTACTGCCTGATGGTTCAACGGAGCTTACGCCGGCGCTTTCTCTTCGTAAGGGTGATACCGTGTTGGTCAAGGATAACGATATCGTTCCCTGTGATGGCGAAATAATCGAGGGGGTCTCGCTTATCGATGAATCTGCAATCACCGGTGAGTCCGCGCCAGTTGTGCGGGAAAGCGGTGGCGACAAAAGTGGTGTAACCGGTGGTACCCGCATTTTATCGGGTACGGTTAAAATCCAGGTGACTGCCAACCCCGGTGAAACATTTCTCGACCAAATGATCTGTATGGTCGAAAGCGCAACACGGCAGAAAACGCCCAACGAAAAAGCTCTTGAAATACTGCTTGTTGGGCTTACAGTACTCTTTCTGGTTGTGTGTGTGACGTTGAAATATTTTGCCGTGTTCATGAGTGTGCCTATTTCAGTGCCTATTCTGATCGCTTTGCTGGTATGTCTGATGCCGACTACCATTGGCGGACTGTTGCCGGCAATTGGTATTGCAGGTATGGATCGGCTGCTCAGTCATAATGTCATTGCTTTCAGTGGTCGGGCTGTTGAAGCTGCCGGTGACGTCAATGTAGTTCTGCTCGACAAAACGGGAACGATAACGCTGGGTAATCGCCTGGCGACTGAGTTTTTACCGGCAGAGGGAGTCACCGAACAGGAACTGGCTCAGGCTGCGATGCTGTCTTCTCTTGCCGATGATACACCGGAGGGAAGAAGTATTGTTGTATTGTCAAAAGAAAAGTTGAACATACGAGGCAGCGATATACGCGCACCTGAAGGATCTCATTTTATAGCTTTTAGTGCTGAAACGCGTATGAGCGGTATTGATATTGATGGCAAGCATATACGGAAAGGTTCAGTTGAAGCAATAGAAGGATTCATTAAAACGCAAGGGGCTACTTTCCCTGATGAAATGGAGCGACTGGCCAACGATGTCTCAGGTGAAGGCGGAACACCTCTTGCCGTTTCTGATGGAGTGCGGGCACTAGGTATTGTCCGTTTGAAGGATGTTTTAAAGACTGGAATAAAGGAAAGACTTCAACAGTTGAGTATGATGGGCATTGAATCCATTATGATTACTGGAGATAACCCTCTGACAGCAGTCGTGATCGCGGCTGAAGCAGGTGTCAGCGATTTTATTGCTCCAGCGAAGCCAGAGACAAAGCTCAAAAGCATCAGAGAATTACAAAGCAGAGGCAATATCGTGGCAATGATTGGTGACGGCACTAATGATGCGCCGGCTCTTGCTCAAGCAGATGTAGCAGTGGCTATGAATGCGGGAACCCAGGCTGCCCGTGAGGCTGCTAATATGATCGATCTGGATTCTTCGCCAACCAAACTGCTGGATATTGTGGAAATCGGCAAGCAGATTCTTATTACGCGGGGATCTATTACCACCTTTAGTGTTACTAATGATATTGCAAAGTATTTTGCCATCATACCGGCAATTTTCGCTGCGACGTATCCACTTCTGGGAATTTTAAACATCATGCATCTCACCACGCCAAAAAGTGCGGTTTTGTCAGCGGTGATATTCAATGCACTCATTATACCGCTACTTATCCCGTTGTCTTTGCGTGGCATCCGCTACAAGCAAACCACCGCTGAAGCTCTACTGGTGAGAAATTTTCTTATTTATGGAGTGGGCGGGCTGATACTGCCGTTTATTGGCATTAAGCTCATAGATATTCTGATTGTATTTTTAAAACTGGTTTAAGGGGGAGGGATATAAATGAACAAATTCTTTCATGCACTTAGAGTATACATTGTATTGTCGTTGATATTGGGATTGGCATATCCTTTTGTCATAACATTTATCGCGCAGGTTACTATGCCCGAGCAGGCAAATGGAAGTCTCTTAATCAAGGGAACCACCGTAATCGGTTCTACTCTGATCGCACAGAATTTTACAAAACCAGAATATTTCTTTAGCAGACAGTCGGCAAACGGTTACGATGGGACTAACTCAGGAGGCACAAACTTCGGCCCTTCGAGCCAGAAACTGATGGACAGTGTTAGGGAGAGAATAAAGCAGGTCAGACAGGAGGACGAGATATCTTCTGACACGCCTATCCCGGCAGATATGGTGCTTTCTTCGGCGAGCGGACTTGATCCTCATATTTCTTTCGAGAATGCGCTTCTGCAGGCTCGACGCGTCGCACGTGTCAGAGGAGTGGATATAAATATTGTAAGAAAAATTATTGATGAAAATACCGAACCCGATTTTATCGGTATGTGGGGACGTCCCGCCGTAAATGTGTTAAAGCTCAATTATGCCCTTGATATGCGGCAAGACGAGAATAAATAATAGATTTATGTTATGTGTGAGGAGGAGAGTATGAATATTTCCGGCTATTTAAGTGTAGAAACGATCACGCTTGATCTCAAGGCAACAGATAAGAATTCAGCCATTACTGAACTTGTTGGCATGCTCAAAAAAGCTAATAAAGTTAAAAAT
This sequence comes from Endomicrobiales bacterium, assembly GCA_049508565.1. Taxonomy (GTDB): domain Bacteria; phylum Elusimicrobiota; class Endomicrobiia; order Endomicrobiales; family CAIRNS01; genus CAIRNS01. The sequence goes on along the minus strand of JBELAT010000158.1, from coordinate 1,455 downwards.
TGTGAAGAAACGATTGAAGTTCTGTTGCAAAGAGAAAAATTAGGTTCAACTGGTATCGGGCAGGGAATCGCGATCCCGCACGGAAGAATGTCTTCTCTCAAAGAACAGGTCATTGCGCTGGGGATATCCAAGACCGGTCTTGAATTCGATTCCTTGGATGCACTACCAGTTAATATCTGTTTTCTCCTTGTATGTCCTGAAGATTCCGGCGGTCAACATTTGCAAGCCATTGCCTTGCTTTCACGTCTGATGAAAAACAAGAAAAATCGCCAGGATATGTGTGCTGCGACGACGGCTCAGGAAATAATCGACATTATCAAACGGGAAGAACAGAGAGTTATGGGAGCAGTGGCTTAATAGCCAAGAGTGCACCTTGGTGATAAAAAACAATAAAGGAAAAACTATGGATGAGAAAAGGCCGAATCCTGACGAATTGCTTGAAAAGGCGCATCAGGAGGAGGGTGAATATACAAATCCTCGCAAGAAAGGTAAGTTAACGATCTTTTTGGGCTTTTGTGCAGGTGTTGGAAAGACCTATCGCATGTTGCAGGAAGCACAGACCGCTAAAAAAAATGGAATCGTTGTTGCTGTGGGGATTGCCGAAACTCATGGGCGATTAGAAACTGACGCGCTGCTGGCAGGGCTTGATATCATACCGCGTAAAAGAGTGGAGTATTCTGGCATTGTGCTTGAGGAGATGGATATTGATTCTATTATATCCCGACACCCGGCAATCGTTCTAGTTGATGAACTTGCACATTCTAACGCTCCCGGTTCGCGACATGAAAAGCGATATCAGGATGTCGAAGAACTGCTCAATACAGGAATCGATGTATATTCTACTATCAATATCCAACATATAGAGAGCTTAATCGACGTAGTGCAGCAGACCTCCGGTGTGCGAGTCACTGAGACGGTTCCAGATAGAATACTTGCCATTGCTGATGAGGTTGAACTTATCGATGTAACACCTGAAAAACTCATTGAACGACTTAAAGAAGGTAAAGTATATATCCCTAAAAAAGCCGAACAGGCGATGCACCAGTTTTTCAGGAAAGGCAATCTCCTTGCACTTCGAGAACTATCGTTACGCTATACTGCACGTCAAGTTGATGAAGATGCGCAAGATTATATGCTCAAATATGCAGTACCGGGTCCCTGGCCCGTCGGTTCACGCTTGCTGACCGGCATAAGTCCCAGTCCTTCTTCAGAGCGCTTGATTCGGTTCACCTATCGTATGGCTCAGGATCTCAATGCAGAATGGTATGCTGTTTTTGTAGAATCTCCCCAGCAGGTTGATATGAAAGAACGTGACCGTCTTCAGCTTGATAAAAATATTCGGCTTGCAGAAGAACTGGGCGCGATGGTCATTCTTCTTAAAGGAACAGATGTTTCACAAGAAATGTTAAGTTTTGCAAAATCCAAGAATGTAACGTTGATCGTGGTTGGTCCTTC
>JBELAT010000157.1:0-4775 GCA_049508565.1 Endomicrobiales bacterium | reverse complement strand
ATGAGCGCGAAATGATCTTTTAGCGAGAGACACATTCTTCAGGGAGAATCATCGGAAGAGAAAACGCCTATCTAGATGCATGCCCGCAGTTGTGTGATTATTACCGAGGAGGGTAAAGTTTGTGCATACACTCATCACAAATGCCATGGGAAAAATCGGCATCAATATGTTCATGAAAATATTGTTCCAGCTGCTGCCATGATCCTTGATCGGTACGAATACGTTTGCAATGAGAACAGATGGGAACCAATCCCTTGATGGTCTTAATGCTGGCAAGTGCTTCGAGCAGTGCAATTTCAGTTTGCTTTAATTCCGTAATATCTTCACAGGTACCCAATATTTTTCCGCCGGCTATTTTCACCGCCCGGAGATGGATAATCTTATCAGATCGATCTTTGCAATGCATTGAAAATGTCCGGTCGAATACCACGTTTGCATCACAGTTAAGAAACTCATTATTCCACAACGCAATAACTTTTTCACGATAGCCTTGAACAGGATACGCTTTTTCAAACCATACCGCGCGTGTGGGAATGTCTTTGAGTGTATAACCGAATATTTCAGTAAACCGCGGGTTGATATATTCATAAGTTGCATCAGCGCGGATAAGATAAATGGCGATAGGAGCTTGTTCCGTAAGCCGCCGGAATTTTTCTTCGCTTTCTTTCAAAGCCAGCTCTATCTGCTTTTGTTGAGTAACATCCCGTATAGTTCCGACAATGAACGGGTTGCCCTTCCCGTCAACGGAGAGTGTTTTTTTAGTTGTAACCGTGTGAACACTTCCATTGCCGTCGGTAAATGCTTCTTCATTGATATTTTCTAATCCTGAAAAGAAGACTTGTTCGTCTTTCTCCCAGAAAACATCCGCCTCTCTCTTGGGAAAAAATTCATAATCGCTTTTGCCAATAAGCTCCTGTCGAGAATACCCTATAAGGGAGCAAAACGAATCATTCACAAAAATCCAATTATGTGTCCTATCTTTAACAAATAACGGGTCGCCGATCGTATTTAAGATATTATCCAGATGCGTTTTTGCATCCTGCAGTTCGGCTTCTGTACGCTTTGTTTCAGAAATGACGTACGTAATTCCCAAAATCCAGGTGACCTGCCCCTGATCGTTTTTGATGGGAACAAGAGTGGTTTCGACATACTTTTGGCCATCTGCAGAAGATACTGTTTCATGGTAACGAAGTGTCTTTGCCTGTTCAACACACTGTCGATATTTTGCATTAGTCAGAGCCGCGGCTTCAGGAGATAAGATATTTTCGGGGCTTTTGCCCTGCACCACAGCTGTTGTCAATCCCATGATTGTCTCTTGCACTGTATTGAGCTGGATAAAAGCAAAGGCAGGACCAGCCAAAACCGCGACCCGAAAAATACCATGCGGGGCGTGTTCAAATATTTCACGAAATATACGTTCGCTTGCTCTTAAAGCTCTCACATTTTGTTTATGAGAAGTTTTATCAACAAAAGTTACTACCAGCCCAACCAGACAGCCCTTGCGGAGAAATTGAGATTTGATCCATACTTCAACGGGTAACCAGGTATGGTCAGAACGCTGGAACATTGCTTCATCGACATGTATATTTTCTTTTCCCCTGAAGGATTGTTCTATGGGACTATCCTCACGGGAAAAGGCAGTACCATCTTCATGACAGATATTAATGATTGGTTGTATGTTCTTGCCGATAAGGTCCGCTGAGGAATGGTATCCGAGAATATGCAGGCATGCATCATTGCAGAAAGTACAGTTTCCCTCAAGATCAATTCCAAAAACTCCTTCATGAGTAGCATTGAGTAAGAATTTAGTTCGATCTTCACTGACAGACTGTGAAGTGCGAACGGCATGATTGCGATCGAAAGCGCTGCGGATACTATGTGCGAGTATCGCACTATCAATAGTGCTTTTTATAATATAATCCTGTGCCCCATCGCGCAGTGACTGAGTCATAATTTCACCGCGCGCATCATTGGTCAAAATAATAACGGCTGAGAGAGGGACCGCTCGATAGACAGAAAGGAAGGTATCATATCCCTGACTGTCCGGAAGACTAAGGTCAAGGAGAATGACATCCACATCGTTTTGTTTGGTGTACTGCAATCCACTTTGGAGAGTTTCACTGCACGCAAGGGTATACGAAAAACCACCAATCTTTTCAAGCTCGAGCATACTGGTGATCAAACTGATGTGCTCGGGGCTATCTTCTATCAAAAGTATTCTTATCGGCTGTACGTGCACGCAATCTCCCTAATGAACGTTATTCCAACAAGCTTCCGGTTATGGATGTCCTCAGATAGCCAAAATCAAATGGTTTAAAAATACAGTCATACGCACCCAGGCGAAACGCCTCTACAACCTTTTCCGCATCACGATATGCAGTGATCATAATAACCGGCAGTGAAGGCTTGATGAGCTTTAACCGTTTAAGTGTTTCAATCCCATTCATTGTCGGCATAGCCACGTCAAGAATAGCGAGATCGATACAATGGTCTTTGACTTTTTCAATAGCTTGCACCCCGTTGTTCGCTGTTAAAACGGTAAACCCTTCACCCGCCAAGAATTCTCCAACTACAAGAACAATATCAGGCTCATCATCAACGATTAAAATCTTACTTTTTTTATGGCTTGTCATTTCGCCTCCAGCGATCACTTACATCAGCACATTATGCAACTGGCGTAGCAGGGACATAGGGCATATCGATGAAGAAAGATGCCCCTTTGCCGTTTTCAGATTCTACCCAGATCTTGCCATTATGTTTCTCAATAATAGTTTTAACGATAGCCAGCCCTAAGCCAAAACCACCGTGCTCCCGTTGAAGGGAGCCGTCAATCTGATAAAATTTTTCAAATACTTTTTCAAATTGATCGGAAGCTATACCCGGGCCCGAATCCTTTACATACAAAAGCAGCCGAACATCGTCAGTAAAAACATAGCCAATAGTGATCTGACCGTTTTCCGGCGTAAACTTAGCGGCGTTTCCCATAAGGTTGGTCATTACCTGACTGATCTTATCGCGATCACCAAAAATATCCTTTACGGTATCGGGCAATTCCATGGTGATGATGAGATGTTTGTCTTTAAAAAGAAGCTCGATGTCCTGGGTAACCTCACCAAGGACGTCGTTAAGATTAAAAAACGAATACACAAGTTTTAATTGGCCGTGTTCCATGCGGGAAAAATCCAACAGGTCATTGATCAGATATTGTATCCGGTCTATATTTCTTGTTATAAGATCGAGAAATAAGGCAGGTTTACCCTGTTGCGTGTTAAAAGAACATGAAGTTTTAAGCAAGTTCAGAGCACCGCTAATCGCAGTTATTGGTGTTCTGATTTCATGAGAAACATTAGAAACAAACCATGATTTCATCTTGTCCAATTCCCGCAACTCCCGCGCATGGCGTAATCCGGTGACCACCAGTGATGCGTGAAGTGCAAATGTGTGCATAGCCTCAAGATCGTGGGATGAAAACAGATAATTCGACTTCTGTTTAAATCGATTGAGACAGATAACACCAATACTGAATTTATCGGTAAGGAGCGGAACAACCAGGGATGAGACAATCTCTTCACGATTCGGTATATCTGAAAATTGAGGCAACGCATTAACAGCATGCTGAATCAACAACGCTTTATTGTTATTTAATACCCAGTTGGCTATCTTGCCATCACCATTGAGTTGGCACCCAACAGGAAGGTCCTGGCCAATAGCTGTCTCAAGACACAAGGGTCCTTCTGATGAAGCGCGCATAAACAGTGACCCGGAATCAGCACCGACAGCCTGCATGGCATTGGTTACGATAAAATTCCGGAGTTCTTTTTCGGTACTTGATGGGGTAATTTCTTGCGAGAAGCGGTAGAGATAGAGAGTCTTTTGAAGGATATCCTCATGCTTGAGAAGCCGGTTATGTTCCAGACATTTATGAACAGATTTTTCCAGTCCCTCTGCTTCAAAAGGTTTTAGGAGATAATCATATGCCCCATTTTTCAGCGCTTCTACAGCAGAATCGACCGTTCCTAGTCCGGTAAGGATAATAACCGCTGTTTCAGGAAAAAACTTTTTTATTTTTTTTAATAGTTCCATCCCGTTCATTGCGGGCATGTTGAGATCGGCCAGAACAAGATCAAATGTTTCACTATGCATTACATTCAATGCATCACTACCAGTAGTTAAAGTAGAAACAGCAACTTCGGGACTGGTAAGTATGACCTTGCACAACTGTAAAATATTCGGCTCATCATCGACAACCAAAATATTATACATGATGAAACCACGGTAGCGTACTATCAAATATGCACATAGTAAGGTATTGTACCATAATCACGCACGCAAGACTGTTGGTCCTTTTTGCCTCATTTAAAATATGTCTCTACTGTTGACGGTGTGCCCCTCCAAATTCCATTTCAAGCTGCTGCTGATGTGTTTTAATCTTATTGAGTGCATGATGTTTCGCAATAAGCTGTTTGAGTTCTTTATAGAACGGATAATCCTTGTTTAACCGAAACAACTTAAGCGATCCTTTTTTAACAGAAACCATCAAACCATCTTTTTCAAGGCGCGAAAGTTCCCGGGAAAGATTTCCCGGGTCTTCATGTATAAGCTCAGCCAACTCCCTGACATAAAAAACAGCCTCAGTATTAGCAAATACGTAGGATAAAAGATTTTTTAGTGTTTTTGAACGAAACAGAGTTACTAGCATTTTTAAATGTTTAACAAGCAACAATCGATGTATTTTTAACAATAGTATATATTTTTGAATGTTTTTTTACTGCGCA
>JBELAT010000156.1:0-4911 GCA_049508565.1 Endomicrobiales bacterium | reverse complement strand
GGGGAGTATTAGCTGTACTGTGTTCTTTTCGGCATATGACACGCCAAATCGGAAAGCTGCCACTTGTTCTCTTAACCAGGCGTCAACAGAAAGATGCGCGTCATTGTTGACACCACTGGCGGCTAATGGGGTTCTGTCTGCGGTGATTGCGCTTAATCCAGCGGGGATCACCGTGATATGGGTGAGATTAGAGGGAAACTGATTCTTTTTGACTGATCGAATTAGGGTTACCGTTGCTCCGTTCGTTATTCCTGCAGCGTTACCTTCGTCAGTGTCAAAGTGAACTTCAGTGGCGAATTTCTTACTGACCCGTACTACGACATCCCCAAAAGTCATGCGTCCCCGAGATCCATGGGTCTCAATGCTTACAACCTCTTCGTTTTTAATTCCCCACTTAACCGCATCGGCTTCGGCCATATGCACATGACGCTTCGCGACGATTGAACCTTCCGACAATATAGCAGTGTCGTGAGGACCCTTGATGGTTATCGGACCTGAACCTTCAAGGTCTCCTGAAAGCCTGACAGGGGCACGCAATCCGAGAATCCTACTGTCAGTCTCGGAAATTTCAACTTGGGTTCGAGGCCGTACGGGGCCGAGAATCCTTACATTTTTTATCTCCCCCTTTGGACCCTCGATCGTTACCATTTCCTCGCACACATATTGCCCCAACTGCATGAGATCCCGTTTCCATTTTAACACATACCCTTTTCCAAACAATTTTTCCACATCTTCTTCGGAGAGATGCACATGATGGTTGGAAATGTTGGCGGTCAGGGGAATATTATCGAGAGTGTCCACACTTTTCACTGGTGACACCAGATTCGTTATCGCGCTACTAATTTCCCCCAGTCTAAGGATAACTCTTTGACTGACAAAAGTTTTAACGGCTTGTATTTTATCTTGTGTTGTTGGGAGCCTAACCTTTTCTCTTTTCTGAATAAACGTGACCTCATTGTTTCCGGTGACTTGTAAGGCGAACATTAGATGCTCGGTACTATCAATCGTTACTCTGACGTCCATTTTATTAATTTCCACTGTGTCCCGTTCAACTTTTACTTCTTTAAATTCATTTGCTACAAGCCATTGATTCGTGCCTTTGATCATATCGTCAATGGTCTTGCCAGTGGTAGCCTGAGAACTTAGAAATTGATCAAGCAAAGCCATGAGCGCATTAAATTCAGTTTCCCGGCCTTGTAATTTCAATAACGTGATCAAAATCGGCGCCAGCGCGGACGACTGCATTTTCTGCAAGTCGATCTTACCCCTCATAACCTGTTCGTAGACGCTCTCATCCATCTTCTGGGTCACGTTCGGAGTAATTGTAAGGTAAGACGCACCCATGTCTTTGAGTGCTTTCCCGATGTCCAAGTGGAAACCACCTGCCACCACGATGTCGATGTCCTTGAACTGGCTGATGTGTTCTGCAACAGAGGAGAAACCATTAGAGTCTAGGGAATACTTCGGGGCCTGGGATTCAGGGCTTGAAGAGGCGATATTCTTTATAAAAATATCGTTACGCTGAAAGTTGACCACGTAGAACTGGTTTAATTCTTCATTATCCAGAAGCGCCAGAGAAGGTTTAACTTCTTCCAGATTGAAATATTTCTGCAACAGTATCTTGAACGTTTCTTTGTTCTCCGCAAAATATCGATACTGGTTCGGCGTCATATTCAAACTGACATAGTTCCTGAAATCCTTCGCCATACGGGACATCAGGATCAGTTCCTTGTCCAGTAGACGGTCGGCGTACTTCGTCATCACGCGGTCCTGAAATAAGCTCTCCTCCTCAACCAGATACACCGGGTTGATCTCGGTGTTCAGACGAAGGTAATCAAAGAACCGACTAATTTCGGGAAATCTTTTCTGCAGGTTGGGGTTATAGACCGCAGCTATGTCTACCAGCTTCTGGTAGTATTCATCCAGGTTATTGCTCTCCCTCATCTTTTCTGTCAGCGACAAGTACACCTTCATCGGAACCGTTCGCTTTAATTCCTTTATGTACTGCGTCAACTCCTCGTTGAGCCGCTGGTGCTTGATACCATGGTTCACCTTGATCATCTCGATGTACCGCGACAAGTTTGGGTAGCCCGTAACCACCTCCTCCACCCGCTCACCCAGCTTCTCGATCTTAAGGTACCGCGACTCCTTCTGTTCCCCCTTGAACACCTTCTCGATCCGCTTGAGCTTCCAGTCAAGATAGGTTTCTTTTAGGCGTTCTATCTTTGCCGCTAAATCTTGATTGATCTTTTCGTTCTCTTCCTTGCTTTCGGACACTTTCCGATACCTGTCCAGATTCGCCCGGTACGTTCCCCACTCCTCAAGCCCGTACAGCTTGTCCTGCTTGGATTTCAGTGCGTAATATTCCGACCCGCTCAACAAACCCTTGCGGAGCAGACTATCGATCGTTTTTGTCCGGATATTTTCATCGGGTATCGAGCTCAGAAGGGAGGTGTCCAGCTTGCCGCAAGGTGCGCCCTCCACGAATATCTTCTTAACCCCGTACTTCGAATCCAGCAGCTGCTCAATGTTGAATATGTTCTTCTGTACTTCAGGATTACAGTGCAAGTCTTGAATGTAAATAACCAGCCGCTTGTCAGAATTGAACTGACCGCTCGTAATCCGGCCATATCGGGAGGGGACCAGCAATTGTATATTACTATTGTCGAACTGTTGAGCTTCCCTGTTCTCCGTGACCAACATCGTTATGCCCATTGCCGCCTGGTGCAATATAAAGGTGTACGTGAAACACAGCAGGGTCAGGCTGGTTATACATTTGGCAAGATATTTGTGGTTGGAAATACTTTTCACTGCACGATGCTCCCTTGGCTTGGAAAGTAATTTTGGCAAAACCCTGCTAATACGCTTATGGCTTTCATAAGATAGTCTATGTCTTACATTACTATATGGTAGTATTATGATTAAAAAGAGAATCAAAATGAATGAAAAATAAATGTGAAATAATAATGCGCACTACAGGGTTAAATGAAGCACGCATTTTTTTATCAATAAAATAAAAAACCACTAAGGATACTATCCCAGGTGGTTTCAAAGCAAGTGAATTTGAATTATCTTATCATTGACATTTCAAAGCGTTTCAAAAAACACTGGTCGAACAATAGACGACTTTATAAGCTTTTTTATTTTTTGATTTCCGAGAATAAAACTGCATGTCTCTAGATTATTACATCGTCATACTTTAAGAGCTACTATTAGTCGCACATGGGTCATTTGGCTTACAAGCCGGCCTTGAGCGTACCAATGGGCTCATAAGTGGTGATGATGACCCCCTTTGTTGATGTTATGGATTCGATAAGCTTAAACTTTTCCGCCTGAGTCCCGTTTTCGAAAAGCCTTTTACCTCCCCCCACGGTCACCGGACACGTCCACATATGCATCCGATCTATTAGATGGTATTTGAGCAGAGTCTGGATAAGGTTACCGCTACCGTGTACCCACAGATCTGGACCATTGTGGTCCTTGAGTTTCTTTATTTGCTTTTCGACATCGCCGGTAACGCAAATAGAGTTGTGCCAGGAAGGTTCGAAGAGTTTATTCGACACAACATATTTCTTTGTGTTATTAAATTTCTCCGCTATCATAAGGTCGGTCTTCGCGCCGGGCCAATACCCGGCGAAAATGTCATATGTGCGCTTTCCGAGCAAGAGCTCGAAGGGAATGTTCATGAATCCACTCATGACTTTGCCCGAAATCGAGTCCCAATAATTCATTGACCAACCGCCGTACGCAAATCCGCCCGTCGTGTCTTCCTTTGGGCCGCCGGGTGCTTGCATGACGCCGTCCAACGTTACAAAGGTGGTAGTGATAATTTTCCTCATACCGATTGTTCCTTTGAATATTCACTATTCCAGTGGTTTACTAAGAAATCATACTCGCTCACTTTATCCATACACTTACTTTTATATATCCTTCTATTTTTTTCAATAGATAGTTCATTCCATTCGTTTTCTTGTGGGGCACACGCCTTAAGATTAAAGACCACCGAATAGTGAAGTAAAGAATGCATGCCGTTAAATCGAAATATTTCAACATCCCCTAGTACCATATTGGCTTTAAATAGTCGAAACAAACGAGCCCAACTCTAGGCGACTGCGATCTTCACACCTTTAGCGGCCTGTTCAATCAGAGCCGCGACAACTCGGGGCTGCGACACGAAGATCGCATGGCTGCCTTTGGCCTCGACCACGACAGCGCTCGCCCGCTTGGCCATAGCGCGTTGAGCAGGTGGCGGGATCATTCGGTCATCCGTGGTCACCAAGTACCAGCTCTGACGAGCCTTCCATGCCGGTTCACTGACGGCGCCACTGAACGCATCCACACCAAAGGGTACCTGAGAGTCGGCCATAAATGCTGCTTTATCGGCATCGACGTCCGCCGCGAAAGCTGCGGGAAACTTCGACTTATCGAGCAATAGATATCCATCCTGGGGAGGCAAAATTGGTGGCTCGGTCGCTCCCGGCACTGGATTTTTAATAAGCGAGACAACGGACTCTCCTTTGTCTGGAACAAAGGCGGCAATATAGACGAGCCCTGCGACTTTCGGATCATTGCCTGCCTCTGTGATCACCGCTCCACCGTAGGAGTGACCAACAAGAATCGCAGGTTCATCCTGAGCGGCCAACACCCGCTTTGTAGCAACGACATCATTCTTCAACGATTCCGTCGGATTCTGGACGATGCTGACGTTGTACCCGTTCTTCTTTAAGATCTCATAGACACCTTCCCACCCCGACCCGTCGACAAAAGCACCATGGACCAACACAATGTTCTTCATTATGATTACCTCCTGTGTTCGTTTAGAAATAGATCTTAACCTTATCACTACGTAAAGTTTATTCAATTGCAATGACTCATTCTATCGGCAGACTCTCCTTTTGCATGACTTTTCAC
>JBELAT010000155.1:0-4955 GCA_049508565.1 Endomicrobiales bacterium | reverse complement strand
GGCACCTTCGGCATCCGTTCATATGCCTTTTTAACGAGATCAGAAGGAAGAACAAGTTTGGTATCTGTTTTAATTTCAGTAATTCCAATTGCACGCATGAGGTCAAGATTATATTGCACCTCATGTTTTTGACTGGCTTGGCGAACCCGGTGTGTCAACAACATTCCCCAAAAACCTTTCTCAAAACCAACGCGGACAGGAATGTTTAACATTCTTCCCAAGAGCGCCACCTTGAAACTTTTATCGAGATAAGAAGTAACATAAAGATCATAGTCTTTACACTTCAGGCTGCACAGCAATGACTTTGTCCCTAAAAGTGACATTGACCGTTTATAGAACGGTATGATGCTATTAACCTCAGGTACCTGTTCCAAAAGTTTTTGAGCGGGAGCATTAGACACCAACACATCAATGACCGCATGAGGATAACGCGTCCTCAACGTGCGAATGACCGGAAGATACAACAGTACGTTTCCCATACCGGTCGTAGAAACGCACAGGATACGGTTTATAGTGCGCACAGCAACATTCCTGTTCTAAAACGTAATATACAACATAGATTAAACAAGGGCATTGCGACGCGCCAATCTTGATTTTATGAGCATGACAAATTCAGACATTTCTTTATTTCCAAACAATAACCCAACAATGGCATATAACACTAACACGGTCGTACTGGAAACTACTAAGCGGAGAATCATACCTGATAAACCTGCATAGTGAGGAAATAAAGTATATACGAGAAAACCGCCAGCTGCCGCAAAAAAAGTCATCAGACACAATCCAGTTATGTACCCACACTGGCGTAGAGGTTGTAGTCCTTTGAGAATTGTTTTTAAATACACCAGTAAGAAAACAAATATTACTACTTCAGAGATCGAACGAGCACATGTTATACCGCCAATCGCCCAGTATTTGCGTAGGATAATACCCAGTCCCAAGTTGACGATCAAAGCTGCAGCATAGGTTATCAAAAGAAATGTGACCTTCTGGGTACTGTAATACGCACGGAGAATGACATAGTTTATCGCATAGAATGCGGCACCTACGCTAGCAAACCGAAGAGCATATGCTGTAAGAGCAGTTGAGACAGTATCGAATTTCCCCCGTTGGAACAGTATCTGGATAATCGGAATATTAAATACAAATAGAATCGCACACAAGGGTATAGCTAGAAAGGCAGTCAATCGAAGAGCAAAAATTAGTATATCCGTAAAGTGTTTCCGTTCATCGGGACCTGCATTGTTACTCATAAAGGGAAACGCAGCGGTCGCTAGCGGTACTCCGCAGAACAACCATGGCGTCTCTCTCAAGCGGTTGGCAAAATTAAGAGCTGAAACACTGCCAGGATCAAGACCTGCTGCAAGTCCCCTGCTGATTAAATCATTAGCCGTTGAGAACAATGACGCAAAAAACAACGGTATCATCGAAATTAATAGAGTTTTTGTTTCTGGCAAAAGGCGCAGGCTGAACGCATGTCGAATGTTGAGTTTACTAACCGAAGGAAGCAAAACCAGCCACTGAAGAATCGCACCAACTAGAAAACCAATGGCAATACTGTTAACACCCCAGAGTTTTGTCAAAACGATCACCCCAGCGATAATGCCAATATTGAGCAAGGTTTGAGCCGATGCAGGAGCAACAAACCGCTCATGGACATTGAGGAGGTTTCCATACAGCGAAGCAATCCCCATAAAAAACATCGCGGGGAAAAGTATGCGGGTTATCATGGCTGCGGAGAGAAATGTAACGTCATTTAACTCAGGTGCAACAATATGAACAACTATACCTGGAAAGCACATCCCAACGACTATCGCGATAGACAGAACCAGCATTAGAAGAGAGGTAATATTAGAAAATAGTTGGTCTGATTCTTCTTTGGGTTTTTGCTTGAGCGCTTGAGCATAGGCAGGAATAAAAACAGCTGTCAGCACACCGCCAGAAATGATCTCACGGATAAAATCCGGCCCGGACAAACCAACAAAATAAGCATCTGTGTTGGCCGTTGTACCGAATTTCGCCGCAATGATCATCTCCCGCATAAAACCAAGCGCTTTGCCGACAACAGAAAACAGAAAGATTACCGCCGTCGCTTTGATGATCTTTCGCTTGGTAGACATCTGGGCGCTTGACTACTTGGCTTTCCCGGCTTTGGCCGGTTTTTCCACTTTTTCGGAGATCTCTTCAGATATTTCAACAGGTGAAAAATATTTTTGTCGGATAGTCTCTTCTATTTCATCGGCTATAGAAGGATTTTCTTGAAGGAATTGTTTTGCGTTTTCTCTTCCTTGCCCGAGCTTTTCATTTTTATACGAGTAAAATGCTCCGGACTTTTCGACCATTCCCTCGGTAATCCCCATGTCTACTAAATATCCCAGCCGATCGATCCCCAGCCCAAAGAGAATATCAAACTCAGCCTGACGGAACGGTGCTGCTACTTTATTTTTTACGACTTTCACTCGAACATGATTACCGACCGCCACCTCGCCTTTTTTAACGGACTCAACGCGACGAATATCAAGACGTACTGATGCATAGAATTTGAGCGCAAGACCGCCAGGCGTAGTCTCGGGATTTCCCCACATGACACCAATCTTCTGACGGATTTGATTAATGAAAACGATGGAGGTTTTTGATTTAGAAATCGTTGATGTCAACTTACGCAGAGCCTGGCTCATCAACCTCGCCTGAAGGCCAACATGCGAATCACCCATATCTCCTTCAATCTCCGCGCGAGGAACCAGCGCTGCTACTGAGTCTATGACTATAACATCAATAGCGCCTGAATGAACCAGCTTATCGGCAATTTCCAATGCCTGTTCACCAGAGTCCGGCTGAGATATGAGTAGATTATCGATGTCAACACCCAGTTTCTTAGCATACTCTGGATCCATCGCATGTTCCGCATCAATAAACGCTGCAATACCGCCCTTTTTCTGGTTCTGGGCAATAATACATAACGCCATTGTCGTTTTTCCTGAGGATTCAGGCCCGAATATCTCTATAACTCGCCCACGAGGAATACCGCCTATACCGATGGCAATATCAAGAGGCAAAGCACCGGTAGATATATATTCTACGGGCGTTCTTGCGTGTTTTTCACCCAGTCGCATGATCGCTTCTTTACCAAAATCCTTCTCAATTTGCGACAGTGCCAGATCTAATGCTTTCAGCTTATCATCTTTTGCCATTGTAAGCCCCTCTCAATACCATTATCATCTATTATATTTGTTTAAGATCGAATTCCATCATTATTTTGACAAGTTCTGCAAATTTAGTTTTCGACTGCCACCCAAGAACTTGCTTTGCTTTCGACGGATCTCCCAGAAGTAGATCGACTTCCGCGGGACGAAAAAAATCCGGAGATATTTCCACAACAACTTTCCCCGCTTTCTTGATTATTCCCTGTTCCTGAACACCACTGCCCTTCCATTCAATTGGCATACCTATGTGATCAAATGCCAATTCCAGAAATTCACGGACCGTGTGGGTCTCACCCGTCGCAATAACAAAGTCATCAGGGGTATTTTGCTGGAGCATCAACCACATTGCTTCGACGTATTCCTTAGCAAATCCCCAATCCCGTTTTGAATCGATATTACCAAGCACTATCTTTTCCTGCTGCCCTCTTTTGATGCGGGCAATGCCCTGGGTGATCTTGCGGGTAACAAACTCAGTACCACGCAAAGGAGATTCATGATTGAACAGAATGCCGGAACAGGAAAACATCTTATAGGATTCACGATAATTAATTGTGATCCAGTGCCCATAAAGTTTTGCCACTCCATACGGACTGCGGGGGTGGAACGGTGTGGTTTCCTTCTGAGGAATCTCGTGGACTTTCCCAAACATTTCGCTAGTCGAAGCCTGATAGAACCTCGCGGACGGCTTTATCGTTCGCAATGCTTCCAATATCCTGAGTACCCCCAATGCATCGATATCAGAAGTCAATATCGGCTGATCAAACGAGGATTGAACAA
This sequence comes from Endomicrobiales bacterium, assembly GCA_049508565.1. Taxonomy (GTDB): domain Bacteria; phylum Elusimicrobiota; class Endomicrobiia; order Endomicrobiales; family CAIRNS01; genus CAIRNS01. The sequence goes on along the minus strand of JBELAT010000155.1, from coordinate 975 downwards.
AACTCTGAGCAGCCAGATTATACACCTCGTCTGGCTCGACCTTTTGGATAACCTGCATAATATTGGTCATCTCCAACAAATCCATATAGAGTATGCGCACATCATTTTCTATGCCAAGCTCTTTCATCCGCCAGTTTGTCGCACCGCCGCTACGGCGATCAGCGCCGAATACTTCGTAGCCTTTGCCGAGCAGCAGCTGAGATAAATAAGCTCCATCCTGTCCGCGAATGCCCGTAATTAATGCCTTTTTAGCCATGCTTCTTCTCCCTTTTATAATCGTCTTCCAAACGCACTACATCATGCAGCTGGGGAGTTGAGACTTCAAAGAGACAACTTTTCTTTAACGCTTCAATACGATGAATGGTTTTGCATGGTAAGTGAAATGCCATACCCGGATCAACAATCAAGGTTTTCAACCGCTTCCCAACGCCTTTGATCAACCGGATCTTTCCACTGACCAAAAACAAAGTCTCCACTTTGACGCAATGGAACTGTAGACTGAGTCGGTGCCCTTTGTTAATGAAAAGTGTTTTCCCTGCATAGGTGTCTGTACAGGCAAAAAGATGTTCCTCACCCCATGGTTTTTTTGTTATTTTAACTCGTCGCATGATATTCTTTCTGAAAGATTTTTTCAAAGCAGAGTGTACATGATAACAAAATCAACAACATATAGAAAGCTGTTCTTCCCTAACAGACACTACATAGGCTGTTTATTATACCAAATCCACACACAAAAAACCTTAAACATTTTCAGGCATTGAGATATTATGAGCATCTGATTGTAATTGACGATGAAATCTAAATAAGGTGGCATTCAATCCGACCATTAACCAGAACATCATCGAAAACTTATCTCCGAACAAATAAGTTGCAAAAAAACTTTGGACACAATACCAGGTCCACATGCCCAGAAAACCCAGCCCCAGGAATTTTAACGTACGGTCATGCGTTTCTTTAAATACCGTGTACGAGTAC
>JBELAT010000154.1:0-4977 GCA_049508565.1 Endomicrobiales bacterium | reverse complement strand
GTGTGACAAGCGTTTCTTACAGATAAAAATAAGACTACAAGTATCAGGCTAAAGTATGGGTACCATCATTTTTCTGTCTCAGTTGGAAATGATCCACACTGACATAACCCTCGGTCAGACTTTACAGCCCTCCGTGGAATCGCCCGAATGTGCGGGCGAGCATGACTGAAAAGACGAGGATGCCAGCGCCGAGGACGAGAATATGACGTGTTCTTCGCAGCTCGAAGTTCCCGACACGGCACACCAGAATATAACCGATGGCAAGGTTGAACAGACCCCATAAAACATTGACGGTTGATGACGACAAACCAACACCGGGCGGGGTCGCAAAGGGGCTTTGGAAGGCATGGCCCGAGATCCCGTTGCCGAGATGGGGCAGAGCATTTGCAAGAAAGGCACCTCCGAAGAAGTAGGCCACGTAATGGTACCAGCGCATGATGAATCCTCCTTTAATTAAAAAACATCTTGACAGTAGTTTTTATGTTGTCACTGTATAAAAATTGTCATGTTCTGTCAAAAAGGGTTCCATGCTTGCGCCGCCATCTGAGTGGGATCCCAGGGGCTGCTTAACGGCGGCGAGTAGCTTAAATCCATTTGAATAAACTCTGGTATCGTAACATTTTTATGGATTGCGCTGGCAACGATATCAATGCGTTTAGAGATTTCGGCATTGATATTTCCGGATATCTGACAACCGAGAATACGTTTGGATCTTTTATCGGCGGTCAGGTGTATTCTCATTTTATAAGCGGGTTGATAGTAGACTTTATGGTCCCACGTTTCGAAATCAACAGTATGGGGATCAAAACCGGCAGCGGATGCCTCGGCATCATTCAAGCCGGTGCGAGCAATAACTAAATCGAACAGCTTGATCGACTGCGTTCCGAGCGTTCCGGGATACTCTGAATTCAATCCACAGATGTTTTCGCCTATGATTCTTCCATGCTTATGCGCGGTAGTTCCCAGCGCAATATACGTATGCTGTTGTGTAATACTATGCAGAGATTCTACACAATCTCCGCCAGCATAAATATCCGATATGTTGGTCTCCATTTTTGAAGTGACTTTTATTGCATTCTTAATGCCAGTGATAATTCCTATTTTCTTAGCCAATGCTGTTTCAGGCACTGCGCCAACGGCGACAAGAACACAATCGGCATCCATTTGATGGTCAGGAACAGTGTGTACTCTTAATTTATTATCTTTTTTTGTAATAGATTGAACTGCTTTGCCGGTAATTACTTTAACACCTTTTTCTTCAAGTTTATTTTTAGCTATTTCACTGAATTCCTTATCAACCGTCGTCAATATTCTATCAGCGAATTCTACAAGGGTCACAGAGAGGCCGCGTCTGATAAGCGCTTCAGCCATCTCAAGGCCAATATACCCGCCACCAACCACAACCACACTGTTCGGTTTTTCTTCTCTCAAATAGGAGTCAAATTGAAGGCAATCGTCTATCCAGCGCATGAAGAACACTGCGGATAGGTCAATACCGCTTATGTTCGGTTTTATTGATCTGCCGCCGACGCCTAAGACCAGCTTGTCATATCCTAAGGAGGTTTCCTCACCGTTCCCATTTAGTGCAGTTACTGTTTTTTTGGATGTATCTATGCAAGTTGCAGTGTTTTCCAATAAGAGCTCAATCCCCTTTGCCCTGATATCATCAGCAGTGCGATGAGCCAGGTCCGTAGAGTGTTTCACTTCACCGCCGATAAAGAAAGGTATCCCACAAATGCTGTAATTAGGAAACCGATTATTTGAAATAATGCGTACGGTAGTGTTTTTATCCAGTTCTCTTATTCTGAGTGCCGCACTGATTCCTACATCACTGCCGCCGATGATAACGATCTTTTTCATGAGCATTCTCCAGGTTCATAAATTTTTTGTGTTACGGAATCCGCAAAATAGGCTTTCTTAAATCGTAGTGCCACATTTACCAGCATGATCAAAGCAGGCACTTCAACCAGGGGACCGATAACTGCCGCGAATGCCGCCCCTGAATTGATGCCGAATACAGCTACAGCAACCGCTATAGCAAGCTCAAAATTATTGCTTGCAGCGGTAAACGACAACGTTACGGTCCTTGGATAGGTTGCTCCCGCCCTCTTGCCCATGTAAAATGATACCAGGAACATTACAATAAAATAAATGAGTAAAGGTACCGCAATCCGTACCACATCGAACGGAATTTTCACTATGTACTCACCTTTGAGCGAAAACATGACAAAAATGGTAAAGAGAAGCGCGATGAGCGTTAAAGGACTAATCGAAGGAATAAACTTTTTATGATACCACTCCTTATTCTTTATTTTTAGAAGTGTAAAACGTGTAATCATGCCAGCCAGAAAGGGTATGCCGAGATAGATAAAAACACTCTTTGCGATTTGTTGAATGGAAATGTTCACCACTGCCCCCTTCAAACCAAACCATCCGGGCAGCACCGTTATAAAAACCCAGGCATATACTGAATAAAACAGCACCTGGAATATGGAATTGAAAGCGACAAGGCCGGCACAATACTCCGTGCACCCGAAAGCTAGTTCATTCCATACAATAACCATTGCAATGCACCGCGCAAGCCCTATCAAGATGAGTCCTACCATGTATTGCGGATAGTTATGAAGAAAGATAATGGCAAGAAAGAACATCAATATCGGCCCGATAATCCAGTTTTGAATAAGCGATAACGAAAGTACCTTCTTGTCCCTGAACACATCGCCTAACTCTTCATATTTCACTTTCGCGAGAGGCGGGTACATCATCAATATAAGTCCCGTTGCAATGGGAATATTAGTTGTTCCCGATTGGAATGTATTCCAGAAACCAGCAATGCCGGGAAAAAGGTATCCCGCTCCCACGCCGAGTGCCATAGCCAGGAATATCCATACAGTTAAGAACCGGTCAAGAAAAGATAATTTCTTTATTATGCCTTCTGACATTTTTAATATCTCACTTGTTCGTTGTATATCACTGTATCGAAAACAGCATCTTTATACTTAACAACTGCCGCTTTTATTACCGCCACAGCACTGAGTTTTTTTCTTCCTCAGAGAGCTGATAATAGCGGCTGCGCAGCCAACCCCTGATTGCACCGTAATGGCGTCAAACGGGCAATTCTTTTGGCAAGCACCGCATTCGATGCAGGCGTCTTTGTCGATCAACTTAGAAAGCCCATTGTCCATTACAAATACACCATGAGGGCATACTTCGACACATTTACCGCATCCTTGGCATTTCTGTTCATTGTACTCCAAGGTAGTTACTCCCGATAGATAGCGCATGTTCATATCAAAAATATCCTTCCGACAACCAGCAATAGACCCGACGACAGCACTAAACCTATTATTATGGGCAAAGATATCTGCATTTCTTTCTTTACCCCAGAAAGAGAAGTATAAGTAGAACAGCCGGTAAAATTGAGTGCCAGATATGCAGAAATTGCCGTGGCGAAAAATATCGGCGATACCAAAGAAAGGTTTATGAGCACATGCTGTCCGAAATGAATATGTGCTACTACTATTGCCATCGTAATTACGGCACCCAGGACACCTCCCTTAAACGAAAACGCCTTCCCGGGTAACAGGGGTAAGAGGACTGCTGTCAACAAAGTTCCCGAAAGTATTCCGGCAGCTATCAGCCCAATGATTGCTGACGACCTCTCCCAGGCGATTAACGGAGAAAACCCTTGAGTGCCAATTCCCATACTAACGTAAAGTACCGCGGAAACAATAAGTCCTTTCTTCGATGCCTGGACCAATTCCAACCACGCAACAGTAAGACGTTCAATCATGCCGAAGGTTACACGGCGCATTCCCGGATCTGCGTTCATTCCGGTTTTCAAATATCTTTTGATGTCCCGCGCCTGGACAGGACCATATACTACGGTGAAATCACACAATGACTTAACCATATGAGCAGCAACGCCTGGTGCTCCCAATTGAGGAACAATCAGTTTCCCGCCGGTGACGATATCTGCAAGGTGTGTCGCCTTGACCCGTTTGGTTATTTCCAAGGTACCGAACGTCCCCTTGCCCGCAGCGCACCATACATTGACTCCTTTGGTATCTAGTACCAATACCCATACGTTTAGTCCTTCTAACTCACGGCGTAAGATATCGAACGAAAGTTTATAATTGGCAGAAACGATCACAGGATCAATCGTGCCGGGAGTGCCGACAGCGTATAAACCAGGACATACGGCATAGCTCATACGGTGAATGCCAACCCGCACTGCGATGGCTCCTATATAGTCCTTTATATGCCACTGAGTCGAAACTACCGCAACATCACCCATGGATGTCGCTTTCTTGCCAACGGTATGTATGGGCCTGTAGATAATTTTTTCATTTGCCGCGGGACCGCAGCAACATTCTTCGCTCTTAGCAGTCTTATTTAATATTTTATTGTTCATGGCTTACTTCCTCATGCCGACTATGCAGCGGTCGTTTTTGCGAAGAGATAGTCTTTTTCCCAAGCGTACAATATCATCGTTTATGACCGTGTTTTCTATGTTCTTAAGAGTGTTCAATAGGTTTTTATGAAAACCATGTGCAGGGGGAATGAGGCCGTAAAAAACGAACCTGCCTTCTTTTCGCTCTTGAATTAAACCGGCATTTTTCAATTCTTTGACATGGCGCGAAACATTATATTGGGCAAGTTTCAGCGTGTCCATTATTTCACAAATACAGAGTTCTCTCCGTGCTGCAAGCAGAGCAATCATTATTCTCAAACGCGTTTTGTCCGAGAGGGCTTTGAATGTGTCAATAAATAAATCCATGCGAAACTCCTTTAATTGCATACATGCGCTTTCATGCATATGTTAACACTTTATTAAATCATTTGTCAATCATGGCGAAATTTCTCGGAAAGTCTGTGGCATGGTGAGTGCCCATGCCACACGTATTAAAACAATTTGCATCTTTTACACAAAGAGAATCGAAAACCTCTAGCGATAAAAGTGCTTACATGTTGTTG
>JBELAT010000153.1:0-5020 GCA_049508565.1 Endomicrobiales bacterium | reverse complement strand
GTTGCAATCACGATTTTGCCTTTGGAGGATGACGTATTCATTCCTGTAGGAAAAAGAAATTTAATGATTTCCGTTACTGCCCGGCCGGCCAGCATAATCTCTAGGAGATTGAATTGTTCGAGCGTACATTTCCCGCTCAGCGTAGCCATGGCAGTTTCCACTCCATGGGTAACGATGTATTGAGCATCACGTCCGGCTTTACATAGATGTTTAACCTGCGCGACTGCAGCCGCAGAATCGCCATCAAGAATGGCAGCGATGAGCTTAGTCAATTCAGCATCATTTTTTAAGGGAGTGTTTGTCGCCATATTATTGTTCAAAAAACCCAGTAGTCATTGATGACAATTATTATATAAATAATATTTAATTAAATCTATCTTTTATATAAAAGGATATGTTTATACACATCAGTTGATCATCAAGCTTGAGCTTTTCAATAATCAGCCTATTGAGTGGCAGCCTCAAAACTACATTTACATTGCAATTGCAGTATGTTTTTAATTGTCGGATTATAAGGGTTTTTTTCCCGCTAAATGCTGTAACGCTTCTTATCATTGACAGAGAGTCTTCTTTTGTCTTGTTCTACTTAACAATGACATCTTTCTACTTTTCCATTGACCATCTTGCAAAATACTAATAGTATTGTTGTAGCGGCCGTTTTACGGTCTACAGGAAATAACAGGAGACGCACATGAAGAAAAATTTTTTTGCAGCAACAACCATTGTATTTCTTTTCGCATTACTTGTGGTTGGCGCGGGGGGCCAGGCGCAAACGAATGGGTGGATGCAGGATATGTCTCCAAAAATGCACATGAGCAAAAAGGCAGTAGATCTCAGGCTCGAGATGCGGGAGCTCTGGCAAGAGCATGTGATCTTCACCAGGCATTACATAATAAGCGCACTGTCCGATCTTGAAGATACTTCAACTGTTGCGGAGAGATTGTTGACTAATCAAGATGACATAGGAAATATTTTTACGCTGTATTATGGCGATATTGCGGGTAATCAGTTGACATCTCTTTTGAGAAAACATGTCAAGATAGTTTTTGATATTGTTAAAGAAGAAAAAGATGGTGACAATGACGCATTAGAAACGTCTCAATCGCATTTGAAGTCAAACGCCTATGAAATTGCGGTATTTTTTACGGGCGCCAATCCGAATTGGAAGAGAAAAGACATGCAGAATATGTTGTTTAAACATGATGATCTGATGAGTGGTGAGATTGCTGCGCGGTTGAAAAAAGATTGGAAGACCGACATCGACACATATGACAAAGACGGAGAAAATATGCTTATGTTCGCCGACTATCTTACCAACGGAATTGTCAGGCAATTCTCAAAGAAGTTTCAGTATGATCCAAAGGCGTCAAAACAGTAAAAGCTGAGATTCATCTCCTATGGCACAAACGGCAATAAGATCAATCATGGTGGTACTGACACTTGTCTTGTGTGTGACCGCGCCTTCCCGCGCTGATGCGGGCGGAGAGTCGCTTATTGCAAGCATACAATTTCATGGGGTAAAAGAACTGTCGGTCGGCGACATCAAAAAAGCGATGGATACGCAAGTGTTGTGGGTGCCATTGGTTAAAAAGCCCCGGCTGGATGAGGGTGTGTTAAAAAATGACATGAAAAACATCGAAACCTATTATCAGGCCAACGGATTTTTCGATGCCACCGCAAGCTATGCGATATTAAAAAACAAAAAGAACACAACAGTACGAGTTCTCATCACTGTCAATGAAGGTCGCCCGAGCATCGTTGATAAGATATCAATAAGTACACACGCACAAACCAAGGCACTGATTTCCAAGCTCACCAGTTTGGTGACGGTGGAACGGCAGAAACGTTACCAGTTTGAAAAATATGAAGAGTCAAAAAAGAAGATCCTGCAATATCTCAATGACAATGGCTATGGGGCGGCGGCAATTGTGGGGAAAGCGTTAGTTAACAAACTGCAACGGCAGGTGGAAATAGTGTATACCATCAACGAAGGGCCGCTGCAAAAGTTCGGGCCAGTAACGATCACGGGTAATGAAACTGTCCAGAAAAAGGATATCATTGCCGAGCTTGTTTTCAAGACGTCGGACACTTTTTCAGGTGCCAAAGTCGAGCAGAGCCGCACAAAAATATTTAACCTGGGCGTCTTCCGTGTGGTATCCGTCCATCCAGTTGTCAGTTCATCCTCAACCATAGTCCCTATAACCATCGATGTGGTTGAAGGGGACAAGCGACAAATCAGGCTTGGCATCGGGTACGCGACAGAAGCGCAATTAAGGACGAGTATCCAGTGGAGTCGTTATTACTTGTGGGGAAGACCGCGGACGCTGACTCTGGAAGCATCAGATTCTGCAATCGATGAGGCCTTCACCGGTAATATCTTGCAACCGTACTTTCTCGACAGAAAGAACAGCTTGACCTTGATTGGTTCATACGATAAACAAACAGTTCCGAGCTTTACGGATGAAAAGACTTCATTTCAGCTGCAGGTGAAGAGGAATTTTCAGGACAACTTTTTCGCTTTCGCCGCCTACAACCTTGAAGTCAACAAATTAGATTATCTGCCAGACACACTCTTTGCTGACATACTGGCTGCAACGCCGGGTTCATCATATTTCATCGCGAGTCTTTCCGGGGGATTGAATTATACACACGTCGATAATATTGCATACCCAACGCACGGGTATTCCTTTTCTCTCTACGAAGAGCCGGCCACGTTTCTGCTGGGTTCGCAATTCGATTATCTCAAAAGTGTTGTCGAAACCCATTTCTATGGTCTCTTGACTGGTGATGTGGTCATTGCGATGCGTACCAAGATCGGGTACATCGCTCCCTCACGGTACACCACTGACGTGCCTATATACAAAAGATTTTTCAGCGGAGGAGGCTATAGTGTGCGGGGATACGGGTTCGATCTGATAGGTCCGCAGGATACGCAGGGCAACCCTATTGGCGGTGATTGTTTGTACGAAGAGAACATAGAAATTCGATACCCGATCGTGGGTAAAATTAAGGGAGTTGCTTTCATAGATTCAGGAGCTGTTTATGCGACTTCTTTTTATATCAATAGCAACGATCTCAATTACGGTGTCGGTACGGGTTTTAGATATGTTACACCTATCGGGCCGGTGGGGATAGACCTGGCATTTCCTGTCCAGCATTACTTGCCTATTAATTGGGGTTCATACAACCTGTATTTCACGATAGGACAGGGGTTTTAATGATGCGCACACTATTTAAAATATCAAAGTATCTTCTTCTGTGCGCAGCAGTGATAATCACGGCTGCAGTGGTGTTTGTTGAAACAGATTATTTTAAGGGTTTAGTGAAAAATGTGATGATCTCGCACCTCAAACCTATTACCGGAGGGACCGTTACTGTAGGAAAAATAAATGGCAACATTTTTACGGGCATAACGTTTGAAGAGGTTCGACTGGGTAGTGCGGGTGAACCATTGTTGTACGCGGAAAGGGTCGATGTCTCATACTTCTTGCCGTCACTCTTTGCGGGCAGGCTGCTTGTTCCCGCCATTGTCATTACGCGACCGTCTCTAAACGTAACACAGGATGCTGCCGGACATTGGAATTTCACCGAAATCTTTTCGCAGATACAAGCCGCCCGGAACCGGGGTGCAGCGGTAAAGGCCGGCATTTCTCTAGCTATTGGCACTGTTCGCATCAACGAGGGTTCCTGTGTTGTCAAACGGAATAACAAGGCCGTTCCGGTGGAGATAAACCATATTCATCTAGTGACGTCAGTTGGGATCAAGAGGGATCAGACTGACATTAGAATTGCAGCATGTAGCGCCAGAGTAATACAGCCCCAACTTTCCATAAAAGATATGACCGGCAGGGTCGAGATCACAGGGTCCGACTTGAAGCTACACGATATCCGGATCCGGACTGAATATTCCCGTGCACATATAGAAGGTACCATCATGAACCTGAAGTATCCACTCTTAAACCTCACTATCGACTGTCCGGAAATTTCTCTCAAAGATGTCGGTGCAGTGGTTCCCGGAGTTCGGCCGAAAGGTGTGTTTTCGAGCTTAATTCAGGTTAAGGGAAATCTCGTTGCGTTTAAGGTAGATCAATCTCTAACATATAACGCGCTTAAAATACACACTACAGCAATGGTCCGGCCCGGCATTCCCGCCATCGAAATCAATAGCACTATACAGAACCTGAGGCCCTGTGATATCATGCCCGTATTTACTGCATATGAACGAAAAGCATGCCCGCCGGGGGAGATTTCCTTGAATGTGCGGGTCCTGGCAGAAGGCGGTACTTTCGATGTGTTGCATTCAAGCGTTTCAATCAATATTCATCCATCGCCTTTTGCGGGGTTCAATGTCGGCGAAAGCACGCTGAGCGCAACTATTGACGGAAGGCTTGCGTCGCTGGAAGGCGATATTGCGCTATCTGATGAACATTTTTTTCTTTCTGCCGTAGGCTACGCAGGAAAAAATGCTTTTCGACTTGATAAGCTTAAGCTAAGTTCTGCTCACGGTGACATTAATTCACGCGGTGTCATAGGGTACGAAAAAGGCAGTCCACTGGATATGGTGTATCGGGTCAATGCGGTTGACCTCAGGGAAGTGTCACTTTTTATTCCGCGTGTTAAGATCGATGGGATTGTTTCTTCAACCGGTACGATTACAGGCACGATGGGCTCACCAAGCATTGTGGCAAAAGTTCATGGTCAAACTATTTCTGTTCCCGGGTACGGCGCTGAAAGCGTAACGGGCAGCATTGCGCTTCGGGGTGGCAAGCTGTCGCCTGAAGGTTCGGCCGACGTTGTAATCTCTGAGCTCCGGGCTGGTACTATGACGTTCGACATGATATCGGTTCACGAACATCACAATGAAAAGTCGGCACGATTAGAGCTATCAATTTACAAAAGTCCGGAGGTAAAAGTGGCAATAGGTGCCACTGTTATTAAAGCAGGTAAAAAACTTTATTCTGTCGATATAGATAAAATGAGTATTTCTGCTGGAACTGCAACCTGGAAGAATGATGGGGAT
>JBELAT010000152.1:0-5020 GCA_049508565.1 Endomicrobiales bacterium | reverse complement strand
ATCGGGATTAGGAACCGCCACATGCCGGTCAAACCGGCCGGGACGAAGCAGGGCAGGGTCAAGCACATCAGGTCGGTTGGTCGCCGCAATCAGAATGACGCCTTCTTTGGTGTCAAACCCATCCATCTCGACAAGCAGCTGGTTGAGCGTCTGTTCCCGCTCATCATGACCGCCGCCGATACCGGCAAACCGGTGCCGGCCGACAGCATCAATCTCGTCTATAAACAAAAGACACGGCGCGCTGTGTCGTCCTTGTTCAAACAGATCGCGCACGCGCGATGCTCCGACACCCACAAACATTTCCACAAACTCAGAACCGCTCGATGAAAAAAATGGAACGCCGGCCTCACCTGCGACAGCCTTAGCTAGAAGAGTTTTCCCGGTCCCTGGAGCTCCGTACAGGAGAACTCCTTTAGGAATCTTGCCTCCCAGTTTCTGAAATTTAGCGGGATCCTTCAAAAACTCAATAATCTCTTGCAACTCCTCTTTGGCCTCGCCACAACCAGCAACATTGGCAAAAGTGATCTTTGATTTTTTTGTCGGCTGCAGTTTTGCCTTGCTTCTTCCAAACTGCATCATTTGTCTGCCACCGGCCTGCATGCCTTTAAGCATCCATAGCCAGAACCCGATGAGAAGGAGCATTGGACCCCAGTTCATCAGAAACGGCATCAGCCAGCCTTTATCCATCTCACCGGAAAACTGGGTGACATTGTTTTGTTCCATTTCCTCGATGAGTTTTGGATCGGCCAAAGGAACTGTTTTAAAGTTCATGACACGGTTATCCTTCTTATACTGACCGTGTATCATGTCCGGAGTGATAGTCACTTTGATTACATTGCCCGCTTTAAGATCCTGTTTAAACGTCGAATAAGGCAATTCTTGTTCAATGGTACGGTTGCGTACCGACTGCAGGAAATACATCAAAAATACAAAGACCACCAGCCATATGACAAATCCATAACGATTTTTTTCTTTCATACTATTATATTCCTTTCATCGCCGCACCGATTAAATGACCGAGTAAAACGGAGTTTATGTCCCTTTTTTTCAACATTCCACGAAGCAGAATACTTTACGTTACCGTCACACGTCGAAAAAATGAACCGCATCATCTGCTCTATCTGAGCGGCAGTCCGTTTCTCAGGCAAAATGGTTTTTAAAATACGCATTTGCGTGGGTTTATTATATCGAAAAAACATATTTAAATCAAGGTGAATCTTAATTGGAGTGATCCGGGCGCACCGGCGTACCGCGGCGGCGGACCATTGCCTCAAAATATCATAATCTTCAACAAAAAGTTTTGATAGAGCTGTCAAATGCTCTACTACTCTGGGATTAATTGATTCAAGTACCGGAAAAAGGCGGTGACGAATACGGTTTCGTGTAAACACTTCGCTCCGGTTTGAACGGTCAACCCGAAAAGAAAGTCCTTGCGAATGGAGATATGCTATTATGGATCGGCGAGGTACAGACAATAGCGGTCTGACTATGGTACATTTCCCCAGGGTACGCTCACGCGGGATCCCACACAGACCGTCAGGCCCGGTTCCGCGCAACAACCACATCAAGACTGTTTCGGCATTGTCGGTAGCCGTATGGCCGGTGGCAATGACCCCGCAGCGCAACCGTTTGGCTATACCAGCTAGCGCCTTATACCGTTCATCTCGCCCGGCGGTTTCCAAAGAAATGCTTTTGCGTTCAGCGTGTAGTTTTACATCAATTTTCTCAACAACAACTTCCAGACCTAATTTCTTTCCCAATGATTGAACGAACGTTACGTCAGCATGCGATTGGCGACGTAGTCCGTGGTCTAGATGCGCAATGAATAATGTCAACGGCATTGTTTTTGACAACCGCCAGAACACGTGCGCGAGGCTCACTGAGTCCGGTCCTCCGGAAACGGCAAGCAGCACCCTGCACCCCGGTTTAACTATACTGGACTCAGCAATATCTTCCTTAAAAGTCTTCCATGTATCCATACACTCTCTCTAAGCTATACAAATACTTTTTGCCTTGCAGAGCAAAAACCCCTCATGTTCCAGTGCGGCAAGACACCGGTCAACGCGCATAGGATTTGATCCGGTCAGCTCGTACAATTTCTCTCGTCTTAATGACCCTTTTTCCGTCAGCAATTTGATAATACTACCCCGTATTTTTCTATCGGATGACGCAAATGACGTTTGACGGAGGTAATGAGCACTACGCCTGCCGGGGTTTTTATATGTTTCCTTGATCATCACGCCATAGTCCATCAGTGCATTGTACCATTTCCATGGATTTTCCCGATCAATTGTTTTTTCAAGAAACGGCCGGATCTGGTCATCGGACACTTCATCGCAGTCACTGAAAAATTCATGAATAAAAACTGCCCGTATATTTGTTTCAATAAAAACGACAGGAAGATTATATGCATATGCTGCAATGGATCTGGCCGTAGCAGGGCCGATACCCGGAAGAGATTCCAGATCTTCAATCGTTCGCGGGACAGACCCGCCAAAACGATTCATCATTTCCTGGGCTGCCGTATGGAGAAAAAGTGCACGACGATTATAGCCTAAACCCTGCCACGCTGTTAGAACGGTTTTCAGTGGGGCATCTGCCAGACTCTTCACCGTCGGGAAACATGCTATAAAAGAAGTAAATTTCTCTTCAACCCGGTGTGTCTGTGTCTGCTGCAGCATGATTTCGGAGACCAATATATGATACGGGTTGCGCGTTTTGCGCCATGAAAAACTCCTTTTATGGAGTTTAAAATGTCGGTACACTTTTGTTCTGAATGTTTCGATCGCAGATGATGTTATACGAGTACTCATATTCATGTGATTATACAATAATACTCTACAAAAAAGAAAAAGACCTCATAGGCAATAATGAGATCTTTTTCCAAGTGGTTGCGGGGGCCGGATTTGAACCGACGACCTTCAGGTTATGAGCCTGACGAGCTACCGGGCTGCTCCACCCCGCGAATATTTGTTTATTATATCATTCCAATTGTATTATGTCAAACAATGCAGTGTGAATGCACGTCAATGTGACGGTCCGCAATTTCGACCACTTTACAACTAAACACATTAATAACGGTCGTTGTCTGCTCAAGAAGGGTGACTTGATTTTTAAATGCATCGACCATGTGTATATGACCATGCATCCAAATCAGGGGATTAATTCGTTTTATAAAATGATGAAAACACTTAAAACCTCTATGAGGTATATCCGGCTGATCATGGACATTTGCAGGCGGCGCATGAGAAATAACAATAACATCCTTGGCCTTGCGTCCGAGCATTTTATCTTGAAGGTGGATCCACAAGATTTTCCGTTCGACCTGCTTTATGACGCGCGACATCTCACTTTCCGTATATTGATTAGGTTTTCCGTTATACCACATAGACCCGCCAAAACCAACCATTAAATAATTCCCAAACTCTTCCACTCTTCCATGAAGATCCGTGCCACCGCCAGCATAATAATTGTATTCCAAAGAACCTGACTCGCTATACTGAGAGGATTCAAATTGATGATTACCGAGAATAAAAAATAATGGTTTTTTTAAATTATCAACGAGATATTCCAGATATTCCCGATCAAGGTCGCCGCAAGATACTATACAATCAATTGAACGGTAGCGTTCGGGCGAAGTTTCCACCTGTGTTTCAAGACTGAGACTGGGAACGTCCGCTACCGCCAAAATTTTCATATTATCACTATTTTTTAATCAAGTTTCCCTTAATCTCGCGCATAATGTCGGTAAAGACCAGTGGCAATAAATCAAGGAATTTTGATTTCCGGTACTTATGGATAAAATCTTCCTTTGTGAAATCAAAGCCAACGTCATGCCCCGCTTTCTGGCTCAAATAATATTTGTGCTGCTGAATCCATATATACAAGTCGGTATATGTCCGACGAGGAAAAATATTTAGGACTCCTTCTTTAATAATAATGCGCACCGCGGGGAGAAATCGCCGTTCATACCACTGAAAACTTGAATAAATGATCGCTCGCTTTGCCAGCTCACCATCATTATAATTACGGCGAAAATCATTGATCTCTTCAAAGAGTTTTCCATAACTGGTCAGATCAGTTACTTTCAAAGGGTATATCAGAATTGAATTGCGCAGGAACGTTTCTTTTTCAAACGCATTTTCCTCAAGTTTGATAAGAAACTCTTTCGCCTTTTCAGTATCATAACTGTATTGTTTCTGCGGAGAAAGGTCAAGATCGAATTGGACATCAATAACTTCCGCATCTATTTCCTTCGCTCCCATTTCGTTTTTGGCAACAGTCACCCGATGATGCCCATCAATAACAAAATAATTATCAAGCACTTTGTAAACTTTGATCGGAGGCAAAATTCTTCCCGACATCATTACCTGGCGAACGCTTTCATATTTCGCACTGACGCGATCTTTATGTAATAAAAACTCTTCATTAAAGTCGGTATAACGCCCCAAACTTCCGACGATTTTATCGATCGGGATCGCCAACACCCCCAGATTTAACTGATGGACGTGTTCTAGGTTTTTTTCTATAGATGAAAATTCAATAAGCGTATCTTTTTGTTCAGTCATAATTCCTCGATCAATTAATATCTACTCAACAATTTAGTTTTTTTGCCGAGGGAGGGAATTGAACCCTCACGGCCCTTGCGAGCCTCGGGATTTTAAGTCCCGTGCGTCTGCCAGTTCCGCCACCTCGGCAATATCATCATTATTATTCAATTTTTAGTGCAATTTTGCAAGCGTACTTTTTAAGCTGAAACCAAAAGTTTGTCTAAAGTTTGTCCAAGCGCTTTTTCCTCTTGATAAAATTGCGACAATTTGTTGAGACAGTTGATCTCTTCACGTTTAGAATCCGGCGACAGATGCGCGTAATACTTTTCCGTCGTTGTTACGGTTGAATGACCCAGCCATTTACTGACCTTGAAGATGTTCACACCGGCCATTACGAGCTGGCTTGCAAAAGTGTGCCTGAGATCATGGAAACGAAAATCCCTGATCCCCAGTTCCTTGCAGACCGCTTT
>JBELAT010000151.1:0-5030 GCA_049508565.1 Endomicrobiales bacterium | reverse complement strand
GGATTTTTGTTAATTTTTTATAGCAACTGCGGGGTTACGCAACAGTCTCTTAAGTACACTGAAAAACCGTTCAGGTACGGCGGCACGGACAGCGAAGCAGGCCGCCAGCGGGACAATGTATTTGGCAGAATCAACGCTCAGAGAACCGATAGTGACGGCAACCGTGCAACCGAACATCGTCACACCAAGTCGATGTTCCAATAAATAATCTTTTAACTCAGATATGGTTTTTATCATCGAGAAATTATACTCAATGTCGGCACATTGTGCGGTTTATGGTATTGATTGCAATCCCGGTATACGCATCGTTGATCGCCGCTCTATTAATATGCCATGGTGCATTTCGTTGGTCCGGACTCGTCTTTAAATGTTCTATTATTGTCATCATAGTAATTCCCAATAATAGACTCTTTAATGTAATTATAATCTTTATTACCGTTAGATACAAATGTCAACGGCGTCTAAAGAGGGGGCTATGACTTCGTCTTTGCCCCCTAAGCAGCAAGGCCGCAGGTAAGAGTCCAAGGGAATTAACACTTCCCGTTGAGGTCGCTATCACTGAAAAATGGTGAGGCCCCAATACATTTTGCCCTCAAGTCTGATGTTGGCAAATGAGATCCAAGCACGTAGGCTACTGTGGGAAGCAAAAGATTAATAGAAAGATTTATCATTTCAATATGACCATTTACAAACTTCGTATCAAATCCAAGAGAAAAGTATTACTTTGTTTATGGGACAAATATGGACTGCTGTCATTTCTTACTACATAGGACATTGAAATGTTGATGGTCTCAGATAATCTGGCAAATAGGGAAAATCAATACCAGATATCGAGCACATTGCAGAAACCATGGGTTTTCGCTGTTTATTCGCAATTGCAATACCTTATTATTCTCAAAAACATCCTGAAACCGATGATAAACCGATATTCTTCATGGCGGTGTGCAGATCTTTTCTTTCATGCGCCGCTTCATTTCGCATGCCGGCAACGACAACTACCTCTTTTACATCAAATTCCAGCATCTGAAAAATGCTTTTCGTATAGTCAAAATACACCTGGAACTTGCCGGAATCGGGGTTGCCTTGAGTATACACGAGAATTAATTTCTTTTTCTTAGATTTTTCTTTGTAGTGTGGAGAAAATCGTGGAGAGATGTGCGCAAACAACCTGTCGGTGAATATCTTTGCCTGGGCGCTCATCTGCCCCATGTAAATCGGTGAGCCGAGTACCAGTGCATCGGCATGCTCAATCGCACCGTAAAGTTTCTGCATATCGTCATTGATAATACAATCCCGATCATCCTTGTTATGGCAGCAAAGACAACCGTGGCAGGGTTTGATATCAAGATCGCTGAAATACCAGGATTGAGTTTCGGCGCCCTGTTCTTTTGCGCCTTCGAGTATTTTGTTTATGATCCATGCGGTATTGCCTTCTTTGCGCGGGCTTGCAGTAAATCCAATGATTTTCATCATCACTCCTTCTGGAAACATAACTATTCTTTCTTTTAAATGTTTCATTTCTAAAAAAATGCGGTGTTGTTATTTAAAGCAACGCTGGTTATTGTTCTCGTTTCCAGTCAGTATGTATCTTATGTCATATATTGCATATTGCAACTTTAAGAATTTTTTCAGATATGAGCGTTTGGTATCTCCCATTCATTTTTATAAGAATTCAATATAATTTTCTTATTATATCGTACTCATTGTATTTCTTGCAAAAGTTGCGCAAGTTTTGATTCGTCCTTATAAAGAATGATGTTCAATGGAAAATTGATATGCCCCTTGTGAGGGATATTGCTTCTGCATTTGGGGCACTCGTGTCGATGGGAAAGTTTTTAAACTATGCCGCCCATTTGATTTGTAATTTTTTATGCAAATGTGCGCATTCACGCAAATACATGTTCATTAAACTTTGGTATGGCATTCCATAATCCGTTGCCATTTTTTTAAAATAAGATACCGTTGCTTTATCAAGACGGATAGTTATCTGCTGTTTGAGTAATTTTTCATAGGGATTCTTGCGTCCTGTGCTGAAATCATATTCTTTTCTCATAATGGCCTCCGATAATCTTCTTTTTCTTGCTTATTAGCTTTTCGCGCTGAAATAATCCGTATTACTGAATCGGATGAACGGTAACAATGGCAGACAACCAGAATATGTTGGGTAAAACTTACACCCAAAATAATGAACCGATCCTCATCGTCGGAATGATCTGGGTCATTGATAACTATTGCATTGGGATCATGGAAAACGGTTTCGGCTTCTTCAAAGGAGATACCGTGTTTCTTTTGATTGTTGCGCGCTTTCTGTCCATCCCACGCAAAAGTAATCTCACTCATAATTATATTGTAGTTATTATGTAAATTTTTTGCAAGCAATTTATATTTATATATTATTTATTTTATCGGGGCTGCGATCTTTTTTAAGAATAGAAGGACCATAAAAGTGAAAACTTTCGATTATTTATAGAATATGTCAAATTCTTTTAGATTATAGCACGATTTTATGCGTGATTGCTATGTTGGAGAGATGGTTAAGCGGCTGCAGACACCGGTTTGTTGGTTGTTCCGTTGTATATGACGTGTATTGTCTCTTCAGTCGAACAACTTGAGAAGTTCTATCATCGTACTGAGAGCCAGCGGCCGTGCTTGGCATCTTCGCCCCGCTCAATGGCATCCGAATCATAATCCATAGCAAACGAATCGTTTGACATAGAAAACATTACTGTTGCTCAAACAGCGCGAGAGTCGTAAGAGTCGCGGCGATAAGAGTCAATCCACCATAGAACGGTACGGCTACCGTGAAGAGGCCAACGATCAGCAGTGCACCCCCGCCGATCAGATGCAGTCGTTGTCTATCGTGCAGTTCCGTCCACAGATACCAACCTTGGGCAGCCAGGAATAAAATGGGCCCTCCGCCCATCAGCATGCTCAACGAAAGCGAACCGAGCTCATGCGGGCGCGAAATAACCATTTCGTTAGCGACCGCCATAGCAATGAGTCCCGCAACCATAATCATAACCGCGTCTACCGCGCGGCTGCTCGTGCGAATCGGATCACTGGTCTTCTCCACATGCCGAAGGATAAGTTTATGCGACCGCCCGAAACTCAGCGCCCACAGAGCGACCGTTCCCGCTATTGCGACCGTGCCTGTTGTCAACGTCATCAGTGTCATGCGCGCTCCCGCGATGGCCGCGCCTGTTGTAACCACCGTTTCGCCAAGAGCGATAAGCAAGAACTGACGACAGCGTTCCAGCATGTGATCAGCGTCAAAAGCGACGTTCTCGGATTGCAGCCACCGCCCCGGGATGGGATGTGCCAGCCACCTTCCTATCTGGTCGATCCCGGTGGCCAATGCCCACCATAGCAAGCGGGCATCTTGGCTTACCGCAGCACCCGCGATCCACAAGGGCGTTGTAACGCTCAACCAGATGAGCACCCGAAAGTAGTGGTTCCGGAATATCTCGTCAGATGAATTTACGAGAGTCCAGACAGCACGCCCCACTTGGATCAGCAGTAACGGAACGACAAACGTCCAGCCGGAAGAGGTAAATGCCCTCGTCACAGAAGCGTTCATGAAAAGACCCATCAGCATCACCGCTAATACCAGCCTGTGGGTCCGCGGCTGATCGGCCCGAATCATGGTGGCCGACCAGCTCGTAGTAAACCATACAGCAAAGATGGCGATCAGCATCACCATTGTTTCGACTACTCCACGCCATGACAAATGAGTTAACAAATGATGCGAGAGCTGCGAAACTGCGAACGCGTATACGAGGTCGAATAACAGCTCTAACGGAGTGACCTCATATTTTTCTTCAGGGATGCCGTGAAAGGGAGCGGCAGTCATGGTTCCTCATCTGATTCGCGCCGAAATCCTTACGCACGTTATTTTTTATTTTTCGGGACACTTGTTTGCCCAAACCGCATGAACCGGTATGCCAGTTCGGGTCCGCCCTTTCCTTCATACGCTAGTTGGGCGAGGAGCAAAATGAAAGGTTCGGTATACCTGGCGATCCTCAAGGGACCGGCGTCCTCCGGTTCAAAACCTATGTCTCGAATGAGTTCAACAGCAACTTTCTTTGCAATCTTATCATCTCCGCAATACACAAGGCTAGGCCTTGTGGCTCTGTGCCGGGCCGCAAAAACACTAAAGTAAACCTCGCTTGGCACCATGAAGGTTGAGACGACCCTAGCCTTGGGGATCATCTTCGCGATCTTCTCCGAGCCCGATGACGTATGGGCAACAACAAGTTCGGTGTCTTCATTATTCATGGGGAGTGAGCATGACAGGACGACTTTGCCAGACAAATCTCCCGCCTGATGCAGCACATCTTTGACGCGAGACCAATGCACAGCCAGCAAAACGGCGTCGGCGTTCTCCGCCGCCTCTCTAGGTGTGCCAGTCATCGCTTTAGCATCTCGAGCAAGCTTAGCCATTTTTTTCTGATCGAGTGAATAGCTGAAAATCACCTCATGTCCGGTACGCGCAAAAAGCGTTCCGAGTTTACCCCCCATCAAACCTGAACCAAGAATACCTATACGCATTGTAATCCTCCTTTGTCACGGATTATGTTCGAATCTTTTACTGACTTGAGGACATTATCTTATGCAATGAGAAGTGTTAGAGATAACTTAATCTGCTTGATCAACCTCTCTCATGTATTTTTCAGACATACGACCGCCCTGCACCTTGATTTTAGAGAAAGCAGCTTCGATCAAACTAATATCCGCTGACGTCAGCTGAACATTAATTGCACCTAAGTCCTCATTCAAGTCATCTATGTTGCGTACACCGGGGATTGGAACAATCCATGGCTTCTGCGCCAAAAGCCATGCAAGGGCAATTTGAGCAGGTGTCGCATTCTTTTTTTGCGCAAATTTTATGAGAAAATCAACAGCCGGCCTGTTTGCTATTAAGTTTTCCGGAGTAAAGCGATCGAACTGTGCTCGAAGGTCCGTTTTCGTGTCGAACTTCGCTCGATCATCTATTTTCCCGGTCAGGTATCCCATTCCAACCGGGCCCCAGG
>JBELAT010000150.1:0-5069 GCA_049508565.1 Endomicrobiales bacterium | reverse complement strand
TTCAGTATCAATAAGGCCGAAATCAGGAACAGGAAGAGTGTTTAAATCAAAATAATTGGTGTCTTTTCCCGTTAAATGTATTTTGCTGTTTTCCTTCAATCCGATCCCTTTTATGTGACTGACCGATTGCTTATTCTTCAGGCTTTTAACGATTTCGCAAAAAGATCTTTCTCCTTCACCGATGACAACTATCTCTACATATTCATTTTTTAACGTTTGTTCCGGGAGAAAGCTGGGGTGTATACCTCCCCACACAACAGGAACTCCCAGTTTTTCTTTAATTCTTTTTGAAAATTCAAGTGCGGATTTGATGGACCTGCCTGTCATAACACTAACGCCCGCACATACAATAGATGAATCGAGCGCTTTATCTACTTCGGCCTGCCAGTTTGGTGTCACTACTTCATCAATTATTTTTACGGTTACCCCTTGATTAGCCAGAGACGTAGCTACATACACTAATCCAAGCGAACACTTGTCAGTGAGCACCCCGGGCACATAGGGCCGGAAAAGCAGAACATCGAGCATAGTAATTCTCCCATCTAATCTTTATAAAATTCACGCAGCAGTCCGGCTCGAGCACCAAACCACCGACGATAATTTGTTTTTGTCAACAATGTGGAATTTTTTGCTGTCAGGAAACAATGATATATTTTCGCACCAATTACAATCATTAGCGAGAAGCACTGAAATAATCAATCGTTTTTTGTAAGCCTATGGTAAGAGGGATTTTGGGTGCCCATTTCAGGATTTTTTTGGCCTTTGTTATATCAGGCCAGCGAACCCGGGGATCATCAACTGGAAGAGGTTTGTAAACTATGCGAGACCGGCTGTGGGTGAGCGTGATAATGTTGTGAGCTAATTCATTGAGTGTAATCTCATAGGGATTTCCGATATTGACGGGTTCATTACAGTCAGACAATAATAATTTATAAATTCCTTCTACCAGATCAGACACATAACAAAACGATCGGGTTTGTGTTCCCTTGCCAAAAACGGTAACAGGCTTATTCTTCTGGGCCTGAGCAATGAATTCAGGTACCGCTCGTCCATCATGACGACGCATGCGGGGACCATAGGTATTAAATATCCGAACAATACGAACGGGCATTTTGTGATAGCGATGATACGCCATCGCCATAGCCTCGGCAAATCGTTTTGCCTCATCATATACTCCGCGCGGCCCTATAGGGTTAACGTTTCCCCAATAGGTTTCCGGTTGAGGATTTACGAGCGGGTCACCATACACTTCGCTGGTAGAGGCCATTAAAAAAATAGCCTTTTTTTCCTTAGCAAGTCCCAGTGCCTTATGAGTTCCCAAAGACCCCACTTTTAAAGTCGGGATAGGATGTTCCAGATAGTCGATGGGACTGGCCGGGGAAGCAAAATGCAGGACAGCATCAACTTTTCCCGGAACATGTATAAAATTTGTAACATCCTGTTTGATAAAAGAGAAACGATCATTATTAAACAAATGCTCGATATTTTTTAAATCCCCGGTGATAAGATTGTCCATGACCACCACCGTATGTCCTTTGCCTAAGAACATATCGCTCAAATGAGAGCCCAGAAACCCCGCTCCACCGGTAATTAGCACACGCATAAGTTATTCCTCTCTACCCATACTCTTATAAACAATTTTTAGTTCACGCATTACGACAGGATCAAACATATTGCGACCGTCAATGATGATGGGATGCTTTAATAATTTCGAGATCCGCTTCAAATCCATTTTTTTAAATTCATCCCATTCAGTTATAATAACCAGACAGTCTGCACCCCTGGCCGCTTCATACGGTGTTTTTGCATATATAACATCCTTAAGTATGCTTTGAGCCCGTTTGACTGCCTGAGGATCATAGGCCCTGACAGAAGCACCCGCCTTTTGCAGGTCTGAAATGATATCGATCGAAGGGGCAAACCGCATATCGTCAGTATCAGGTTTAAACGCAAGTCCTAACACTCCAATAACCTTCCCCTTGAGATTCCATAATGCATCTTCAATTTTTTTAACCAGTATCACGCGCTGGCCTTTGTTGATTTCCATGACTTCTTTAAGCAGGTTGAATTCATACCCCATTTTCCTGGATATCCAGTAAAAAGCTTCTAAATCTTTGGGGAAGCAAAACCCGCCGAATCCGATACCCGCATTGAGAAACGATCTTCCGATACGTTTATCCAAACCCATACCTTCAGCTACTTTAGCAATGTCTGCACCGGTTCGTTCACAGATGTTAGAAACGGCATTTATGTACGATATTTTCATGGCCAAAAACGAATTAGATGCATGTTTGATTATCTCAGCACTCTTAATATCCGTCACAATGACAGGGGCCTTTATGGGAGCATAAATTTCTTTCAGAAGTTGTTCAGCCTTTTTTGTTTTTACACCGATAACGATTCTGTCAGGATTGAATGTATCATACACTGCTGATCCTTCGCGAAGAAACTCCGGGTTTGATGCGACATCGAACGAAACCGACTTTTTAAGATTGCGGCGGATTGTCACTTCAACGTTTTCCCCCGTCTCAACCGGAACGGTGGATTTATCAACAATCAGTTTGTAGCTGTCCATATTTCGAGCGATTTGACAGGCAACATTTTCAACATACGACAGATCTGCCGACCCATCGTCACGCGGCGGTGTCCCGACAGCAATAAAAATAATTTCCGACTTTTTTACCGCTGTTTTGAGGTCTATAGAAAACGATAGCCGCCGGCTTGTAACATTCTTTTTGACCAGGAGTTCCAGCCCCGGCTCATAAATGGGCATTTTATTTTTTTTGAGCTGCTCAATCTTATGTATATCATTGTCAACACACACGACACTATGACCAAGCTCCGCAAGACATGTCCCGGTCACGAGACCCACATATCCTGTTCCAACAACACAGATTGTTCTCATCGTTTCCCCTCGATAAACGCGGCGACTGCATCCTGCCATGAACGCAGAGGCTCAAATCCGTTTAGTTCCCATATATAGTTACGTAAAGCCGAAAATGCCGGACGGGGGGCGGACAACCGCAGCTCTTTTAAAGAAGCTTTTTTAACGGTGGTAAGGGGCAGTCCCAGCTGTGTCGCTATGAAAGAAGCTATTTCATAGCGTGATGCAAAACCGGTATTGGTGAGATGATATGTTCCATAAAGAGGGGTGCTAATGAGTTTCGTAATCCCACCCGCAAGATCGTTGACCAGTGTGGGAGCGCTGAACATGTCATCAACAGCTGTATAGGGTTTACTTTCGTTGATTGCATCAACGATCTGGCTGACGAAATTAGCCCGCGTTTTTCCAAACAACCAGGAAGTACGTACAATAAAGTAACGGTTCAATAAAGTTCTGACGAATTCTTCGCCCTGCCATTTAGACTGACCATACACACTGGTCGGTGATTGCGCATCGAATTCCGTGTACCCTTCCTTGGGCGCATTAGTGCCGGAAAAAACATAATCAGTTGATACATAGAGCATTACGGCATCAAAGCGCTGGCAGGCAGCAGCGATATTACGAGTTCCCAAAGCATTGACACGATATGCTTGATCGGGATCTCTTTGACAGGCATCAACATTTGATTGAGCGGCGGCATGAATGACTATATCAGGATTGATCCGAGTAACTGCATCATAGACTGCTTTCCAGTTAGTAAGATCTGCTCTGATAGTGGTATGATCGGGGCAACGTGAGTCCTTACACAGACCAATGATCTCATGGTCATCTTCGAGCGCATCGGTCAATGCAGTGCCAAGCTGACCAGTAATTCCAGTGATAAGTATTTTCATAAATTTCCGATTTAATATGTAATGATACAACCATTCTAGCGATTGAAGAAATTTTAAACTTCTTGTTATTTATTGCATCAGAAGAGTATGTGGCAACTACGTTTTAAGAGATCAAGCTTTTCTTTGTTCTTGAAAAAGTATTTACCACATAAAGATACATACTTTTTAACAGGTTGTTATGACTTTTTACTTTTATACTGTTTTTTATAATATTCTTTAAATTCTTTATTTTTCAATTTCTTCCACCATGCCTGATGGGAACAATACCAATCGATGGTCTCAGCAAGTGCAGCGGTAAAATCAGTGTCGGGACAATAGTTAAGCTCTTTTTTAAGCTTGGAACAATCAAGCGAATATCGTCTATCATGACCAGGGCGATCCGGAACACGAACAATCAATGACGACGGTTTACCGAGCTTTTTGAGAATCAGTTTCGTCAGGTCAATATTGGTTATTTCGTTTCCGCCGCCGATATTGTATACTTCTCCCTCGCGACCGCGATGAAGGACGGCATCGATTGCCCGACAATTATCGACAACATACAGCCAGTCGCGCACATTTTTCCCGTCACCGTACAGAGGCAATGGTTTATTTTCGAGCGCATTGGTAATAAATAATGGAATGATTTTTTCCGGGTATTGTGAGGGACCGAAATTATTGGATGAGCGGGTTATGATCGCGGGCACATTGTACGTAATAAAATATGAGCGCACCAGAAGATCACCGCCGGCTTTTGATGACGAATAGGGGCTGTTGGGCGATAACGGGCTTTTTTCAGTAAACGATCCCCGGGCGATGCTGCCGTATACTTCGTCTGTGGAGATTTGAATATAGCGTTTAATCTTATACTTTTTTGCGGCTTCAAGAAGCGTAAAAGTTCCCCGCACATCGGTCTCGATAAAAGATTGAGGGGTTAGAATCGAACGATCCACGTGTGTTTCAGCGGCAAAATTAATTATTGCATCAACCTGGGGAGTGAGCCTATTAACAACTTTAGCATTGCAAATATCACCTTTAACAAATGTATACCGGGAACTTTTTTCGACATCTTTAAGATTTTCTAGATTTCCCGCATAGGTGAGCTTATCAAGATTAATCACCTCATAGGAGGGGTGCTCTTTTAAGATATAGCGAATAAAATTCGACCCAATAAACCCTGCGCCGCCGGTAACCAGTAGTTTCATATGCCCCTCTATAACTTTATTATAAAGCTCCGCGTTTTTTACATTTCACTTTACACGCAACATACTCTGCGACTTAGATTTACTGTGAGATTGGAAGGATTTAAAACC
>JBELAT010000015.1:0-21567 GCA_049508565.1 Endomicrobiales bacterium | reverse complement strand
GCGCTCACTATTGTCATAATCAGTGCAAGCTACAGTCAAATCATTGAACAATTTCCTTCGGGCGGTGGTGGGTACCTGGTTGCAAGCAAGCTCTTGTCACCTACTGCGGGCATGGTTTCAGGGTGTGCCCTGATCATTGATTACGTTCTTACGATAACAGTTTCGATTGCAAGCGGTTCTGACGCGATTTTCAGCTTTCTTCCTGCACCCTTTCTGGCTTACAAACTGTGGTTTGCTGCGGTCATTTTAGTTCTGCTCATCATTCTTAATCTCAGAGGGGTTAAGGAATCGGTATTGGTCTTAATGCCTATTTTTCTTCTGTTCGTAATTTCCCATCTTTTCATGGTCATCTACGCTTTGGTAGCTCATCCGCTCTCAATTGCCACTTTTGTCGGAAGTGTTCATCACGATGTTACTCAAACCCATTCTGAAATAGGTTACATCGGCATGTTTCTTATTATAATCCGTGCCTACAGCATGGGCGCAGGTACCTATACCGGCATTGAGGCTGTGAGTAATGGTCTGCCTGTTTTACGGGAACCTCGCGTAAAAACTGCCAAACGAACGATGCAATATATGGCCGGTTCGCTCCTGTTCATGGTGGTTGGTCTTATGACAGCCTATTTGATTTACAGCGTCGAATTTGTTCCTGGTAAGACTCTTAATGCCGTTTTATTTGAAAAAATGACAGCGGGATGGGGGCCGGCGGGATACTGGGCGGTCGGGATAACACTTTTTGCTGAGGCCGTTCTGCTGTTTGTCGCGGCTCAAACCGGATTTGTCGATGGTCCGCGGGTTCTTGCCAATATGGCTCTGGATAAATGGTTTCCCGCGCGATTTACCAATTTAAGCGACCGCTTCGTCACTCAAAATGGAACGGTTATTATGGGCCTTTCGGCACTTGTGTTTCTCATCCTGTCACAGGGTTCAGTGCAATTTCTAGTTGTCCTTTATAGTATCAACGTGTTTATAACCTTTTTATTATCTCAGCTGGGAATGGTTGTTCACTGGTGGCGGCGTCGCACTTCTCTGGACAGGTGGCGAAAAGGAATTTTGATAAATGGAATCGGGCTTGTACTCACTGTTTTTATTTTGTGCTCAATGATTATAATTAAATTTGATGAAGGCGGATGGATAACTCTTATCGGGACATCAGTACTTATTGCAGTGGCACTGGGTATTCGTCGCCATTATCGTAAAACGCTCAAAATCCTTCACCGGCTTAATGATCTCGTTGCTGCAGTTGCTGTTGAACCGGTATGCAATCCTACAACACAATTTGATCTCAATGCCAAAACAGCAGTGCTCTTTGTCAACGGATTCAACGGGCTTGGTTTGCACACACTGTTCGGGATCGTACGGTTTTTTGGCCCGGTTTTTAAAAATTACATTTTTGTGCAGGTCGGTGTCATTGATTCGGGCAATTTTAAAGGAAGCGAAGAGATCGATAATCTTGAAGCAATGTTGCAGACGGAAAGCGTGAAGTACGTCTACTATATGCGTTCACAGGGATATCACGCCGATAGTATTACCAAAGTAGGAACGAACGTCATTGATGAAGTCGAGGAAATTAGTCCCCGCATATGTGAAAAATTTTCACAGGCGGTATTTTTTGGCGGGCAACTGGTCTTTCCTGATGAATCTATTCTGTCTCGGTGGTTGCACAATTTCACGACGTTTGCCATTCAAAAAAAATGTTATTTGAAAGGTGTTCCATTTGTTATGTTACCTATAAGGGTGGATGCGAAATGATGGAATTCTATCGTATACTTGTCGTGGGTCTTCTTCTGTTTGACTTTGTGCTCTCTGTTGTCGTTGAAAGCCTAAACATAAAAAACATCAGCGAAATCCTCCCGGACGAATTCCGGGGGTTTTATGATGAGGAGAAATACCGAAGATCTCAGAGATATTTGCGCGAAAACACGATCTTTGGCCTTATATCGGGTGCTATCACTACGGCACTCATGGTAGCAGTTGTTCTGACCGGTGCGTTTAATGTCCTTGACGAATACGCCCGAACGTTTGGTGCCGGGAGTCTGTTGACCGGTTTGATCTTTTGTGGAATACTGCTTGTCGTGTACCAGTTCATTCATTTACCATTTTCTCTCTACCATACATTCGTCATCGAAGAAAAATACGGGTTTAACAAAACAACTGTCACTACCTTTATTCTTGATTTTATCAAGGGTATTGCTCTTTCCGTTATTATAGGCGGGTTGATACTTGCCTGTATTCTCTGGTTCTTTGAAAACGTCCATTCATATGCATGGCTCTACAGTTGGGGAGCAGTAACTATATTTTCGTTGGTTTTGACATTTATCGCGCCTGTCGTCATTATGCCTCTTTTTAATAAATTCACACCTCTTGCAGAGGGAGATCTCAAACAAGCAATAGAACGGTATGCCCGCCAACAGGACTTTAAACTCAAAGGTATTTTTACCATGGACGGATCCCGCCGTTCCAGTAAAGCAAACGCATTTTTCACCGGTTTCGGCGGATTGAAGCGTATCGTACTTTTTGATACTTTGATTGCCCGTCAAACAGCGGGAGAACTTGTTGCAATCCTTGCACATGAAATGGGACACTATAAAAAAGGACATATCAAAAAAATGATAATACTTTCGGTTATATCGAGCGGTTGCATGTTCTTTCTGTTATCTCTGTTTCTCAACAATCATGATCTCTCGCTGGCTTTTGGTATGAGCCATGTCTCAATATATACGAGTTTGCTCTTTTTCGGGTTTATATATTCTCCGGTAAGTGCTCTTATATCCATTTTTGGACATGTTCTGTCACGGCGCTATGAATTTGAGGCTGATTCGTACGCTGGGAGCACCTATGGCGACACTGAGGCGATGGTTACTGCACTCAAGAAATTAACCGTCGATAACCTCGGAAATCTCACTCCCCACCCGTTGAAGGTATTCATTGAGTATAGCCATCCACCTATCCTGGCGCGGATAGAGGCGTTAAGAATGAGCCGGCACTAGGCATGAGCAGGGAAGAAAGAGCAGGGTATTTACAAATCTTTCTAAAGAGTATAAAATGTAGGCATCATAATATCTCATCAGGGAGGCTACTATGGCAGAAGCGCGTTGCATGAAGTGCAAAAAGCAGGTTGAAGTGAAAGATCCTAAAGAAGTGATCATGAAAAATGGTATGAAGGCAGTTTCAGGAACCTGTGCATGTGGCACGAAAGTTTTTAAGATTATTGGTAAGAAATAAACAACCGGACGGATCCCCCTTGATTTCTTTTTCTAAAAAAAGGAAATAAGGGGGATTCTGCTTTTAGAGGGGATTATCTATGGCAAATAATTATTCTTTTGACATTGTGTCTGAAGTCAATTTCATGGAAGTTGAGAACGCCATCAACCAAGCGCAGAAAGAACTAACCCAGCGATTTGATTTCAAAGGCAGCAAGTCAACCATTGAATATGATAAAACGGCTAAAAAAATAACGCTGATAGCCGATGATGATTTTAAAATGCGTGCATTACGGGATATCGTAGAGGGCCGCATGGCCAAACGGAGCGTGTCGCTTAAATCAATGAAAAACGGGACCCCCGAGCAGGCGTTCGAGGGAACGGTGCGCCAGACAATAGAGCTGGTGAGTGGATTTCCTTCAGACAAGGCCAAAGAGCTTGTTAAATTGATCAAAGACTCAAAATGTAAGGTTCAGGCACAGATAGAAGGTGAAAAGGTCAGGGTCATATCCCCGAAAAAAGACGAACTGCAGAATGCCATGACTCTTTTGCGGGCCGCCGAATTTTCTCTGCCCCTTCAATTTACCAACTTCCGATAGTCTCACGACGAAGCTTCTCAGGTTATAATTTGAAGAGAATATCAGTCGCAACTTTCGTCATCCCCTTTTTTTAAACCCCGGCAAAAAGAGAAAAGCGACGTTTATTTAAATGTAATGTGAATAGTTTCACATTAACGCTTGACATTTTGTTTTATAAGGTGTAAACTTATCTCATTAATGTGATTTGAGATAACATAATATGATAACCAATAAGAATTGTATCATTCGTCTTTCACGGTATAAAAACTCTCTGCATCGACTTAAGTCTTTGGGATTTGTGAAAGTTTTTTCTGATAATCTCGCAGATGCTATCGGGGTTACTTCTGAACAGGTTCGCAAAGATTTTTCTCTTTTTGGTATCATCGGCAACAAACGAGGTGGGTACACCGTCGAAGCTTTGATAGAAAAACTTAACACCATACTCGGCAAAGATCGGGTGCAGAACGTTATCGTGTCCGGATTGGGCAATATCGGTACTGCACTAACAAAATATCGCGGATTTGAAAAAGAAGGAATCAAAATAATGGCTGCATTTGAAGTAGATAGCACAAAATACGATCGTAAAACAGTCATTCCTGTTCTACACATCGATGAAATGCCTGAATATATCCGAAAAAATGAAATCAAGATTGGCATTATTGCTGTTCCCGATATTGCTGCCCAGCAAGTGGCAGACTTAATGATCGGTGCGGGCATCAGGGGGATACTCAATTTCGCGCCCATACGCCTGAGATGTCCTGAAGATGTTGTCATTAATAATGTTAATCTTGAGCTGGAACTGGAAAGCGTCATCTATTTTGTTAATACATTGAACGTGCCGGGAGCAGTTTTGCCAAAACAAGAGTGAGCAGAATTGTGATGCACGCAGGAGGAACAATGGCTACACCGCTGGAACTTGTCAATGAGAAGAAGGTCGCATCCCATCAAAGACTTGCTGACAGGGGCTATCACGCCCCGAGTAAGGTCTATGTCGGCATGGCAACATGCGAAATTGCCGCTGGTTCAAAAGAGGTTATGAGTGTTTTTCAAGAGGCTTTAAAAAACGGATTAAAGAACGTCTATCTCAGCCAGAAGGGCTGTTTCGGACGATGCAACCTGGAGCCAACGGTCGATATCATCCAGGATGGTAAAAAGCCAGTCACCTATGGTAAGGTGACGCCCGAGCGTGCAAAAGAGATCATTGAAAAGCATGTTGTTGGCGGCAAAGCCATCAAAGAATACATCATTAAATAACGGAGTTTTTCTATGGACAAAACAGAAAATGATCAATTGCACAACCATTCTCACTCTATTTTTGGCGAAATGCCTTTTTTCTCCAAACAAATGCGCATAGCGTTGCGCAACTGCGGTATTATCGATCCTGACAATATAGACGACTATTTGCAGGTGCACGGATATCAAGCGCTTGCGAAGGTATTAACTGATATGATGCCGGAAGAGGTCATTGCAGAAATAAAAAAGTCAGGGTTACGCGGTCGTGGTGGGGCGGGATTTCCAACGGGGCTCAAATGGGAGTTGACTGCTCGGGAACAAAGCGATGAAAAGTTTGTCATTTGCAATGCTGATGAGGGAGATCCGGGAGCGTTTATGGACCGCAGCGCTATCGAAGGAGATCCGCATACGGTGCTAGAGGGAATGTTGATTGCCGGCTACGCTGTTGGCGCCAATCGGGGGATTGTGTATATCCGAGCGGAATATCCTCTGGCGGTGCAACGGCTTGAGCGCGCCATAAGTGCCGCTAAAGCTGAAGGTTTTATTGGAAAAAATATTCTGGAGTCACCCTTTTCGTTTGATATAGAAATTCGCCTCGGGGCGGGTGCATTTGTCTGCGGCGAAGAAACCGCACTGATGCATTCCATTGAAGGGTTTCGCGGTATGCCGCGTCCCCGTCCGCCCTTTCCGTCTGTTCAGGGGCTCTTTGGAAAACCGACTGTTATCAACAATGTGGAGACCTGGGCCAATATACCAGTCATTATTCTTGATGGAGCCGAATGGTTCAGTTCTATTGGGACTGAGAAGAGTAAAGGTACCAAAGTATTTGCGCTGGCAGGAAAGATCAATAATACCGGACTAGTTGAAGTCCCTATGGGGACGACTCTGCGAGACATGATCTATGATATCGGTGGCGGCATTCCCAACGGCAAACAATTCAAAGCAATCCAAACGGGCGGACCGTCCGGTGGATGCTTGTCTGAACAATATCTCGATACCAAAATTGATTATGATTCTCTTGCCAAGGCGGGATCTATTATGGGCTCAGGCGGGATGATCGTTATTGACGAAGATTCCTGCATGGTAAATATTGCAAAATTCTTCCTTGAATTTACCCAAAACGAATCATGCGGTAAATGTACGCCGTGCCGGGAAGGCACGAAGCGAATGCTGGAGATATTGACGCGCATTACCGAAGGCAAGGGTGAAGAAGGCGACATTGATAAACTTGAACGGCTCGGGTCGAATATAAAAAAGGCATCGTTGTGCGGTCTGGGCCAATCTGCTCCCAACCCTGTTCTCAGTACCATAAAGAATTTCCGGAGCGAGTATGAAGAGCATATTCACCAGAAAAAATGCAGATCAAATTATTGCAACAAACTGCTGACGTATACCATCACCGATAAGTGTGTCGGATGTACCGTATGTCGTCGATCTTGCCCAACGGTAGCTATCACGGGAACACCGAAGCTGCGCCATGAGATCGATCAGACAAAATGCATAAAATGCGGATTATGTTTCAAATCATGTAAATTTAAAGCTATCACGAAAACATCGAATTAGGAGCCAGCCAATGACAACGAAAAACATTACGATATACATTAACGATAAAGCATACCAGGTTCAGCCGGGGCAGACGGTCATGCAGGCAGCCGATCTGCTGGGGTTTCATATCCCGCGATTATGTTATCATCCGAAACTTTCGATCGAAGGAGCCTGTCGCGTCTGCATCGTCGAAGTCGAAGGAATGCGCAATTACGTGGCTTCCTGTGCGTTCCCGGTATCAGAAGGAATGAAGATCCATACCAATACCGAAGAGATTCGGCGTGCCCGGCGCGACATCGTTGAACTGATTTTAGATAATCATCCAACGGATTGTCATACCTGCGAACGTGATTCGAATTGCGAACTACAGCGTCTGGCCCATACGATGGGCATTAAAAAACGTCATTTTGAGGGAGAACGGAAACGATACGAT
Organism: Endomicrobiales bacterium; assembly: GCA_049508565.1. Classification (GTDB taxonomy): domain Bacteria; phylum Elusimicrobiota; class Endomicrobiia; order Endomicrobiales; family CAIRNS01; genus CAIRNS01. The sequence continues at coordinate 14,575 of JBELAT010000015.1, read as the reverse complement.
AAAGATGTGTCCTCGGTAGCTGTCGTGCGGGATCCTCAAAAATGTATTCTGTGCGGACGGTGTGTGCGTATGTGCTCCGAAATTCAGAAAGTCCATAACCTCGGTTATGCACACCGTGGTTTCAAAACGGTTGTTATTCCAGCCTATGACATGCCTTTTAAAGATAGCGTCTGCACGACCTGTGGTCAGTGTATCAATGTCTGCCCTACGGCGGCCTTCGTTGAGAAAAGTTATACGCAGGAATTGTTCCAGGCACTGGGCGATAAATCAAAAGTAAAGGTAGCCCATTTTGCTCCGTCTGTTCGTGCTGCTATCGGTGAAGCGTTTGGCATGGAACCAAAAAATCTTGAAAAAGAGCTTGTTGCCGCCCTGCGTAAGCTGGGGTTTGACTATGTCTTTGATACACAGTTCGGCGCAGACCTGACTATCATGGAAGAAGCTCATGAACTTCTTTCGCGTATATCCGGTAAGGGGAAATTGCCGATGATTACCTCCTGTTCCAGCGCCTGGATGAAATCATTGGAGCAATTTCATCCTGATCTTATCGAAAACGTGTCGAGCTGTAAGTCACCCATGTCCATGATGAGCGCATTAGCCAAGACCTATTTTGCTGATAAAATAAAACGTGATCCGTCAGATATTATCAGCGTGGGTATTATGTGCTGCACCGCAAAAAAATATGAAGCATCTCGTCCCGAGATCAATCCTTCAACGGATATTGTGGTAACAACCCGTGAAATAGCCTGGATGATCAAGTCGGCGGGAATCAGTTTTCCGAACATCGCGGGTGAATCGTTTGATCAGATCATGGGTCTTTCTTCCGGTGCCGGCGCAATTTTCGGCACAACCGGCGGTGTTATGGAAGCTGCACTGAGAACGGCTTATGAGATTTATACCGGCGAGACACTGGAGAATATTGAGTTTACCGATATCCGTGGCTTGAAGGGAATCAAAGAAGCCAGCGTTGTCATGAATGGCAAGGAAATCCGTGTTGCCGTTGCCCATGGTCTGGGTAATGCAGCTGAATTACTTGATATGGTCCGCACAGATAATAAGTACCATTTTATCGAAATCATGGGATGTCCGGGAGGATGTATTGGCGGCGGTGGTCAGCCGTATGCAGGAGTCAATACCATACCTCTCGATGAAGAAGCGCTGCGCAAGCGAGCCGAAGTGCTCTATAACATTGATCGCGTTAAGACAATCCGGCGCAGCCATGAAAATCCTCATGTCCAGCGGTTGTACAAAGAATATCTGGGTAAGCCCAATAGTGATAAGTCGCACAAACTTTTGCACACCCATTATCACGCAAAGGAACCACGCGGCATAATACCGGATCATCCGATAGTAAAATAGAGAGGATTAATATGACAACCATTACCAGCGACGCCAAGATGGAAGAATTGAAATCATATATCGAAACGGTCAAGAAAAAGGACCGCCCTGAATCGTACTTGATTGCGATTCTGCACAAAGCGCAGAATTTATACGGGTATCTCGATAAAGATGTCATGAATGAAATCGCGCATATCATGAACTTACCGACAGCACATATCTGGGGGGTGGCGACGTTTTATCATTATTTTAATCTTAAACCTAAAGGAAAACACACGATCGCTATTTGTCTTGGTACGGCGTGTTATGTCAAAGGTGCCAGTGATCTGCTTGATACGCTTACAGAAGAGCTGAAGATCACCATAGGCGAAACGACGCACGACCAGTTGTTTACGTTGCAGGAAGCACGGTGTCTCGGGGCCTGCGGGCTGGCACCGGTCATTATGATTGACGAAAAGATTTATGGGGAAATGACGCCGAAAAAAGTCGTCGATCTGCTTAATCATTACCGTAAAGAAAAAAAATAAAAAAGTTTGGAAATGTAACTATGCATTATATCAATGAACAGAAAATATTTACTCTGCTTTCCACTGCTGAAAAGGCAACTCGCGACGATATTGCTCGCATTTTAGCCAAGGCTCGCGGGCTCAAACGACTTACGTTAGATGAGACGGCAACTCTGCTGTGTGCCCGTGATCCGCAGGCAATTGAGGACATCCAGAAGTGTGCTTCATATGTTAAAGACGCCATTTACGGTCGCCGGGTTGTAATGTTTGCGCCGATGTATATCACCAGTTTTTGTTCCAACCGATGCGCATACTGCGCCTTCACCGCTGACAACAAGATCGAACGACGCCATCTTTCCATTGACGAAATCAAGAGTGAGACTGTCCGGCTTCTCGAAGGCGGGCATAAGAGGATTCTTGTTGTTGCCGGAGAAGAACCCTCGGGAATAGATTTCTATATCGAAGCTATCCGGGCCATTTATGGCGTGCGAGTCGGCAATAATGCCGTTAAACGTATCAATATCAACTGTGCCCCGGTAAAAGTCGATGATTTCCTTAAGCTCAAGGCAGCCGGTATCGGCACGTTTCAGATTTTCCAAGAGACCTACCACGAACAGACCTATCGGTGTGTCCACCCGGCTGGAACGGCAAAACATGACCCGGACAACCGGCTTGATGCTGTTGACCGGGCATTTGCTGCCGGTATTGATGATATCGGCATTGGAGTTTTATACGGGCTGTATGATTGGCGGTTTGATACTCTGGCAATGCTTATGCACGTGGAAGCAATGGAACAGCGCCACGGTGTCGGTCCCCATACTATTTCTGTTCCGCGCCTTGAACCCGCAGCCGGAATTAATTTCTTTGAGCAGACACCGTATAAAGTTTCCGATGACGATTTTAAACGGATTGTCTCTGTCATCCGCTTGTCAGTTCCCTATACCGGTTTAATACTCTCAACGCGCGAAAACGCGTCAATGCGCGATGAATTGATAAATCGCGGGGTTTCTCAGATCAGTGCTGCTTCGCGTACAACTCCGGGTGGGTATTCAACGGGCGGTGTTGATGCATCAGCGGGACAGTTTGCAACGAGTGACCATCGTTCGCTTGAGGAAATGGTCGGCCTGCTTATCAGCCAGAACAATATACCCAGTTTTTGCGCGGCGTGTTACCGTAAAGAGCGTACTGGTGCCGCGTTTATGGATCTGGCAAAACCAGGTGCCATTAAGAAAATGTGTAACGTCAATGCTCTGATAACGCTCAAGGAGTATCTTGAGGATTTTGCGTCGCCGGAAGTCCGGCGCCAGGGATATGAGTTGATAAACCGTTTTAAGAATGATCTATCACCCGATGAACAGCACATGCTCAATAAGATGTTCACCGAAATAGATGCTGGTTCGCGGGATAAATACGTGTAGGGAAGTGCATATATAATGCATATATGCTCAAAAGTTGGCTCACGATTAAGGTTAATTCTTTTACAGGTCTCTATGTGATACGTTGTCCAAACGGTTGCAATGACATCTTTGCACACCACTCCAACCTTAACGCAATTATCCGACAAGTGACAAGAAGAACTCATGAAAACATCTGAAATAATTGACTATCTTAAAAGCAACGATGCAGCCACCGTGGAAGCTCTGATTGCAGAGGCTGATCGTGTTCGTAAACTCTACATGGGCGATGGAATCCTTTTGCGTGGAATCGTCGAATTTTCAAGTTTTTGTAAGAATACGTGCGCGTATTGCGGTCTCAATAAAACCAACACACGCCTTGAACGTTTCCGTTTAACGAAAGAACAGATTCTTGAAAGTGTCGGACGGATTGCCGCTGCTCGGATTAAAACGGTTGTCCTTCAGTCCGGCGAAGACGATGAGATCAGCGCCGGGTGGCTGAAGGATGTCATTGAAACAATTAAGTGTCGGTTTGATATGGCAATTACGTTGTCGGTCGGGGAGCGGTCCCGGGACGATTATCAGCTCTGGAAAGATGCCGGCGCGGACCGTTATCTGCTTAAAATTGAGACGACCAATCCCCAACTCTATGCGGATCTGCACCCGGCGATGGATTTTAATAATAGAATTCGTTGCCTTGATGATTTGCGTTCGTGCGGGTATCAGGTTGGGTGTGGTGCCATTATAGGACTCAAAAATCAGACAGTTGAAGATATAGCCGGCGATATTTCCTTTTTTGCCGAAAACAATTTTGATATGATCGGCATAGGGCCGTTCATTCCGCATGCAGCCACTGTTCTGGGTGCGGAACAAAGAGGCAGTGTTGAGATGACTATTAAGGCTGTTGCTCTGACACGTATGGTAACACGCACCGCACATCTTCCTGCGACGACGGCGCTGGGCAGTGTCGGGAAAAAGGATTTTCGTGTTGACGCTCTCAAAGCGGGTGCTAATGTCCTCATGCCAAATTTCACACCGATAGAATACAAAAAAAGATACGAGATTTATCCCGGAAAACGATGCATCGATGAAGCATCAGAACACTGTGTCGGTTGCATGGCGGTGCTTGCCTCTTCGATTGGCAGGCACATTGATTATTCGCGTGGTGACGCCATGCAAATGGTTAAATCCGGCGATGATGTCTTAGCATAGAATCATGTATCCAGAATAGACAGTCATCTGCCTCACCCCCATTGAGTGCAGATCTTTCTATAACGATAGAAAAGTGAAAAGTGTAGGATTATCCTTTTCGTGTACCATTCTATATGTTACTCTATTTAAGATGTTGCGCCCTAACAAGTCTCTGCAGCGTCTCATGCCCGCCTTGGTTACTTCCTTAAGCTGGATATAACAAGCTACTTTGAGTTACTGTCTTTATTATCTGACATTGTTAATAAAAAGCATTATGTACAAAATATAGCAGCGCATAGGGTCATAAGATCGATGCACAATTAGTGTCCCGCGAGAGATTAATAATCAATGATAAAAATCAGTTAAAAGTAGAATAGAGTTAATGTTTATTGTGGACCATTAGTGTACAATTAATATCATGTATGAGTGTTTTTATGAATTTTTAAAGATGTTCGTTGGTCTCAAGCAATCGCAGGTTGCATGTCTGATCGACTAGACTATGTATATCCAGGCAATGAAAAGATTATGAAAGCTGATAAATTGAGAATTTTAATACTTGAGGATAATCCAGCTGACACCGTGCTTATGACTGCGCAATTGCATGAGAATGGATTATCTTTTGAATATAAGACGGTTCGCACAGAGAATGAATTTCGAAAAGAACTAGAGAAATTCATGCCGGATGTCATTTTGTCCGATTTTGCGATACCTGGTTTTAGTGGACTTGAAGCCCTTCGTGTTACTCAGGCTACATTTCCCTTTATTCCTTTAATAATCGTATCAGGGGTATTAAAAGAAGAAGGTGCCGTGGCTTTGCTTAAAGCAGGCGCTTCGGACTATCTGTTGAAACAGAACATTTCACGGCTCGGTTCAGCGGTTAATAATGCGATTACACTTCGAAGGACCATGGAAGAGAAAGCACGAGCCGAAGATGAACTGAGAAAATCATATCAAGAGCTTGAGCAACGTGTTCAAGAGCGAACCGTGAATCTACTGGCCAGTGAGTCGCGTTACCGAAATGCACTGGATCGGTTTTATCTGGTTCTCTCAAACATGACTTTTGGAGTCCTTCTGGTAACCGGTGATGACATTGTTGAGTTTGCAAACCAGGCCTTCTGCGACATGTACAATTTGAAAGAGTCGCCTGACGAGATGAAGAATCTTACTTCACATGAAATGATCGAAAAGATTCAAAATGAGTATATGGATCGAGATCAAGCTGTGACACGTATCCAAACAATAGTCAAACAAAAACAAATTGTGCACGATGAAGAAGTTCTCATGCGGGACGGGCGAACCTTTCTGCGGGATTATATCCCCATACCGATGGGTGACAATAAGGTCAGTCGACTGTGGACCCAAAAAGAGATCACCAAGCTCAAGCATGTCGAAGAAGAACTGCGTGATAGCCGTGAACGACTCAACCTGGCACTCCATTCCTCGAGGATGGGCATTCTTGATTGGGATATCGTCAATAACAAACGTACATGGAGCAGCGGCGTCCACGGTCTTTTGGGAACTAAACCAGAGACTTTCACGGGGAAAGAGGAAGAGTTTTTTAAACTCATTTATCCAGAAGATCGCGTTGCCGTTCGAACGTCACTTGCCAGGGCAGTCAAAACAGGAGAATATGACACAGAATATCGTATTGTATGGCCTGATGGGAGTATTCACCACATTGCCACAAGAGGGAAAGTTCATCGTGATAAAACAGGGCGAGCGATTCATATGACCACCGTTTGTTGGGACATCACTGAACACAAAAAAGCAGAGGAAGTTTTAAAACGCGACAGGGAAACCCTTGAAAAGATGGTAAGCGAAAAAACAAATGAGTTATTACACTCAAACGCACAATTGGATCGCTCGCGGAGGATGGCAGATGTGGGTAGATTATCTGCTACCATTGCCCATGAATTAAGAAATCCCCTTGCAGCTATACGGGCAGCCCTATACAATGTGCGTAGGAAAGCAAAAAATCCCGCCCTTGATAAACATTTTGAAACCATCAACAAAAAGATACTTGAAAGCGATCAAATCATCGCTAATCTATTGGGTTTTACACGCATCAAGACCCTTAATATTGAGAAACTCAATATGTGCGAATTGATAAAAGATTGTATCGTTACTGTTACTGCAAAGTATGCCGACTGGAATGTAGAACTGAGGCAGAATCTTGACTGCAAGGAAGGTGACTTTATTGAAGCAGATGTTACACAGCTAAAGATGCTGTGCGGCAACATCCTCGACAATGCCTACCAGTCATTGCACGACAAATCAGGTACGATTACCTTGACCGTACAAAAGCCCATTCGTGAAACATGGAAAATATCAGTCACCGATACCGGTATAGGCATGGATGAACAAGAGATGAAAAGGATTTACGAGCCATTCTATACCACCAAACCCAAGGGGACAGGGCTTGGCCTGGCTGTTAGTCGCGAAATTGTTGATATTCATTGCGGGAAAATCGAGATGCAGAGTACTAAAGGTGTAGGAACTACTTTTACGGTAACCTTACCAGTGACCAATCAACATTATGAGTGTCCCTTCCTTTAAAAACAAAGACCTAATGAATAAGATATAGGTCATTGATGTGTTAAATGTTTTTATATTGATGTATAATTGACATGACGCGATCAAATATGTAGATAAAATATATTAATTTCAGAGTCGTCGAGTGAGAAATGTATGAAGTTCCGAGCATGTGCCTTGTCATCTGCATGAAAATAGCTGTACATTAGAATGTCCGTACTGGGTGGGATTATACCTTCAGACAGGGTTTTATTTTCGCCAACCTCACGCAAGGAGCAACACATGGATAAATCAGTGCCCTGTAAGAGAGTCGATATTTTGCTGGTAGAAGACAATCCCGGAGATGTTGAGCTTGCAAAAGAAGCACTCGTTGAATCAAAACTCCTGAGCAATCTTCACGCAGTATGTGATGGGGAAGCAGCCATCGACTATCTTCGAAAACTGGGGCAGTATGAAAACGCTGTTCGTCCAGATCTTATCATTCTCGATCTCAATCTTCCTAAAAAAGATGGGCGTGAGGTGCTCAAGGAGATCAAAGAAGATGAACATCTAAAAAGCATTCCCGTCGTGGTGCTTAGCATGTCGGGAGCCGAAGCGGATATGCTCAATGCCTACAAGTTGCATGCCAACTGTTTTATTACCAAACCGATTGATTTCAATCAATTCATTAACGTGGTGCATGCCATAGAACATTTCTGGTTTACGATTGTCTGTCTGCCACCAAAACCTGATGCGCAGCCAAAGAAAATCCATGGTTAACAAGTTGCGTATTCTCATTGTTGAAGACAACCCCGCTGACACCGAGCTCATAACAGAGCAGCTGTCTGATGAGGGATTTTCTTTCGAATATAAAAACGTATTTAAAGAAAGTGATTTCAGAAAAGAACTCGAGAATTTCAAGCCGGACGTTATTCTTTCCGATTACGCACTGCCTCAATTTGATGGAAAAGAAGCCCTGCTTATCGCGCGCGAAAAATATCCGCTCATCCCGTTCATCATTGTCTCAGGATTTTTAGAAGACGACAGTGCAATCCAAATATTGAAAGAAGGAGCAGTCGACTATTTATTAAAAGCCAATATCTCGCGGCTGGGCTCAGCGGTAAAAAACGCACTATCATTAAAAAAAGCCACAGAAGAAAAGATGCATGCAGAAGAAGCATTAAGGAAATCGTATCGGGAGTTGGAACAGCGGGTTGAACAGCGGACTGTGGAATTGGCCAAAGCCAACGAGAGTTTGCGGGCGCATCAAATCGAACTTGAAATGCAAAACGAAGAACTGGTGCGAACCAAGGCTGATCTGGAAAGCGTAAAAGACAACTATCTTGACCTGTATGACTTTGCACCAACTGGCTATTTTACGCTCGATGTACATGGTATTATCCACAATGCGAATCTTACGGGAAGTAAGATGCTGGGCATCGAGAGAAAGGGAATGCTTTCTCGAAGATTTCAACTATTTATTGTTCCTGATGACCGTGAAATGTTTGCCGCGTTCCTAAAAAAGTCTTTTTTAGAGGGGTGTATTCAAAAAGGCGAAATCAGGCTTCTTCGGAAGGATGGTAGCACATTTTTCGGTCAATTGGAATGCGTTGTTACCAAAGAGAAAGCCGGGGACGTATGCCGCATAATGGTCATGGACATTTCCGACCGTAAAAAGTTGGAACATGCGCTTATAGAAAATGAAATGCGGCTGCGCAGACTCTATGAATCCGGTCTTTTTGGGGTGTTTTACTGGAATATTGACGGTAAAATAACTGATGCCAACGATAAGTTCCTTGATATGGTAAGGTTCTCTCGAGACGATCTTGCGGCCGGTCGTATAGACTGGCTCGCTATGACGCCCCCGGAGTACCGGTACATTGATGAACTTTCCCGCGCTGAACTCATTTCCACCGGAATCAACAAAGTGCCATATGAGAAACAATATATCCGCAAAGGCGGTACACGTATTCCAATCATTATAGCTGGCGCCACGCTTGATCAAACGCGTTATAAGGGAGTAGCCTTCGTTCTTGATATCACTGACCGAAAACAAGCCGAGAGAGATCTCAGGGAAAGTGAACAACGCTATCGTAGGCTCTTTGAAACGATGAATGAAGGTTTTTGTCTTGGTGAGATCATTCTCGATGAGAAAGGGAAACCGTATGATGTCCGCTATTTAATGGTTAACCCCGCATTTGAACGTCAAAGAGAGCTTAAGGCTGCAGATATACTTGGAAAAACCACATTAGAGCTTTTTCCTCAATTAGAACCGATTTGGTTTGAGAGGTATGGAAAGGTTGTTCTTTCCGGGGAACCGGCACAATTTGAAGAGAGATTTGGGCCTCTTGACCGGTGGTTTCAGGTGAACGCTTTCCGTACGGGACCTACAACTTTTGCATGTCTTTTTACCGATATTACAGATAAGAAAAAAGCGGAAGAATTGTTACAGCGGGATAAAGAGACCCTTGAAAAGTTGGTCAATGAGCGCACCGAATCTCTTTTAAATACCCATCGGGAACTGGACCGTGCGCGAAGACTTGCGGATATCGGCAGATTGTCTTCTACTATTGCCCATGAGCTCAGAAATCCTCTCGCAGCGATCCAGCTAGCTATGCACAATGTCCAGAGAAAAGCACAGAACACCGTCATAGAGAAGCATTTGAAAACGGTCAGCAAAAAGATTCTTGAAAGCGATCAAATCATCCAAAATCTCTTGAGCTTTTCACGCGTCAAAACGTCGAAAATTGAGAAATTAGATATTTGTGAACTGATCAGAGATTGTATGGATACCGTGTCCATCAAATATGTCAACTGGAATGTGGAACTTAGGAAGAACGTTGAATGCACGGCGGGTGATTTCATCGAAGCTGATTACATGCAATTTAAGATGCTTATAAGTAATATTCTTGATAACGCCTACCAGGCGATGCGTGACAAAAAAGGTGTGATAACCGTTTCTGTTAAAAAGCACGATGAATACACCTGGGAAATATCTATCGCCGATACCGGTACAGGTATCGATGAGCATGAGATAGAAAAGATTTTTGATCCGTTCTATACGACAAAATCCAAGGGAACAGGACTTGGACTGGCTATCAGTCGAGAAATCGTTGATATGCATCGCGGAAAAATAGAAATACAAAGTAACAAAGGGGTAGGATCAACCTTTATTGTAACCCTACCCATACATCATGATGTAGTCCAACCCCTATTGAAAGTTTAACGGTCATGACTATCGCAAATGCGAGAAGATTGTTCGCGCGCACAATAACGTAATACCTTGTATGAATGTATGTGCGTAATTAATAACAGAAAGAATACAGAACGATTATGGATTATCGAATCGAACGAGACTTTTTAGGAGAAAAACAAGTGCCAGCGGATGTCTACTGGGGTATACATACGCAGCGGGCACGCGAGAATTTTTCACTGTCAGGATCTCGCATGATTCAGGGAATAATTGTCGCGTACGCGATGGTGAAAAAGGCGTGTGGCACTGCCAACCGGGAACTGGGTTTTTTAAATCCTTCTGTAGCAGATGCCATTGTGGCCGCCTGTGATGAGATTATTGTGGGCCGTCTTCAAGATCAATTCCCGCTTGATCCTTTTCAAGGCGGCGCCGGAACGTCTCTTAATATGAACCTTAATGAAGTTATTGCCAATCGCGCCGAAGAACTTCTGGCAGGTAAACGAGGCGACTATCTTTTAGTTCATCCCTTGGACCATGTAAATCTCCATCAATCGACCAATGATACCTTCCCAACGGCGGTGAAAGTAGCGGTTATTTACAAATTGCGTGCATTGAGTGGGGTGCTTGCCACATTGCAGGGAGCTCTTCAGAATAAGGAAAAAGAATTTGCCGGGATCGTCAAAATGGGCCGGACTGAATTACAGGAAGCGGTGCCGATGACGCTCGGCTCACAGTTTTCCGGTTTTGCCGAAGCCGTTGGACGGGATCGGTGGCGGACTTTTAAATGTGAAGAACGCATCAGAACGGTCAATCTTGGCTTGACTGCGGTGGGGACGGGGATATGTGCACCCCGTGAATATATCTTCCTAGTTGTCGATAAACTTCGCGAACTGACGGGCATGGGTCTTTCCCGCGCTGAAAATGGTGTTGATCAGACCTCTAATGCTGATGCCTTTGCGGAAATTGCGGGCATACTCAATGCCTGCGCGGTCAATCTGATGAAGATTGCCAACGACCTGCGGCTTTTAAATCTTATCGGCGAAATACATGTTGAGGCACTTCAAGCCGGTTCGTCTATTATGCCCGCTAAAACAAATCCAGTCATACTTGAATCAATCGTTCAAGTTGCGATGCGGGTGATGTCCAATGGGGGCATGATTGTCAACGCCGCGTCAGCAGGTACTCAGCAGATCAACGAGTTTATGCCTCTTATTTCTCATGGAATACTTGAGTCACTGGACCTGCTCATTAATAGCAGCAAATCAGCGGTTGGTTGTATTTCAACGATAACGGCACACGAGGATGTGTGTCGGAAGTTTGTTGATTTTAGCCCGTCTATGATGACTGCATTTGTACCGGTAATCGGATATCAGAAGACCCAGGAATTGATACGTGAGTATAAGACTCAGCAGAGTGCGGGCAGTGTGCGCGATTTCCTCAAAAGCAAAATGGATGCCCGTGTGGTTGATGAGGTACTCAGTCCACACAAACTTGCCGCACTTGGATTTAACACCGATGAATCAAAGCATATCAACACCTAAATCACTGCGCCTGCATATCGGTATTTTCGGCCGTACCAACGTCGGCAAATCAAGTTTCCTTAACATGATCGCCGGTCAGGACGTGTCGATAACCTCTCCAGTGGCTGGTACGACCACCGATGTGGTTGAAAAAGCCATGGAACTTCTCCCGATCGGACCGGTCTTGTTTATGGATACCGGTGGACTGGACGATACTTCGGGTCTCGCTGATCTGCGGATACGCAAAGCGAAAAAAGTTTTTGACCGGAGCGATATCATTATTTTAATAATCGAACCCCGGCAGTGGACGTGCTTTGAAGACGAGGTTCTGGCTGAAGCCGCCCAGCGGATCATTCCTCTGTTGGTAGTCATCAACAAAACTGATATTTCCGGGCCGGAAGAGACCATTGTCAAAATTCTCACTGATAAGAAACAAGCGTTTATTTCTGTTGCAAGTATAAATGACGGCAATCGTGATCGCTATGTCAACGCGCTAACGCGTCAGCTTATAGAACTTTGTCCCGATGAAGTTATCAACGCGCCGTCTCTCATCGGCGATCTCGTCACTGCTGGAGAGATTGCAGTGTTGGTTGTGCCGATTGATCTTGCGGCACCCAAAGGCAGGCTGATTCTGCCGCAAGTGCAGACCATACGTGATGCGCTCGATAACGATGCAGCAGTACTGGTCGTAAAAGAACGGGAATATGCTGCTGTACTGCAAACAGTCAACCGTCCCCCATGCCTTGTTGTGTGCGATTCGCAGGTGGTACTAAAAATGGTTGCAGACACCCCGCGAACGATCAAATGCACAACCTTTTCAATCTTGTTCTCGCGTAGCCGGGGTGACCTCGTAGAATCTGCCCGAGGCGCAGCAAAACTGAGACACCTCAAAGCCGGCGATAAGGTGCTGATTGCTGAAGCATGTTCCCATCATGCAGTTGAAGATGATATAGGCCGGGTTAAGATCCCGCGATGGATTCGGCAATATTGCGGGTTTAATGTGACTTTTGATGTCGCTTCAGGCTCTGATTACCCTGAAAACATCAGCGATTATGCACTCGTTATTCATTGCGGCGGATGCATGATAAACCGGCGACAAATGCTCTCTCGTATCCAGAAAGCCCGGGAAGCCGGAGTGCCTATTACAAACTATGGTCTGTGCATTGCACTTGTTCAGGGTGTAATTGAACGTGTTTTGGAGCCATTTCCATCCGCTTTAACGGCATATAAGTCCTCTCTTGACAAGATCTAAATTCATAGTAAAATCAATTTATTCCTATTTATTTGTTTCTCTTGCCAAAAAAGCTTAAATCTATTATAATTTGTTAGCTAATCTACTTATAAGGAGTCTGAGGATGCGTATTCCCTTGATGGCGGGCAATTGGAAGATGTATAAAACAATTCCCGAAGCGTTGGTTTTGGTAGAAGGTCTCAAAAAAAATCTGGCAGGAGTGAAGAATCGGGAAATTCTGGTGTGTCCCGCTTTTTGTGCCCTGGCATCGGTGGCCCAGGCGCTTAAAGGCACCGGCATAAAAGTGGGGGCGCAAAATCTTCACTGGGAGTCTAAAGGAGCATTTACCGGAGAGATTTCGCCGGCAATGCTTGTCGATGCGGGATGCAGCCATGTAATTATTGGCCATTCCGAACGGCGCCAGTATTTCGGAGAAACTGATGAATCAGTCAATAAAAAAATGAAAGCGGCATTTGGAGCCGGGCTGATCCCTGTTGTGTGTGTTGGCGAAACCCTGGCCGATCGTGAAGCCGGCAAAACCATGACGGTGATAGCCACTCAGGTCAAAAATGGTCTTGCGGGATTAACCGCCGACCAATCACAAATCGTGGTGATAGCTTATGAACCTGTGTGGGCCATCGGGACCGGTAAGACGGCGACTCCTGCCCAGGCTGAAGAAGTTCATGCGTCTATCCGAAAACTCTATGCAGGTATGTATGGTGATACTGCAGCGCAGGCGGTGCGTATTCTCTATGGCGGATCCGTTAAACCTGACAACGTCACCGATCTTATGAAACAACCGAATATTGATGGAGGGCTTGTCGGTGGAGCAAGTCTTGAGATCGAGTCCTTTTCCAAACTCGTAACCTACCAGGAGATCCAATGAATGCAAAAGAAAACAGAGCCGCAAAACCGGTACTAGCCAATGTTTCTAACCGGCATATCCATTTGTGCGCTGCGGATTGTGCAACATTATTTGGCGCGGATCACCAGCTTGTAAAAATAAAAGATCTTATGCAGCCGGGCGAACACGCCTGCAAGGAAACTGTTAAAATTGTCGGTAAAAAGGGTGAGATAGATAATGTTCGTATCCTGGGACCGTTGCGAAAAGTTACCCAGGTAGAGATATCGCTGACCGATGCTATCAAACTCGCCGTACCTGCTCCGGTACGTCAATCAGGACAAATTGCTGGATCAGCGCCCATTAAGATTGTCGGCCCCGCGGGGACAGTTGAACTCAAAGAAGGATGTATCGTCGCGCTGCGACATGTACATATGACCCTTGCTGATGCCGCTTTTTATGGTATTACCAGTGGCGAATTGGTCAGTGTCAAATGTCCCGGCATTCGTGGGTTGATATTTGAAAATGTTGTGGCCCGGGCCAGCGATATGATGGCGCTTGAATGCCACCTTGATACCGATGAGGCAAATGCCGCAGGACTCAAAAACGGAACTATGGTCACTATACTATAGAGGGTACTATGAAGATTGCTATTGGGTGTGATCATGCGGGATTTGTAAATAAAAAAGAAATTATTGATCATCTTGGCGCTGCAGGCCATGAGATGATCGATATGGGATGCCGTAGCACTGAAAGCTTTGATTACCCAGACAGTGCTGCCGCGGTTGCCCAGGCCGTTGTAAATGGCAGTGCAGAGCGAGGCATCTTGATGTGCGGATCAGGTATCGGTATG
>JBELAT010000149.1:0-5079 GCA_049508565.1 Endomicrobiales bacterium | reverse complement strand
CAAACTCAGGAATCAATCGGTCTGAGCTTCGATCGGGCTTTGCGTTCTATGTTGCGGCACGATCCTGACGTTATGCTGGTAGGTGAAGTGCGTGATGCCGAAACCGCAAAAATCGCAATCAACATTGCGTTGACCGGGCATCTGGTGTTAAGTACGATTCATTCTAATAATGCGGCGGGAACTTTTACCCGCCTTCTTGATATGGGCATAGAACCGCATTTTATAGCTTCATCGTTAGAATGTGTTATTGCCCAGAGTCTCGTTCGGGTATTGTGTCCTCATTGTAAAGTTGTTGAGCACCTGACGGATCAATACATGCATGAGATTGCATTTTCAAACCCCTCTCATGAGCCAGTGTATACTGCTCAGGGGTGTCCCCACTGCCAGAATACAGGGTACCGCGGCAGGACTGCTATTCATGAGGTAATTGTTGTGGATGATTCCATCCGGAGTCTTATTCTCAAACGCGCTGCAGCTCACGAAATATCTCGAGCCGTTTTTGAGACAGGCGTGCGTTCTCTCAGGCAAAGCGGATTTGAAAAAGTCAGGCAGGGTATTACATCAATATCAGAAGTGCTCGATGCCTCTTACGACTGAATGGGGCGGGCTTTTGAGTGCGTACGTGCCACTTTTTCCCTTTTTCTGTGGTACCTGGTAGATGGGTTTTTGACGATAGTCGGTGTGTTGCCCGCCAAAATTGAGTAGAGTGTTTGAATGTCAAGGTTCTTCCGTACGATAGTGGCGAGCTTGTCAAATTCTTTATCAGGACAAAAGCGTGTGACGGCACATGGTTTCAGTCCCTTGCGATCTCTGATCCTGTTAAGAAAATTCCTTCGAAACGCATCATTGTCGAAAACACCGTGAATATACGTTCCCCAAATAGTATTATCCCGTGATGATGCGCCATCCGTTTTACCCTCTCCCGAACCCTGTTTAACGTTAAAAACCGGATTACAGCGACCGGTAAATTTCGTGCTGCCATGATGAATTTCGTACCCCTGGACGGACAGTCCGGACACTATTTCTTCGGCCGCCACCTGGTGGAGTTGTTTCTCCGCTAATAAGGTTGTCCTCACCGGAAGAAGACCCAGCCCGCTCATGATGGCTTTTCGTGACTCGATACCGGCGGGATCGCAAATCGTCTCGCCCAGCATTTGATATCCTCCGCAAATACCGATAATCACTGATTGTGAGTGTGTTACATGCGCGAGTATTTTCTCACTAATCCCGGCGGCATTCATCCACAGAAGATCATTAATAGTATTTTTTGTTCCCGGAATAATAATTATGTCAGGTGCACCAAGCTCATCGGCAGAGCGGACGTATCTCAGCTCGACATCGCGTTCCTTTTCAAGAGCGTCAAAATCCGTAAAATTCGAAATATGAGGAAGACAGACAACGGCAATTGTAATGATATCTTTTCTACTTGTCTTATGCGCATGCATTCTTTCAAGAGGTACAGCATCTTCTTCAGGAATATTAATGTCTTTGAAGTAGGGAAGGACCCCGAGAACCTTGATGCCGGTCCGAGCTTCGAGAAAACGGATCCCGTCTTCAAAAAGAGAAAGATCGCCCCGGAATTTGTTGATGATGATCCCCTTTACGTGTTTTCGTTCGGCGGAAGTTAAAAGATCAAGTGTTCCTACGATCCACGCCAGGACTCCTCCTTTATCAATATCACCTACCAGGATCACCGGGGTGCGGGAAGCCTGCGCGATGCTCATGTTGACGATATCATTTTTCCGCAGGTTAACTTCGGCCGGGCTGCCTGCACCTTCAAGGACCACAATCTCAAATTGTGTGCGCAACCGTTTAAGGCACCCGCACGCGGTTGAGAATAATTTCTTTTTGTAGCGCATATATTGGGCTGCTGATTTGTTGCCAAGAGGTTTTCCCTCCACGACTATCTGAGCGCACATGTCGGATGAAGGTTTTATGAGGACGGGATTCATATCAACCGTGGCAGTAATTTTTGCAGCCTGTGCCTGTACTGCCTGCGCGCGCCCAATTT
Source organism: Endomicrobiales bacterium (assembly GCA_049508565.1). Taxonomy (GTDB): domain Bacteria; phylum Elusimicrobiota; class Endomicrobiia; order Endomicrobiales; family CAIRNS01; genus CAIRNS01. The sequence goes on along the minus strand of JBELAT010000149.1, from coordinate 3,068 downwards.
CACCGCCGGATACAGTCACAAATGAGTTAAGCGCCATATTCTGCGCCTTAAACGGCGCAACCGCGTATCCATCTTGAACAAATATTCTACACAGAGCTGCTGTAATGATACTTTTTCCGACACCAGACCCTGTTCCCTGGATCATGATAGTTTTTGCATATTTCATGAGATGAGTCTCGTTTTTACCAGTTTTTTAGATCGTTTGAGATTGGAAAGCATAGTATATTTAGATGATTTCTCATACACTCCGAACAGCTTTGTTGTACAAAACAATGCATGGTAAACAACAGGTGAGATCATTGTTCTAATGATGATGAAGTCTCCGCCGATGACTGAGCGTCACCCGGATCTGCATGCATGGACTATTGAAACTGCTCGATAGTGCGCAGTAAGGAAGGCGAAGCATGTTCACTTCACCTCCCCTACCGCGTTTAAAGTGTTTGAGTGATATTATCACATATCAGCGATATCTGCGCATAGCGTGGTCAACCCCACCGTACATGCATATATGCTGCTGACAATAAGCACCCTTTTTCTTTGACGTGTTACCCTTGAAATTTCCAGTTAAGACCGGCTGAAATAGTCTGTCCGGGCAGAGGATAATACAAGCGTGTCTGGTATTTGATGTCAAAAATATCGTCAACGCCAACCCAAAGTTCGATTTGTTTGAATTTTTGAGAAATCCGGCAGTTAACAGTTGTAAATCCCGGGAGTTCTGTGATCGTGGGGTCTCCGGTTGCCTGCGAACCGACATAGTGTACGGTTACCTTCGCCTGCGTCTGAGTGAGCATCTGGTAGATAAGCTCATAGTTTAATGTATCCTGGGGACGATAGGGCAATTGTATATGCTCAAGAGTATCTTCAGCCCATAAATACGTATAGTTGATCTTATGGGAAAGTCCACTGAAAATCTTCTGAGAGAATTCAAATTCAACGCCTTCCTGCTGAGATTGTCCGATATTAACCGGTGTGGTCGTTGCAATGGAGCCCGATGCATTCATCGTTGTGCTCCAGTTAATAAGGTTGTTACTCTGGGTTACGTAATAGGTCAGACTGGTTTTGGTGCATGGCGTATGGTACTCAGCCCCAATATCAGAGGTTATCCCCTCTTCGGGTTTGAGGTTGGGATTGCCTATGGTAATATAGTTAGTACCGAAGAAAAAATCGTTTTCCATTGGCCAGTAGAGTTCGTCAAAAGTAGGAGCGGCCCAGGCTTTGCCTGAGTTAGCAGATATTTTAACGCAATCAGTGAGATGATATATCGCCGTAATTCGGGGGCATACGACCGAACCGAAAATAGAATTATCGTCCAGCCTGATGCTGGGAATGAGCAGCAGTTTATTGTACGTAAATTGCTGCTGGAGGTAGCCGGCCGTTGTGGTGCGGCTTACGTCAACCGTCGTAGCGCCGGTATTCTTGTCGATCTGCTGGTAGAGATCATCATACCATTCAGCTCCGGCGGTTAACCCAAACAGCGTTGTGAACTGCAGTTCACTGCCCGCAGTCGTTGATTGGTAACTGTCGTTGGTAAGCGATCCCGGGTCCTGATAATCAGTTTGTATGCTGTTGACATACACGGTGGTTTTTAATGTGCCAGCATCGAACTTCTTCGTATTTTGAAGCCTGATAGACGAATTATCATCTTGCTGGTTGGCATCAGGTGTCGAAGCCTCTTTTTCAAGTGTACCGTTATACCGGCTCAGATCGATTCCCATCCCGGGAACCCCGGCATTGCTCGAGAACTGGGTTCCCGTGAGGTCGAAGTCGCCCCAGACCGGATCGGTATAGCCGAGCCGGGCAAACACGTTGTTGTTGGCATAGGCAGAATTGTCGCGGTATCCGTCTGTGGTTATTTTACCCGCAGTGAAATAGCCTGAGAGGTTGTTATTTTTGACGCCGAAATTGACGCCGTACTGTTGCGTATTGAAACTGCCCGCTGAGAGGTTGACACCGATAGCAGGGCCGCTTTCTGCAGGTTTCTTCGTTATGATATTGACGATTCCGCCAAAGGCTGATGTTCCGTACAGTGCAGAAACACCGCCGCGGATGATCTCAATGCGTTCAATATTGTCAACAGGAATGGTTGTAAGATCAACCAAGCCGGTCGAGGGATCATTGAGGCGCATGCCATCCATCAATATCAACACCTGCTCGGGAGAAGATCCCCGCAGCATGATGTTGTCATTGGCGCCGAGCGATCCATACAGTCCGCTGGACAGTCCCGTCACGTTCTCGACTGCCTCGCCGAGATTTCGTGCGCCGCTACTTTTGATCTGCGTCGCGGTAACGACCGAAACGCTGGTGGGTGTGTTTTCCAACGATTCTGACGTTTTTGTAAGGCTCAAGAATAAATCATCCTGCGCATAGACTGCCATAGACAGGCAAAGAGCTGCTACAACCGTACCTATTTTTGTAATCATTATATGGACCTTTCATTAATTGTCTTTTATTTGACGATATTTTCGAAACGGCTAAAGCTCTCATCGTGCAACGATACTGGTAGTTACTGGTCATAAATCAATGACATTGGTGGCCTCCCTCGAGAGAACAGTACACAGATCTACCCTGTACTGTCGTATACTGCCAGCCGGTCTCCTGGCTACGGGTTGTATAGAGCGCTACCTTCCCACCTGTCGGCAGTGGTAGTGCGTTGTTTTCCCGTTACAGTAGCGGGGCTGCACCGGATTCATTGCTGGGTGAAACGCAACTCACCGGATTTCCCGTTCACTGGCAGTTTTTGCAGAAAGATATCTCTGCGGTATTAAAAGAACATTGGGGTTTTTTGTTATGGGATTACTCTTTACCACAACAACCGAATGATACACCTGTTCAATATTTTGGTACGTCAGCACTTCAGCGGGCGTTCCGTATGCGTACATGCCGCCGTTGTTGAGCAAAACGATGTTCCGGCAATATTCAGCGGCAAGATTTAAGTCGTGAAGTATCATGATGACAGTCAATCCGAGCTGCACATTGAGCGTCTGGATCAAGTCCATCATTGCGCATTGATGACCGATGTCAAGATGTGCCGTCGGTTCATCAAGAACAAGGAGTGTTGGTTCCTGAGC
>JBELAT010000148.1:0-5156 GCA_049508565.1 Endomicrobiales bacterium | reverse complement strand
TTACTGGTTACTATGTAGGTGTCTTTATACGGTGTGGTAGAGATATCATACGCGATGTCTGCGACCTTATTTTTGCTCATCCATTTAGAAATACTGTCTTTAACAACCTCCGGTGTCAAACCGGCTCCAAGAGCTCTTTCTACCCAGGAATTAATGATTATTCCCCTTGTTCCCTCATCCATATCTACGTCCATAAGCAGTGGGGCAAAATGAGACCGCAGGAAATAACCAATATTCAACTTCTGTGTCATCAAGCTGTCATAGAGTGTTTCAGTGTGCTGACCGGTAGCATTAGGCATGACACTGATAAAGGATACATGCTTTTTTTCAAATTCGTTGATAATGTCCGAGTGAAACCCGCCTGTAACAACAACATAAACATTCTTAAAACTGCCCAATGTCTCCATAACATTGCTTTTACGAGCAGGTTGTATCAGAGACGACGGTTGTGGCACCGTCATAAACGGGTTCATGACACTGTTGAAAATCGAGTTTCTTTCGATATTGACCGTATAGAATTGATGCACAGTGTCATCATCGAGCAACGCCATGGCGTCCCGGGTTCGATTATCATCGGTGTACTTCATGAGCAAGACTTTAAACTTGTTTTCGTTGGCAAGAAAATAATCAAGAGCCCGCGGTGTTATGCGGACCGTGGCAAAATCTTCAAGGAATGAACCCATCTGCGAGAGGAAAAGAAGATCCTTGTCGACCGGTGTTGCCGAGTTCCTCATCAGTATCTCGCTTACCAGCGCCTTCTCTTCGTAATAAAGGTTCAAGGGGTTAATATTACTATTGAGTCTGATATATTCAAAAAACTTCTTTAGAAGGGGGAAATTGTCCATGTTAGGCGTATAAACGCGCGCTATATCGGCCAGCGCCTGGTAGTAGGTGTTCATTTGGTCAGTGCTTTGAGCTTTTTGGAGTAAATGAGTGTACACACTAAACGGTAACATGGTTTCGAGCGTTCGGGTATATGAACGAAGCTCAGTGGACAATGAACGGTCGTCCATATAGGCATGAAGTCTCACAATGCGCATATACGTATCGAGATTCGGATATTGGGCTGTATCTATTTCTAGCTCTCTGCTCAGTCTCCCCAGTCTCAGGTAGTACGTGTCATCTTTACCTTTACCCAAGGTGGTAAGAATCCGTTCAAGTGCGCGAATTTCATTGGACAAAAACTTCTTTTTTAAATTGCGTATGGTTTGATTAACTTCTTGAGCTGCTTGCACGAATTCTTCTTTATTGGCAAGTATGAGCTTAAGCCGCTCGGCATTTGCCCGGTACATGTCCATTTTTTCAAGCCCGTACAAAATATCCTTATTTTCCGTTGCCGCATAGTATTCCGCTCCGCTCAACACGCCTTTTCCCAGCAAATCGTCAAGGACTTGGGAGCGGATTTTCTTGTCCGGAAGGGATGAAAGCAAGCCTGTGCTTACAGGTCCCTCCGGGGCACCTTCTACGAAAATATTCGAAAGATGTGATTGAGCATCAAAGAACCGGATTGTCCGGCAGATGTTTTTTTGGACTTCGGGGTTGCAGTGCAGGTCCTGGATATATACAAACAGGCAATCGCCGCCATAGTTCGCATTGGTGACTACTCTGCCGATATCGTAGGGAAAAATTGTTTTATCGAGACTGCTTGCACCAGTGGACACCGTGCTGTCAGTGGGAAAAAGAGACATCATTCCCAGTAGAGGCTGGTACAGGATGCTTGAATAAATGAAAGCTCCCAGCGTGCTCAGTGTTATAAGTTTTTTTATATGCATAGTATGTACGTTTCGTCTGTAGTGCCTATTACTCGATTGTGCAATAAAAGTATACCGAAAATCAATGAAGCATGGATAAAGAAATAATTAACAGTTTGTTAACAATGTGTGATATGTATTGATGTTGAAAATTGAGTGCGAATGTGCTTTTTTAGAAGATCAATAGCGTTTCCGCTTAGAAATACAATCCGCGCTTAAATTTCCCGTGTCAATGACAAGCAGTATCGATGAAAATGAGCGAAATTCAATGTATCAGAGATATCAAAGGTGAAAGTGTCTTTGCAAAGCTTTGTTGATTGAGGATATGAAATTCAAATATGCGCATAAAAGCGTCTATACAAGTATAATACAGGTGAACTAGCATAGCAACAGTTTTTTAATTTTAGTTTCGTACAAAATGGTACAATCCCGAAGGTTTGAGAGCAGGGCTTAAACAGGGTTATAATAACGTAAAAACTCTATCGTTCCAGGGGTGAGTTTCCTGCAGTAAAGGTTCCTGATTGGATGAGCTCTTCAATTTTGTAGGTGCCGAGCTTCCTTCCTTTAAGAAAACCGTCCCAGGCAGCTTCTGCCAGCAGGCCGCTTTCTCTGAGGTCGAAAAGCCACTCATCAGTGTGTTCAAGGGGGCCTGCCGGTTTGACCCCTGCATGGACATCCTGAAGCCATTTTCTATTGAGCTCTTCATGCGTCCCTACGGCGGGAGCGGTCAGGATAGGTAGTCCCAGTGCGCAATAAAACGAGAGTTCACTTGGTTTTGTCCAGAGAACATCTGTTGTGCGCAAGATCTCATTGAACCGCTTGAGATAGCTAAACACATCATCGTTATAAATGATCTCAATGCGATCTCCAAGATACTGTGTTAATTTCAGGTCCTCGATATAGGTGAGAAATTTATTGCATACCTCAGCGTGTATACCCGCAGACAGATATATGCGCACATGTCCATCAGCTATCTTTTTCTTCAAACTGCAAAGAATAGTTCTCACCATGGGTGTTTGAGCGCCGGAGCCGCCGACCGCAAAGGTGAGGGTAAAACGACCGTGTCCCGGTTTCCAGGGTGGCGACTGGTCAAGATAAAACTCCATCGTCCTTCCCTGTATTTTGAAAAAATTATTTTGAGGATCCAGTCTCCTGAGCCGGTTAAAAAGATCTCCTTTGAGTATCTCAAGATTTTCCTTGGACCCGATATTTTCTTTCGGAAGCGGAAATCCTGTCAGAAAAATATTTTCTTCAGGAACACCATATACCATGAGACGCTTTTTTATCTGGGTGCAGGGGGCGAGATATTTTATCGCGCTTTTGAGGGGATATCGGGGTACCCAGATACGGTTAATATCCGCATCACAAATAAGCAGATAGTTGTCCTTTTTATTGCTAATTATATGGTCGACCGCGATAGCGGAGGCGTAGAATGTATGAATGACGGGTGCATGTTCCCGTTGTATTTTTTCAACGATGGCATTACATAATCTTTTATTGCGTATCTGACGCTCAAGATACTTGACACCGAAGGTTGGCTGTGATAAGTCGCGGAAGGGATACAATGACGGGATATCCTGAACAAGATACAGGAGCCAGAGGATATATTTCCCGAGCACCGGCAGCTCGCCGCCCTTAGACATGAAATAATAGAGAAACCGAATTCTCCTCCACGTCTTATATTCACGCGGGCTGCAGAGTTTTTTCGATCCATCAATCAGAATGCTTCCGCGCATGATGTCTCGCAATGCGTTGGCAGCGCGAACATGTCCCAGGCCCATGAGGATAGAGACCACGAAAGCCCTTTTTGTCAGGGGTGTCGAAGCAGTTTGATTATGCACGTTTATTAGCTGTTCCGGCATGAGCGTAATTGTCGGCGGTAATGATGCTATTGTCAGGCAGATGCGTGCCGCGGGGGATGACAACAATCCCGTTTATAATATGAAAAGGCGACCGATCATCACTTTTAACACAAATGGTCTCATCAGAACTGCCGGTGATGCACGACCCTTTACCTATGACGACGTTTTTGTCGATGATCGCCTTGTGTATTTTTACTCCCTGCTCAATGCCGTGGTTCGCAGCGGGGCTAAACCCGGCAACAGATGTATCCGACGGATAGGCGTCATTACCCATGATAACCGCTTCATCAATGTCGCATCCGCTCTGTATATGTGTGCGAATACCGACTATAGTTCTGCGGATAGAGGAACCATGAACGATAGAACCTTCACAGATAATGGACTTATCAACATAACTGTCGAAAACCTGCGGAGGGGGCAATGCGCGCTGGTGCGTATAGATCGGCATAGCGGGGTCATAAAACGAGAATGGAGGATTTTCTGAAACCAGCTGCATGCTGGTATTGAAATACGATAAAATAGTGCCGATATCTTCCCAGTAACCGTTAAATTCATAGGCGGCAACGCGGTGTGTCGATATGATCTGGGGAAATATGCCTTTTCCGAAATCATGTTTATCGCTGCTTTTTAAAACATCGAGCAGGACGCTCTTATTAAATAAATAAAGACCCATTGAGCCCAGGATATTTTTTCCATCATCATGGGACTGAGAAAGGCGGAATCGTTCGATGATCTGTGGATCTTCGGGTTTCTCATAAAAATCTACGATCCTTTTTTCCTCGTTGATGCGGATGATGCCGCTTTTTGAGGCATCATCATCCGATATCCTTAGACACGACAGAGTCACGTCGGCATTTTGAGCGATGTGCTGTTCGAGAATCTTATTGAGATCGATACGGAAAAGCTGGTCACCGGAAAGAATGAAAACATAATCAGCATCCAGCCCCTCCAGATACCGGATGCTCTGCCGCACGGCATCGGCAGTACCCTGAGCATAGTCGTAGTTTGTCGGGCTTTGCTCAGCGGCTAAGATTTCAACAAACCTGCTGCCGAATGTATCAAACCGGTAGGTTCGCGTGATATGCCGGTTGAGGCCGGCGCTTAAAAACTGTGTTAAAACGTAGATCATACTGATCCCTGAGTTAATACAGTTGCTGATAGGGATATCAATAAGCCGGTATTTGCCGCCTACGGCTACGGCGGGTTTGCAGCGTGATTTTGTCAGCGGGTACAGACGCGACCCTCTTCCTCCGCCAAGAATGAGCGCGACTGTTTTGTTTGACATAACTGAACGGGTTTCCTGTGTTTTCATGCCATCTCTCTTTCGATAATCTTGCTTTGCCTGCCTATGGAAATAATGCGCCCGCGCCATTGAACGGTTGAACTTATAAATGGCGCGAAATAGATCATGCCAAGGATCATATCCTTAAGTATAATAATCAACGGGTATAAAGCAATGATCCATATCTTTTTTCTGTCCAGTTCATTGATAGTAAAAAAATTTATATATTCACACGCTACTGTTAATACGTACGATATAACG
>JBELAT010000147.1:0-6739 GCA_049508565.1 Endomicrobiales bacterium | reverse complement strand
TTCACGAAACTCCTGGTTTTCTTTTATTATTTCAAGAGGACGAATAAGGAAACCTTCGATTTCGCGGACTATAATTGATAACTTTTCCGGCACATGATTAAATTCTGAATTATTTATGAATGTTTTCCATAGCACTTGGCGATCGGATTTCTCTTCATAAAATACTTGCTCAAATAACGGCTTGTGTTCCGGAAATGAAGTTTTTCGGTGATTGAAAGTCCCTTTTAAAGCTTCGGATAAATCATATCCTTTGAAATTAAATTGTCGTATCATAAGCCAAATATCGTAAAAGTCTTTCATCCGGGTATTGAAAACTCCGAGTTTTACCATAGCCTCAAACTTCTCACTAACAACGCTTTCTATTGGGTAGCCATTAAGATGAGGGCCAGGAAGATCTAAAATCACAGGGTAATCAATTACCGTGGGTTTTGGATAGACTATTTCCCCAAAGCCGATATCTATCTGCATAGGTATGCGCGAACGTTCCAAAAATCCGATCAATTTTATCCTCACACCTCCATAATCAGCATCTTCTCTTATACTCTCTGCCCTGATCGTTTGTGGATCGAATATTAGACCATCAGACGGAACCGACTCGACACAAACATCCCTTATAGTTTTTTTAATATTCGCTATTTGATTATCGCAGCGCGCCAAGAAATCAATATCGAGGGTTGTTCTCCTCTGTGGCACCTGCCAAACAGTAAACATAAGTGCACCCTTTAAAATAAAGTTTTCCGCGTATCGGGAATGGCTGAGCCTGTAAAGGAAACGCTCCATCCCATAGAACTGAAGGACCTCTGCGAACGGGCGGCCCGTTTCCTTCGCTTTGTTCTGAAGCCGCCCTCGCACCGAAGCCGGCAGGTTTGTGATCTCTTTCATAACATAAGCTCCAAGATCGGTTTAAGGATATTGTCTACGCGGCAAATTCTGGCATAGACAATGATGTCATTAGGCTTTACTTTTTTTTCTGAAATAGATGTTTTAAGAGCATCTCGCGCAATATCAATGCCAATTTTGTTGCGAAATTTAAAACAATCAGCGATTGTTTTTGCAAGATTATATACTTTGATTTTATGACCGCCTATAATTTGTTCTTCAATCCCGGATTCCCATGCTTTCTTTGAAAATTGGTAGAATCTTACTGGTGGATATTTAATTCTATTCGGGCGGGTACCGCGCGGAATAGCCATATCAACGTATTTAGGAATCTGAAGTGTCACTTCGTGAAAGGCAAGCGCGGAAATTAGGCAAACAACCCCCCTTGGGGTTTGAAATGATGCTGTTACAAGATCAGGATGAGTATCGGGAACATAATCGACGAGCCGATAGAGCCCCTTTCCTATCTTTTCAATGTCCCCTTGTTTCAAAAGGTTAGAAAGCACATCAGAATAAAAACCCGCTTTGATAATACTCGAAAAGCGGGCTATTCCGTCACCAGCCTTAAAGAAATTGATAAGATCCTGAGTCTTGACAACCATTTGCCCCCCCCTGCAATATGTATACACTTGTTAACAAGTGTATACAATATATATGGCACTGTCAAGAAGATTCTCTCACTATCAGCCCCAGCCCTAAAGAATGAAAAGGCTATTTACTCATCCGGCAGAAATATTTTATCAAAAAATGTTGATTTATAAATTCAGGGCAGAAGAATCCTGTAGGAATATGGTATCATATCCGTGGCGAGCATGGTGCGAATGGTACAGCCCATGTAGCTGTTGCAGAAGATGGCGGGTACACACGAAACATCCTCTTAGAATCACGGTGAACGAAGGCGTATCTGAAATTTGGCGGAATCGATTAATCTCAGTTCTGCTGGATTGAATACGGTAGTGCGTAAGGACTCCAGAAGTCTTCGCGCAATATTGGCGATGCTCCCGAAACTTTTATAGATATCCTGTGGTATCAGACTCCCTTTCTCAATTAATTGGTTGATGATGTGGGCAATCTGAAGCAACATATAAAAGTTTTTCATTCCTACCGGATCCTGGCTGTAAGGGTGTTCCATGTTGTATCCGCCATTTTTCTGTGTATTAAAGGCTTGATTTTCTATGATCCAGCGTAGTCGCCCTCCCTTGTTCCCGATACTCGGGTAATTGTGATTGGTTACCTCGAAATTGGTCATCCAGACAAATGTTTTCTTGCCGGCGTCTGTTATTTCTGTACACTCCAGCGCATTGAGCGTGTGCCCCTGGAAATCAATGCCGTTTGCCCATTGGAACTCTTGCTGCACGCCCTCACGGGTTTTATAGGCGCCATGATTGCCCGGATTGATCTCCTTGATCTTGAGATATTCTTGCCATGTCGCGGGCAGGGAACCCTCTTTAAAATTGATGATATAGTGCCAGTTGTGTTTTGCACAGAGCGCAAGGACATGCTGATTGGCAAACAGGGCATCAAGCAGTAGACAGATAGACAACTGCGGAAATGTCGTTTTAAGGCGCTGGATTAATCGGTAAAATGCTCTTAGTTCACAGTCTTGTTTACTCCCCTGGGTTTCCCGGTGTGCGCGATGGAATGCTTCCAGCCCGCTGTTGATGTCAAAGGTATCTTCCGGATATGAATTCTCGATAAACTCTGTTTCTATGCTGATGGCCAACCCGCCCGGTGTTATCAACTTTGCCTCTAAAACATCGTGATGATAGCTTAAGACGCCGTCCTTCTCCCGGGTAAGGCAGTTCATGCAATGCGGCACAGATGAGCTCATCATCTGGCTGCCATCAATGACTATCAGATAATCGCCATAGAGCCTGCCAGCATTAAAACATTTGTTCCGTATGAGATGGTTGATTATTTTGTATCTGACCCCGGACAAGTCTTTAACAGCGAGATTTTCAAGAAGATATCCCACCGTGCCATGATCGGGCATCACCTCCATGCTTGTTTTTGCCATCATGTTAATATTCTTCAAGACGGCATCGGTGCGTAGTTCAAAATTGATTTGCCTCCGGGAGCCCAGCTTGCAGACATACATCACTATGCCCACCCAGAGGACAAACCCGGCGGGATACCGGTAGGTGTTATGCCGTTGGTTCCGCGGATCATCTACCCCGCCTAACCAACCGTTTATTTCAGGAATAAAATGTTTAACTGTCTTATAGAAAGTGGTTTTCACGCATCAATCTTTCGTTCTCGGCTTCCAATATGTTCGCCGGCCAGCCTCTCTATCCCGCTTTTGAATATCCTTATCAAACTCATCGCTCGTCATGCTCTTTTCAAGCAGATCAATCACTTTTATTTGCTCCTTATGAAGCTTTGCCAAATCCGCACGGGCAGTGCGGTATTTCAGATAACTCTTTGTGCCCGGCTCATATTTGAGAACTTCGGCGAAATTGATGCTTCTGTTCTGGGTTACCCCGTTGAAGCTCCGGGTAAACCTATACACTTCATGCAGCTCGCCCAGTTTATTGCATTTACACCCCGCGTTGCCGCACTTAATCCTTTGTTTATAGATCATTCCTTTAAGCAAAGGTTTATCAAGCATAAACACCCTCAATAAGCCCTCCCCGTCTTTAAACAGCTTCTTGAGCTTCTGGCGGTACAACGCGCTTGTCTTTTTCATTCATGCCTCCCTATAGTTTTATTGTGAATGTCTCTTATTATACTATATAAGAGCATTGTTGTCAACAAAAAACGGTCGCGCGATGAAATAGTTTGTTTTTTCGGTTTCGGGGTTGAAAGGGGAAAAAAGGGTTATGTCGAGGTTCTAGTAAATCCCAAGGTGAGAAGAATTTTCATTCTTCCAGAGGTCGTAGCAAACAGCCACACCTGGCGGATTTTTGCAAAAATAGTTTGTGGGTTCATCCTATGCCACTTCGTACCGAATTGGCATTTCAAACCTATCCATTGTAACCGGATTCATTTTGTTCAAATCTTCGCACAAATGCCGGGCCGCATAATCAATTTCTTGATCGCTAAACCGTTTTAACCGGACCACCAATTTCCCTTTTTCCAGCCTGATGTTACCACCACGGTTCACAATCATTCTCATCGCTGGCCATATCTCTTTCTTTTTATCATAATGATTGAGCAGCATCATGCACATCTGTTTCTGCATATGATATGAAAATATCTTTATGCAATCCAAAAACCGCTTTTTCTCATAATCCAGTTCATACAGCCTTGTCCCGTTGTGCGCTTCATCAAATTTTATTTCTTTCGGCAATTTGCTTATCTTGTCATTGATTATTGTTATTGCCGACTCAATCCCCGTTATAGCACTCATCATTTCCAGTTCTTCTTTTTTTAGCTCGTCCCAGTCTATTTTCTCTTTTTTCTCTCTAAGACTAAGCACTTTATCGGCAATATTTAATTTGAACTTGTTTAACCGGGTTACCAGCACCGCCCTCTCCTGCTTCAATGCTCTTATCTCGTCATTGTCTACCATCGGCTGTTCCTCTAGCTCGTCACAATCATACAATCCTTTACCGGGAAAATAATCGATACAATGATTCTCCTTTAACGCTTTAAACACATTCTCCTGGCCCCATCGCGTGCATATCAAGCTTATGATTTCTTCCGCTAAACTGTTTTTGTCATTTGTGTATATCGCCGCTCGCTGCTTCTTCCGTCCACTCCGTATTACTATCGTTCGTATCTTACCGTATTTATTCATGTTTCGTTCCGTCTCAAAATACTCTATCTCATCACTGTCCTGTATTTTATATTTCAATCTCATGGTGCTCCTGAATTCCTCGTCTTTAAATTCATTGACCCACACATCCGTATACTTCGCCCAACTGATAAACTGCACATAACTCTCACTCTTCTCGTCTGATAATTCTCTAAATAACTCCGCGCTGTATCCCTCACGATCAAATATTATTTTTAATGTTTCGTCCTTTATTCCCGCTGACCGCCCTATCATTTTCGCCTTCTTAATTATCTCAGGTATCTTCTCAAGCAAATCTTCCGACGACGGCCTCACCATAAATATAAACGGATTATAGTCTCCGTCTACCGCCATGAAATTACTGCCGCCCTTCAGCGGCCGTCCTCTCACCGTAAACCATCCCATCGTTATCGTCTGCTTCCCGTGGTACGGTAGAAAATGGTCGTCGATATACAACACTCCCCATGTTACCAGTCCGCTCTCTAGGTATCCCTTTGCAAACTCCTCCATCAGCCGTTCTCCGCATTCCAACGCTCTCTCTTTTTCTAGAAACCGACGTAGTGTATATATGCTCGGACTACTGCTCTTGCCTATCAACACACCAAACTCTTCCCGGTATACCGTCTTAAAGTCCTCAATCGATCTATATCCAAAAACGTCGTAATAAAACAATGTCGTAATGAGTTCGTCTATGCTGTATCCTTCTTGCGTCTCTATTGCTTCCAGCACTCTTTTTATCGTTACATTAAATTCATGTCTCTTAAGCAGCGGTGCAAATAACAATCCTCCCGCGTACGCGCTATACTCACCACGCTCTATATACATCCCGGCCGTGTCTCGTTCCAGTCGATCTAAATATATCCGCTGTGCTCCGGAATACTCCCGTCGCAACTTATTCTCTCGCTCTTGTGTCTCCTCCGCTTTTTCTTCTTTTTCCTTAACCGTCACTTCGCCTTCATCTGCAACTTCTTCTGCATTTTTCCCATACTTCAGCGCCAATTCTCCGTCAATAAATAATTCTCCCTGCTCCCATTCCTTGCCTGTCCCTTTTACCGTTTCATCCAATACCCCGTTTTCCAGCAACACGCTGCGCACACTATTGATACTCACCTGCTCATTCCATTGTTGTTTCAGCTGCTTCACTATCCCTTCTAATCCCATCCCTCTATTTTTGAACGCAATTTCTAATACCTTGAATTTTATTCCCGCCGTTATCTTCCATGCTTCCTTTGGCCCCCTCAACTGATTCGCCAACCCAGCTGTCCCATCAGCTTTATACGAGTTTATATATTTGTATACCGTATTGACATGTACTCCAAATGCTCCTGCGATTTCCTCTTGTGTTCCCTTTCCCGTTTCGTACATCTGTACGATTACCATCCGTTCTGCTGTTTCGTCACCGTTTGCCCATTTCATGAACAATTGCCCGTTGATTAATGTTTCCGTTTCTTCGGGCCCTCTCAGCACTTGGATCCGTCCTAATGCCCCTCCATTACTTAGCAATTCTTCATTCATTGGATTATACCCCTTCCGAGGTATAATTTTACCATTTTTGGCCGAAGTCAAAAACCACATGAAATTTTTGCAAAAGCTCTCCGTCGATCTCACCCTAAGTGTGGCTGTTTGCTACGACCTCTGTCTTCAGGGCTGGTGCGTTTCAAGGAGCGAACACGAACACACAACGATTGGGCGTTTAAATATCAAATATACTGCCGGGCTTCTGTTTATTCTGATCATCTCGGGGTTTTTGATCAGCCGGCGGCTCGGGATCCGTACCGTTTGATCTGTCCGGAAACGATATGATTTTGAGGATATCATCTGAATATCCAAAATAGGTGAGCAGACGGTTTAATATTTACCTTTGGCCACTTAATTTCATAACCAAACAGAGAGCCTTCTCGCTCCTCAACAAGATTAATCTCTTTCTGATCCCACGTGCGACAGAAGTAGCTGTTTGCAAAGACATCTTTGCATGATCGTTTCTTTATACGCTCAATTAAAACAAATTTCTTCCATGGCTGACCGACATCATTTCGAATCTCAAGTGCATTAAAGTTCGATATTATCGCATTTCGTGCCCCGGTATCTATAACCAACTCTAAACCATATTACTCTCCAAGGACG
>JBELAT010000146.1:0-5210 GCA_049508565.1 Endomicrobiales bacterium | reverse complement strand
CATAGTGAAACGCCAGGCTGCCGCTGGTTTCAACGGCAAAGTCATTATGACATTGAGCACGTGATTTGTTTTTTCGAAAACTATAGGTTCAAGGACTAATTAGGATTTCTTGTAAGTAATAATAAAATGAGATACAATCATTGAGAAGTCTTCATGGGTGTAACTACGAGACGAAACATTGTAGCATTGAAAATTAACTCTCCGTCCGTACAGGAAACACTTTTCTCACGGGATATGCCCAGAAGGCATGAAAATAATATTACTCGGACAAAAATAAATAAGACCGGGAAAGAAATATCATGGATCTGCTCAAAACATTGAAATGCTCACGAGGGAGTGATATTGATCACATCGATGCCGGCGCTACTCCGTGTGCGTCCGATAGAAAAAAAACAGAAGCGCTTACAGACGAGCTTGCAAAACAGATCAATCATTATCAGATGCAGCTGCACGTCAATGCAATGCGGGGAGTATTGGTTATTCTGCAAGGGATGGACTGCTCGGGCAAGGATGGTACCGTTCGCCGGGTGTTTGACAGAGTGAACCCTTCGGGGTGTATCGTTACCAGTTTTAAAGAACCCACTCCGGTTGAAAAACAGCATGATTTTCTCTGGCGTGCTCACGCAGCAGTTCCGCCACGCGGTATCATTGGTATTTTTAACCGTTCATATTATGAGGATACGCTGGTTGTGCGCGTCCATGCCGATCAACTCTTAACACCCGAAGTGCGTGCCACTAAAAACCTCTGGCAATGGCGCTTTGATCTCATCAATAATTTTGAGAAAATGTTGGTCAAGGATAATGTCACCATACTGAAGTTTTTCCTACACATCTCAAAGGATGAACAACGCAGTCGTCTGCGGGACCGCCAGAAGGATTCTGCCAAACAGTGGAAACTCGCCTGGTCAGATTTCAAGGAGCGTCAATACTGGGATGAGTACATCACGGCCTACAATGAGTGTCTTGCATCAACCTCATCGGTCTGGGCACCCTGGTATATTATTCCGTCTGACCACAAATGGTACCGTAACTTTGCCGTAGCCACTATCATCGAAAAAACCTTGTCCCGCCTTAAACTCCCGATCCCGCGCGTAACTGATAAAAAGTTGTTGAAAGTAAAGATATGATATGGTTTAGCACACAGGAAGAGTAAAATAAAAAGTTGATCCATTGCCGGGTTGAGATTCAATCCATATTCTGCCGTTATACATTTCAACAATTTTTTTGCAGATGGCAAGTCCGATACCCGTGCCCGGGTATGCCTGCCGCGTATGGAGACGCTGGAAGATAGTAAAGATTCTCTCGTAATATTTCGAATCTATCCCGATCCCGTTATCCCTCACCGAGAACATCCATTCATCATTTGTGCGCGTGGCCGATACGTGCACCTGCGGCACCTCATCATTTTTATGAAATTTTATGGCGTTACCGATAAGGTTCTGAAAAAGCTGAACAAGCATCGTTTCATTAGCATTGACTGCAGGGAGCGGATCGCTCGTAACGCACGCATGTGTTTCTTCAATGATGCTCATGAGGTTAGTAATGCTGTGTTCGAATACCCGGTTGCAATCAATGCAATCGCGGGTAGTATTGCGTTGTCCGACTCGTGAAAATGCGAGCAGATCATTGATAAGACGCTGCATTCTGAGTGCTCCGTCAACAACGTGGCACATAAACTCCCGCGCTTCATCATTGAATATATCTTTGTAACGTTTTTCCAGCAGTCCGGTGAAGCTTGCAACCATGCGCAGTGGTTCCTGCAGATCATGCGAGGCCACATAGGCAAACTGTTCGAGTTCCTTGTTGGATCGTTCTAACTCGGTTGTTCTCTCTTTTACCAATTCTTCTAGATGGGTACGATGATTGTTCAATTCACGTTCGTTGCTCAACCGTTCTGTTGTCGCACCTGCCAGTCCCGCGACGGCAAGGTACACATTGAGCAATTCCTTGGACAGTGGATCAGTACCCGTATGGCCAATGAGCATGACAGTATTCGTCCTGTTCTTATCAGTGATGGGTATGAATGCAGTTACTGTGGGTTCGGGGACAGTGATGACGCGCGACGTAAGGAAACCGCTATCCTGAACATCTGCGACCATTGTTAGTACATCGTTTTGAAGAAGGTGGGCGGGTGTCCGTTTCTCAGGTAATGAACAGTTCTGAACCTCGAAGGTGCCGGAAGAATCTCGAGAGATAAAAGCGACCCAGTCCGAGGGGAAATAGGTCAGGATGAATTTTCCGACATGCGTCAGGATGTCCTGTTGTGTTTTCAAGCGGACGATGTATTGTGTCGATTTGATGAATGCCTCAAATAGCTGGGCTTGGTCAGTTTCTAAATTTTTCATTGTGTAGATGTCCTTTGCAGGTACAGACAGTTTAAAAATACCTTTTCAAAGTCCGGCGACTCAGTAAGATTGACGATGCGTGTATGCTGGCGTATAGAATTCTCCCGACGGGTTCCGGACCTCGATAAAAGCATATGTTCACACCCGGACAGCGCCGTATTGCCGCAAAGGTGGACGCGATCGACGGGAATATCAGGCAAGAGACCGATCCGCTGGGCGTTAGAGATATTTAAATAATGGCCGAATATGCCGCACACGTACATACGGCGTATGTCGCGGGAGCTCATATGCGCCCTGTCAAGTAACTGCGCAACAGAGGCGCCGATTCCCGCCTTGGCGCGCTGGAACATGTCGACATCCTTGAGGGTCAATCGTATAGGGGGACCAGTGTGTTGCACAACAAAGCCATCGGTGCTAGCACGCGGCATTTTTCCCGTCGGGGTTAATTCACCACAACCGAGCAGCTCGGCAATCAAATCAACTAGTCCTGAACCGCATATTCCCACAGCGCGCCTGTTTCCGATAACGTTAAAACGCAGCGTGCCGGATTTTTTAAGCCGATCGACTTGATAAATAGCGCCGGGATCGGCAGGCATGGCGCACTGTGTTTCAAAACTTTCAAATGCCGGTCCCCCGGCGGCTGATGCTATCCAGAGAGTAGTCCCATCCCAGAGCGCCATTTCAGAATTGGTTCCAAAATCAATCAATAGCTCGCCCGGTCGTTTAGTGAGGCTGGTGGCAATCACGCCGGCCAGCAAGTCGGAACCGATGAAACCGGCTAAAGGCTGGACTACCGTGACAATTGCCTGTGGATGAATCCCCAGAATATTCGTACAGTATGCGGTAATATCACGACTGCAGGTAATCGGTTGTGTCCAGGAACGGGGATTGAGAATGATCTCTGGATCTTCTTGCGTCAACAAAGCCAGCATGCTTGTATTACCTACGATGGTGACCCGTATGATATCAAGCGGGTCGATTCTGTGGTGTGTGCTCATTTCTCGCACTGCTTCTTTGAGAGACTCGAAGGGCGCTTGTGAAAGCTTTTCTGCGGTCTCACATGATTGACCTGCAGCAATAAGGCGTGTCACAACATCAGCACCATAACCGGATTGTGGATTTGGTCCTACTTGGGCACCAAGTCTTTTTTCGTTCGATAGATCCCACAGGGAAACGCTCATATGCGTCGTTCCCACATCAACGGCAAGACCAAGACCTGATCCAGCGCGTTGAGCGGCCGATACGAGGCGGTGGGGAGAAGGGGAGAAGGAAAGATAGTGCGGATCAAGTGTCTGCCAGGAGAACGCAGAAGCCTTTTCGACGATGCGAATACGGAGATCATGTTCCGGAATTACTCTGCACGCCAGCCGGATATTTTTCTCGAGTTGTCCTGACGAGAGGAGGAGACATTCATTTTTTGTCGGCTTTTTGACAACACCGTCTTCAATTTTTATCAGGCATAGCCCGCATGCGCCATTTCCCAAACAGCCGCAACGTATCCAGATCCCCGCGGTTTCCAATAAGGTGCGAACTGAGGGCCCGGGAGAAAAGGGTATCTCTTGTATGCCAGCATCATCAATGACGGTAAGTTTAAGCATTGCGGTTATTTCTCACAGGCGCACTGCGTTCACCAGCGCTTCAATGGTTTCGGGCCTTGATTCAGGAGGGATCTCACAGCCTGAGGAAAGAATAAATCCTCCTCGCTGCCGGAAAATGCGCAAAAGAGTTAAAGCTTCCTGCCTGATCATTTCGGGAGAATCTTCGGCAAACGAAAGTGATTTTATGTTGCCGTCAAAGCACAGGGTTGGACAATTCTTTTCCATCTCCGTCGCACTGACATTATAATCGAAATTAGCGATGTTAACCCCTGCCTCGGGATACAAGGGGATGATCGGTCCGACAGGTCCGGCAATGTGGAGCCAGTTGGCAATTGCTCCTGAGCCCGAAAGCGATTTAAACAGTCGAGTGAGCCGTGGAAGCTCGAATTCACGGAAGAATTGCGGGGGGATGACGGCGGGCGAAGCCGAAGGATCGAAAACAACGGGAAGATGCGCACCGGAACGAAGCTGCTCAATGCCGAAGCTCATAACAACATCAGTGGCAAAATCTAGTATCCGTTCGAAACATTCTGGATCGTCAATGGCAAGGTATATCGTCTTCTCAAGACCTATCAACTGTGTTACGAGCGTAAAAGGCCCGAGAACACATCCGACAATCAGTACTTCATTTCCCAGTTCACGCCGCAGGATGCGCAGCGCCGCAAGCATTTCAGGCATGCGTCCTGCCCTCTGTGGATCGGGAAAGGGCGGAAGCGCCCAGCCGCGATCAGGTGATAGAGCATAGCGTTCAATGGTGGGATATTGGTTTTCGCGGTAACGTACCTCTGAGCCGAGCGCTTCAGCTTCTACATTGACATCCATCACGGAGAAAACAGCGTCATATCCGTAGCGTTTCAAAGCGCTGAGCTGACAGCGGGCTATCGTTTCTCCGTCGCGGAGATAATCGTTTAATGGGATGCCTGCCTGCACAGCCGCATGGCCAAATACCTGTGCGATAACCGGAATGCGGTCAGTAGTTTTAAAGGCTATGGTTGACGCGATCCGTTCCAGGCTATTCATTTCTTTCTCTTAATTTCTTCGATATAATGGAGGCCGTCGAATGCCGAGTCCGCCACAAAATCGACCAAAAGGTTTGCAGACGAAGATTGTTTTAATGCGGCGCCTCCTGCAATTACTTTCACCTGTCCGAGTCCCCGTGCAAGCAGCAGGGATTTCACCTGTTTTACCAACGGGATGATAGGGGTGATAAGACCGCTGAGCCCGACTGCCAGCGGCAGCTCTTTTTCGGTTGTTTCAATGAGCGTTT
>JBELAT010000145.1:0-5235 GCA_049508565.1 Endomicrobiales bacterium | reverse complement strand
GCCTATGGTGCAGGAATGGATACAACTGAGGCACGTGCATCAGTTAAAGCTGTTATAAGTGCAGTTAACAAGTCTATAATGAACAATCCCTGCCGAAAAAAAAAGCCTGTCAAATCCCTTGAAGAAAAAATTGTCCCAGCTATCTTAAAAATCGCGTAATTCTTTCCACTTGAAGTCAGTGAAATTCTTCCCAATACCCCTTTCAAACTCAAATGTAATAATAAAAAAATATCATACTTTAATGTAGTTAAATTATTTCCCATCTTATAGGAATTGCACTCAAGTAATCTATAGTATCGTCTCATGTAATCACTTTCGAACGGTCGAAGAAAACCAATTGCAATAATATCTTTCTTATTTCAAACCCGTGTTTTATGGGGAGATAATTAACTTGCACGCAAATTGCTTGAAATAAGTTTGAAGGCACAAAGAGAACATCGTTTAAGGTGTTAAATTTGAAGTTGACGGGCTTACCCGTCCTTAGGAGGATTATCATGAGAAAGGTTGCTATTTACGGCAAAGGCGGTATCGGGAAATCGACAACAACCCAAAATACCGTTGCTGGGCTTGCTGAGATGGGGAAAAAAGTGATGGTTGTAGGGTGTGATCCGAAAGCCGATTCGACCCGTCTTCTGCTGGGCGGACTTGCGCAAAAGACGGTGCTTGATACGTTACGTGAGGAAGGGGAAGATATCGAGCTTGAAACGATCGTAAAGAGCGGATTTAGAGATACGCTCTGTGTTGAGTCAGGCGGTCCTGAGCCGGGAGTCGGTTGCGCTGGCAGGGGAATTATCACTTCTATCAACATGCTTGAACAGCTGGGAGCATATAGTGCGGACAAAAAGCTCGATTATGCTTTCTATGATGTTCTGGGCGATGTTGTCTGCGGTGGTTTTGCCATGCCTATCCGCGAGGGGAAGGCTGAAGAGATATATATAGTGGTATCCGGTGAAATGATGGCCATGTATGCCGCCAATAATATCTGTAAAGGTATTGTGAAATATGCCGGTACAGGTGGTGTGCGTTTAGGCGGATTGATATGCAACTCTAGAAATGTCGATAACGAAAAAGCCATGATTGTGGAACTTGCCCGACAGCTGGGTACGCAAATGATCTATTTTGTGCCGAGGGACAATATGGTGCAAAAAGCAGAGATTCATCGCAAGACGGTCATAGATTTTGAGCCCACACACCAGCAGGCAGACCATTACCGCAGCCTTGCAAAAGCGATTGATGAAAATAAAATGTTCGTCGTACCTCAGCCGCTTGCTATGGAAGCTTTGGAAAAGCTGCTCATTGATTTTGGCATTGCAAATTAAAGGAGGATATGACATGAGTATGATAATGATTCGCGCAATAGTACGGCCAGAAAAAGTTGATACAGTGATGGCAGAGCTAATGGAAGCCGGGTTTCCGGCTGTGACGAAAGTCTCCGTTTCCGGGCGAGGCAAACAGCGAGGTTTGAAGGTCGGCCAAGTTCATTATGATGAGTTGCCAAAAGAACTATTGCTTGTTGTTGTCAACGAGAAAGATAAGGAATTTGTAATAAAAACGGTGATGGAGAGTGCACGAACTGAGAAAATCGGCGCGTACGGTGACGGTAAGATATTTGTTTCCCCGATTGAAGAAGTTTATACGATCAGCTCCGGTATTAAGGAATCATAAGAGGAGGAGCAATGAAAGAAGTTATGGCTGTTATCCGTATGAATATGATCAACAAAACAAAAGAGGCGCTCTCTGACGCAGGGATATCGTCATTTACCGCGACGGGCAGAGTGCTCGGTAGAGGCAAGGGAAAAGTTGATTTATCTCTTGTTAAAGGGGCAGAGAGCGGATCTGATGAAGCAATTGCCCAGCTGGGGAATGGCCCGAAGCTTTTTCCAAAACGAATGATACTGGTTGTCGTTCCCGATGGGTTAGTGCAAACGGTGGTCGATACCGTTATATCAGTTAATAAGACCGGGAACGCCGGTGACGGCAAGATTTTTATACTGCCAGTCAAGGATGCAGTTCGCATACGCACAGGCGAGTACGGCGATTCCATCCTTGACGAATGAGGTAATTACTATGAATAAAAACAACTCAAAGCCCGTTGACCCGCAAGCGGTCAAAGATACAATGATCAAGCAGTATCCGGTGAAAGTCGGAAGAAAACGCGCAAAACAGCTGCTGGTCAATGATCCGAAAGCGGAAACAAGACAGGAGATCGGTGCAAATGTGCGGACCATACCCGGTATTATCACCCAGAGAGGGTGTACCTACGCCGGCTGCAAGGGTGTCGTTCTGGGGCCGACAAGGGATATACTCAATTTGACACACGGCCCCATCGGTTGCGGGTTCTATTCCTGGCTGACCCGAAGGAACCAGACACGACCGGAAAAAGAAACTGACGAAAATTTTATTCCCTACTGTTTTTCAACTGACATGCAGGACGAAAATATCATATTTGGCGGAGAGAAAAAGCTCCGTCAGGCCGTACAGGAAGCGTACGATTTGTTTAAACCGAAAGCCATCGGGATATTTGCAACCTGTCCTGTCGGGTTGATCGGAGATGATATCCATGCAGTAGGCCGCGATATGTCAGCCAAACTGGGAATAAACGTTTTCGGATTCAGTTGCGAAGGATACAAAGGAGTCAGCCAGTCAGCGGGACATCATATAGCCAATAACCAGCTCTTTAAGCATGTAATCGGGAAAAATTCCTGTTCACCCCAAGGTAAATATAAAGTCACCATGCTTGGCGAATACAATATAGGCGGTGATGCGTTTGTCCTTGAAGATCTGTTCAAACGGTGTGGCATTGATTTGATATCGACGTTCAGCGGAAACTCTACATATGATGGTTTTGCCAGCGCCCATCACGGTGACCTTAATGTAGTTATGTGTCATCGGTCGATTAACTATGTCGCCGATATGTTAGAAAAAAAATACGGTATACCATGGTTTAAGGTCAATTTCATTGGTGCCGAGGCTTCTGCCAAATCGTTGCGTAAGATAGCTGCTTACTTTGAAGATAAGATCCTCAGTGATCGTGTCGAAGCTGTTATTGCTGAAGAAATGGCTAAGATCGCTCCCGTCCGCGACGAGGTACAACAGCGTACGCAGGGCAAAACAGCCATGCTTTTCGTAGGTGGATCGCGGGCACATCATTATCAGGAACTTTTTAAAGAGATAGGAATGAAAGTCATTGGAGCAGGATACGAGTTTGCTCACCGCGACGATTATGAAGGAAGAGATGTGCTTCCCACCATCAAGGTTGACGCTGACTCACGCAATATTGAGGAACTTCATGTGCAACCTTCTCCGGACGAATACCGGCCGCGCAAGTCTCTTGAGGACATGGCTCGTCTGGCTGCCAATGGGTTCACGTTTAAGGACTATGATGGCATGATGCCGGAAATGGAAAAAGGTGCACTGGTCATAGATGATATTAACCATTATGAAACAGAAATACTGCTCGAAAAATACAAGCCGGATATTTTCTGTGCGGGCATAAAAGAGAAGTATGTCATACAGAAAATGGGTATTCCTCTCAAACAGCTGCACAGTTATGATTACGGCGGGCCGTACGCAGGATTTACGGGCGCGGTAAATTTCTGGAAAGACATCGACCGGATGCTCAATTCTAAGGCCTGGAAACTTATCACCCCGCCATGGGAAAAAAGCGAACCATTGGCAGCACTGTTTGTAAAGGAGGCATAATATGTTATTACGCCATACGACCAAAGAGATCAAAGAACGTTCAGCGTTAACCGTCAATCCAGCAAAAACCTGTCAGCCGATTGGTGCCATGTACGCTGCGCTCGGGATACACAGATGTCTGCCTCACAGTCATGGCTCACAGGGTTGTTGCTCGTACCACCGCAGTGCCCTGACGCGCCATTACAAGGATCCTGTCATGGCTTCAACCAGTTCGTTCACGGAAGGGTCGTCGGTGTTTGGAGGCCAGTCAAATCTGCTGGAGTCAATAACCAACATATTTTCACTGTATAACCCCGATATAATTGCTGTGCACACTACCTGTCTATCAGAAACCATTGGTGACGACATCGGGCAGATTATTGGCAAGGCAATTGAAGAAAAAAAGATACCTACCGGTAAATACGTTATACATGCCAATACGCCGAGCTACATCGGGTCGCACGTAACGGGTTTTTCAAGCATGGTTAAGGGGATGGTCAAATATCTCGCGGAGAAAAAAGGAGAAACTGCCGACACGCTTAATATCGTGCCCGGCTGGGTTGAACCTTCGGACATGCGCGAGATTAAGCGCATCACTGATACGATGGATATTAATACGATATTATTTCCTGATACGTCCGATGTTCTAGATACCCCATTGACGGGCAAATTCACGATGTATCCTAAAGGTGGGGTTTCAATTGACCGTTTAAAACGTTCAGGGGATAGTTATGCGACGCTGGCCCTCGGCTCATACGGCTCCCTTGCCGCCGCGGAAGAGTTGGACGCAAAACATAAAGTACATTTTGAGGCACTTGATATCCCGTATGGTATAACAGCTACGGATAGATTTATGTCTGCTCTCAGGAAAACTTCTGGAAGGCCCGTTCCCGTGAGTATCGCTGATGAGCGTGGCCGCCTGGTGGATATGATCAGCGATATGGAGCAGTATCTCTATGGCAAGAGGGTTGCCCTTTTCGGCGATCCAGATCAGCTCATTCCGGTTACAGAGTTCCTGGTAGATCTTGGAATGAAGCCGGTGTATATCGTGACAGGTACATCAGGGAAGAACTTTGATGAACGGTTGACAGAGATATTGAAAAATATTCCAGAGGCGAAGTTTCGCTCAGGCGCAGGTGCCGATATGTTCCTGCTTCACCAATGGATAAAGAATGAAAACGTTGATCTGCTGATGGGCAATACGTATGGTAAATACATTTCCAGAGACGACGATATACCCTTTGTCCGGTTTGGCTTCCCGATCCTCGATCGCTCTGGACACAGCTACTTTACGTCAGTAGGGTATCAGGGCGCTATGCGGCTTCTTGAACGGATACTCTCGGTTCTCATGGACCGACAAGATCGCGACGCCCCGGAAGAAAAATTTGAGTTGGTCATGTAAGAGAAAGGAGAATCAGTATGGAAAAACCAGAGAAACACCTGTTTGTATGTGCCAGTTTCAGAGCAAATGGAGAACCGCAGGGCGTATGCCACAAGAAAGGGTCGCTAGGCTTGCTTCAATACTTGCAAGAGGGTTTGAATGATCGGGACATG
>JBELAT010000144.1:0-5355 GCA_049508565.1 Endomicrobiales bacterium | reverse complement strand
ACGGACAGTGATGGGTCAGTGATTTGGCTGAGTCCCGCCGGGTTCCAGTATACCGCTGTGGCATCATCTGACAGGGCGGTATAGGCGTTGCCCATGGCGGTTGCGCGCGCACCGGCTCCCAGCGTGAGAAACTGTGCGGTCGTTGTTCCCACATCACTGCTGGTAAAGGCTGCCAGACAACTGCTCTGGTAGCAGATCATCACGGACAGCGTTATCGTGATTATACGACTCGTGAGTGCTATGATACGGTTTCTCATGCCCTTCTCCACACTGAACGTCAACATCATCGCTGGACTGCTATTTTCAGGACTTTTTTTCCGCTGTTATTACTTATCAGCACAATATAAACTCCGCTCGCGACGCCTGTACCGTTGTCATTCCTTCCGTCCCAGGTTGCATGACCGCTTGAAGAGCTATATACCAGATGACGTACAAGTTCGCCCGTTATGGTGTATATTTTAATATCAGCATCGCTTGTGAGATTATTTATCGTACATTGTCCGTTACGCGGATTAAATGGATTAGGGAAAATCTTGGCTGAGTCAAGATTCATTAGCAACGATTGTTCGGGATTTGTCCCAGTACTGGAAGATGGTGAGGTTCCCGTGGCAACAACCGTATATGCCTTCACACAAACATTGGTATTGGGATATTGAACAGTAATATCTGCCCACGTAGTGCCATTTTTGCTTATATAACTTTGTCCTGCAGAAGCTGTTGCCTGACTACTATAGTTTTGAACAGGCGATTCAACAGAAATGGGAGAAGTGTAACCCGGGGTCGTCAGTTCCACAACAATGCAAAAGGTGTGATTTGCCGGAAGTGATATGAGGGGGTTAAGCTGTATAGAGTGATAGCCGGCGATAGAAACTGTTCCCTTGGTGGTTCCCAATAATCCTTGAAATGATGAACCATTAAAACCACTGTACACATTTATCACATAACTGGAGTTCACGGTCTCGGTATATAATCCAACTGCTTTCAATTCTTCGTTTAAACCTGCAGTAAATACATTGTCAAACCACGCGGTATCGCTTCCATATCCAAGATTTGCTGTCGCTCCGAGCGGGTCGTACTGGTATATCTTATAATAGTTTACCGTAGACGCTGCGACATCAAAAACAGCCATATCTTTTCCGATGTTGGAATCAAAATAGGAGACATAAAAATACCCGTTATCACCCCAGGCAGATCCCCAACTGTTTTTTACTATAAATGCACCATTTGCCGGAGGGGTCGCAGTAAAGTTTGTATTTGCGTAGTTGTCATCCCATCCCACTATTGCAACATCATGATTACTCGTTGTTCCATTGCCATTAAAATAGTATGACGTTGTATTCGCATTGAGATAACCGTCGGCGACGACCTCGTCCATATACATGGAGGTCATAACAGCGCCATAATCGGTAACCATCTCTTTGATATTATCATTATCGGTCGCACTGCTTCTATCCGGCACAAACAGCACTTCCTGTACATGTTTTTGAACTGGCAATCCCTGAGGGGATGTAGTCCACAGAGCGCCCGGATAAGGGTCATCAGATTCGTTAACCGGACCGAGCCACCGTGTGAGGTAGGCCGTCGACATCCAGTAATTGCCCCCTCCAGATTCTCCACAGTCATATCCGCATAAATTGACAACATTTTTATCTGAAAAATTCCATGTTTGGGCAGGCAAAAGCACCGACTCCAACGAGTCATAGGTAGCGAAAGCCCAGCAGGTATTGTAATTACCCTGATTCTTCACCGGCGTAAGTTTTCCGAGAGTACGAAGGTCATATACGGCAGGATACGTCGACTGGCCTTGAACCGGTTCGGCGAGAGATTTCAGTGCTTTTATCTGCTCAACAATATTGTGACCTTTCATATGAGAAAGATCAATCGGCGAGGGAACTACTCCAAGCGCATGGTTTTTGATTGCTTGTTTTTTAGCCGTACCATTTTGAGTGGTGCGTTGGTAGTTAAGAAAATCGGAGTTAAAAGGGGCGAGACTTGGATCGGCATAGGCAACCGTTAAGAGTCCCAAACAAATAAAAATGTAAGAAATGTATTTTAAGTTCATACAAGTGTTAAGGTACTTGATTGTCCCCCGAATGTGATTATAGAAGTTCCTGAGCATTTAATAAAGTGAGCAGTCAACATTTCTCACGATATATACGATAACAAACCGAACAGTCTTTAATCTATAGATGTATATTTACTCAAAGGCCATAGACTTCATGTATGAATTTCTTACTGTTTGTATACATCCAATGAATATGATTGACGCTAAATAGTTCCCTTCTCTTAAATGATTTTAAAGCTTAGAACGAAACTTATTGATTTTGAGTAAGCCAAAAACTACTACGTACACACCATTATTTAGACAGATTATGATCGCAATTAGTTCCACCAAGCAGAACTATAGGAAAGCATGCAAAACTATTAGTCATCGCCCAGTACGTTCGATCTTTTCAATGCGCTTCAAGGTCATTAACAGTTCAACAATAATTTGTTCCGAACAATTATGGACTTTGCCCGCATTATCACAATGGGAAGTTTATATTTCATTTTTTAACGTAAAGGAAAAAAGCTGGGTATCCCTTTCAAGCGTACATTCATCTAAAACTATCCACTTTCACCCTTTAGGTGACATTTTCATGTTTTAAGCGTGATATTTGTCTTCAAAAGTAGTAAAATTTAGGCTATAGAGTGGTGAGATAAACACGACAGTTCGACAAGGAGAAATGATGAAAGCAATCAACCGAATGTTCATTCCCGCAATCCAGTGGCTGCGCCCGGCTTTGATAGTAAGCGTAATTACAGGACTTATGACTCTGTCAGCGCTTGCTTCAACGGCAAAAAACCACGTTCAACCAAAGTCAGCCATAGACCCGCAGGCTGCCGAATTTATGCGGCGAATGAGTGATTACCTTGCACAGTCGCCTTTTTTCTCAGTCAATGCCGAGGTCTGGCAGGACATTCAACTGATCCATGGACAACGGGTTCAATCTGGCCGGACAGTGGAATTACAGATTCGACGGCCTAATCATCTTCATGTAGAGATTCATTCAACACGTCATAGTCGCGCAGTATATTATGACGGCTCAAAGATCACGCTGCTCAACCGTACCCGTAATTTATATGGCAGCATCGCTGCCCCGTCATCGCTCGACAAAGCAGTTGATGAAGCAAATGAACATTTTGGCATTACGATACCTATGGAAGACTTAATCGTTAGCGATCCCTATCAAAACGCGATGAGCAAGGTGACTTCCGGCATTGACCTCGGGCCGGTAACAGTTCTTGGTGTTGCATGTGAACACCTTGCCTTCTCACAGGGAACAAACGACTGGCAGATTTGGATCGAACAAGGTGCCATGCCTGTACCGAGAAAAATCGTTATCACGTACAAGGACGAAGAAGGCATGCCGCAATACACAGAAATTCTTTCCAACTGGGATTTTCAAACAAAGCTTCCTGACTTCCTATTTAATTTTGAGCCTCCAGCCTTATCCTCAAAAATCAGCGTTTCGCAGATCAAAAATGAAAATGAGACTCACAAAAGCGAGGTCAAATAACCATGAGATTCGCTCACAGTGCTTCCATCAGAAATATCGGGTTTGGCCTATTGTCACTACTGTTAATTTCTCCGCTTATATCCGCTGAACGTCCAGAACAACCCCAGAGAGCTGCACCCGCAGCATCGAGTTTCAGATCTTCTCCACGGAGTGTTCCCATGCAAGCAAGCCGTCCCATGGTAGACCGTGTCAATCATGGAACTATACGCCATATAGACACTCAGGTTATCCCACAACCCGTCAGAACGTATCAGCCATCCGCTCCAGTCAGAACAAATCAGCCACCTGCTGCTCCTGGCAGAACGTATCAGCCACCCACTGCTAATGAGCATGTCAATGCTCAACAGAACGTCAACTCTCATATTTATGTCTATGAGCATCAAGATGCTTATGTGCATCACGACGTTGATGTCGATGTTCGCCACCCGCAGTTCTGGCATAGTTTTGCATTTGGCACACGTTTAGCTCAACTGAGAGAGGGATACGTGCCGGTCTATGTCAATGGTGTGCCGTATTATTACGACGACGGCATCTATTACCAGCAGGGAGATAATTATTATCAGGAGGTCTACCCTCCTACTGGCGCAGAGGTCCCTCAGTTGCCTGATGGCGCAACTGAAATCGATACGGATAACCTAACGTATTTTTATGCGGGCGGCGCGTTTTATGTGCAAGGTGAAAACGGATTCGATGTTGTTGCACCTCCGTTGGGAGTTACTGTCCCGGATCTGCCGCCGGGAGCTGTACAGGTATCCATTAATGGTGGAGTCGCATACCAATTTGATGGGGTTTATTACCAACCGGTATTCGTAAACGGTGTGACACAATACATAACATGTTCAAGCTGATTGATGTTTTGAGGTTAAAAATACAAGGATTAATCAGTGAAAGTCTTGTGGAAGGGGTAGTTAGTATTACCCTGAGCAGCCCCGGGTTTGAAATACTGATGACATCGATGTAGACAAGATGAAAGATCTCACTAGTCGTCAGAGACTTGCGAGCTGACCATCTCTCAATTTTAAAATGCGTTACGTTGTATCTGCATCTGCTCAATAAATATTCGAGAAACCATTGCTCACCTATATCCAGTACACCTCCGGGGCATTAGGCCCCGGAGATGTGAACATACGGATATTTTCAAGCTGTAATCAATTACTTCTTATTTTTCATGTCCTGTGACATCGCAGAAGAAGCGTTTGTCTGAGCTTTTTCGTCCATCTGTCCTTTATCACAGCAGGGAGTCATTTCTTCCCGGTTGTCTTTATGCCACCCCATCTGTCCGCGCATGAACGATCCATGTCTTTCTCCCATTTTTCCCATCATGCCATGTCCTCTAAAATGAGGTCTCATCGCCATGTGAAAAACCAGAACCAATCCGGCGAAGACAAAAAGGATAATAGACATAATTCTACCGAATTTTGATATGCCGGCTGGAATATTATTTTGACTCGCGGTCCACAATGCAATATACCCTAAAAACACCAAAATAACTGCTGCTAAAACAGGCGCCATAATACACATTTTATTCTCCTTATTTTTATGTTACCCCGCACTTTCTACCCCTGTTTCTTAACGAGCTAATAAATGAGTTAGATAGTCGCGGGTGGCGTTTTCGCTCTACGCCTTCGAGGCACTCATATGAGACTAATCAGGATCTACTGCAGAACTAAATAGTGAGCACTGAAAAATGCAATTTTTTATGTATTTGCAGATTTCAGCATTTTCAAATTATCTTTACTTTAAAATCTTGTATGGTTTTTCTTAAATCCGTGCCATCGCTGTGGTTAAATTCATC
>JBELAT010000143.1:0-8277 GCA_049508565.1 Endomicrobiales bacterium | reverse complement strand
GCTTCATAGTAGGAGTCGCGTACCCGGGCGATGTCCATGAGCCGTACTATTGATCCGGCCCCGGTGATGGCGATTCCCGTTTTGCGGATTTCATCAAGATCTTTGTATTCACCGGAAACGCGGATAATATCTTTTTTATTGTCTTCAACGAGTTCGCCGGCGGAAATGGAGATGTTGGCAAGATTAATTCTTTCGACTACCGAAAGAATCGGCAGTTTGTTGGCAATGAGTCGCGAGTTGTCGCACTCAATGAGAAATTTCCGTTCCCGTCCGCCGCCGATCTCGACGTTTGCCACTCCCCCGATACGCATCAACCGTTCTTTGACCTTATCTTCTGCCATTTCCCTGAGTTGTTCTGCGGAATATTTCTCGGAAGCAAGCGCGACGATAAGGATCGGCGCGTCGGACTGCTGAAACTTTGCGATGATGGGTTTTTCCACTTCTCGGGGCAGGAGGTGGCGGACCATTGCCAGTTTTTCGCGTATATCGATTATGATGTAATTGGTGTCAATCTCGTGGTGAAATTCAAGGAGTATGTTTGACTCTGATTCGCGGGAAGAAGAAATCATCTCTTTAAGGCCGTTGATTTCGGCAAATGCTTCTTCGAGGGGTTTGGTAACGTATTTTTCGACTTCTGTGGCGGCGATGCCGCCGCGCAGCCGCGTAATAATGCTGACCTCACCGGTTTCAGTGTTGGGATAGAGTTCTACAGGCAGGCGAGTAAACGTGACAACCGCAAACAAAATGATCGCCAGAACCAGCATAAAAACGGCTATCGGCTTGCGAATCCCCAGTTCAATCATAGGGTTTGTTTAAACCTTTTCACATTGATTTTGATATTTTTCAATGATCACCGGACGACCATGTCTGTCATCGCTGATGATTCTATCCGAGGAGTCTTTGATGTTAATTGACTTCATAAAACACGGAAAAACGCCGGGTTGCCGATTATACCCTCGGCAACAAAAACGGGGTAACAGAGAAGAGTTTACTGAGGTTGATTCTCAAGCTTATCTACAAGGGCCTCAATGAATTTGACGCGCATGCCATCGGAAAGTTGGCCCTGAGTCTCAATAACGACTAATTCGTCGGGATTAATCCCGCTATCAATGACGGTCATTTTTGTGAGTTTGGTTCCGGGTTTCACCGTACGCATTTCAATAGTGCCTTCGCCGGGAACATTAGGATCGGGCTTGACGAGAGGGACAAGGAATGTTGTTGCTCCCAGCGTCACAATACTTTCCGTAGGCACCAGGAGCACACCCTGGAGCTCGGTTAAAATAATGGTACCGCGGCCAAACATCCCGGACCGCAGGATGCCCTGGGGGTTATCCAGCTTTATTTTAATGGTTGTCGTACGAGTTCTCTCTTTGACTGTCGGAGCAATCTCGGCAAGTTCACCACTGAACTCTTTTCCCGGCTGAGAATCGCAGTTGAGTTTAACTTTCATGCCGAGTTTGAGTTTGTTAACATCTTTTTCCGGAACGTCAACCTCGAAATTGGTTGAACTGCCGGAAATGAATTTTGCCACCACGTCTGAAGGAGTAACGAAATCGCCGGCCTTGATGAGTATTTCGGCAAGCAATCCATCGCTCGGTGCCAGAAGGTTTGTTTTGGCGAGGTTTGACTGAGAAAGCTCCAGTTCAGAAAGAGCCGCCTGCATCTTTGCTTCGGCTGATTTTGTTTCAAACCGCGCTTCCTGCAGTTTGCTTTCTGAGATAGCCTTCATCTTGAAAAGTTCCTCATAGGTCTTCAGCCGCTGGGCCGTGGAAAAATAAGTCGATTGATCACTTGAGTATTTGCTGCGCGCAAAGTCAGCTTTCGTATAGGAGTCCTTGGGATCAAGTGAGCAGATGGATCTTCCCTGCGTGATCCGGGCTCCTTCAGTATAATTGAAGTGGGAGATGACCCCTTCAATTTCAAAACGGAGCTCATTTTCAACCGCGCCCTTGATAGTTCCCATCACGTTGTAAGAGTCGGTATAATTTTGTCGTTTCGCTTTTTGTACTTTGACTTGAACAAGTTCCACTATGTCGGCGTTTTTTTGTGCCGAAGGAAAAAAGATCTTTTTTACGACATATCCGCCGATCAAAATAACAAGCGCGGAAACAACAATAACCCCGAACCGGCCAGCCATGAACATGCCGATACCGTCCCTGATACTGGAAGGGACCATGTTTTTTAAAGAACCCCAAAAAGCGATCACTTTTTCAAGAAAAATGTAATACTTTTCCCTCAGTGTCTCAAGTAGATGTCGAAAGTCCAAATCAATCCTCCTTAGAGTCGCCTACGTACTATAGTTATCTCAATGTTATCAAAGTCAATCGTTCCATTTCGGTTACCGACGCATAGTTCTGATAGACCGCACGGGCATACGATGAAATAAGATCGGAATATTTCCAGGTTTCTTCCATCAGTTGAACTGTTGGTACTTCATACAGATCGTTGCGCTTGCGCAAAACATCCAG
The DNA here is from genome assembly GCA_049508565.1 of Endomicrobiales bacterium. Lineage (GTDB taxonomy): Bacteria > Elusimicrobiota > Endomicrobiia > Endomicrobiales > CAIRNS01 > CAIRNS01. Next base: position 5,809 of record JBELAT010000143.1, on the reverse strand, counting down.
GCTGCGGCGTTTGAGTTCAATTTCTCTTTTCAATTGCCGGGTTGTTCGAAGTGAGCCGTCATAATCGTTATAGGCTTTTTGTAAATCAAGATATGATTTGTCCATCATTTCTTTATAGTCTGCCTGCGTCTGCTGGAGACCGACTTTGCTCTCCTTGTCATCGACGAAATATCCAAAATCGTCAAACAGGGAAAGTTTCATCTCAAGGGTTGAACTATCAGTTTTGTCTGATATGCTGACAATTTGAGTCGGCACTGTTTTTTCATTTGTCTGGGTGGTCTCAAACGTGCTTCCCCAGAAGGTCCAGTCAAGCCGGCCGGCAATGCTCCAGACGGTGGTCAGCGCGAGCGGTTCTGATACGTACGCTTCACCGCTTTTGCCGTAGAACCCGTCAACATATAATTTCGGCACCGCTTTTGCGCGGTTAATCTTTCGTTTATAATCGGCCATCAGTACCTGCAACTGGTAGAGTCGAACGTCCAGGTTGTTACTGGCGATAAAACTCATACAGTCTTTTAATGTAAATGATATCTCCGGCACATCATCGGTCAACCCGTCCGGTACCGGAACGGGCACGTCATCGAGTGATTCGACGCACACGTAGGTAGTCATTTTTTTTGTTGCCAGCATCAGACTGATTTCCGATTCTTTAATAAGGTTTTCAGTCTTGTCGTGAAAGTTTTCTGCTTCCTCAAGATCGAGCTCGGATATAGCTTTGGCATGATACTCGATCTGTACCTTGGCATTAAGTTTTTCGATATCGTCAAAAGCCTTTTTTAGTGCCAGGTACTCCATTTTCAAGGAAAGCATCTCATAATAGGCAAGCTTGATCTTGTAGTTGAGTTCTTCGCGGACTTTGGTATAGTTGTACCGGGATGCTTCAAGAGTTAATTTGTCATAGCGGAAGGTATAGCTCGTCCGTCCCCCTTCATACACTGTCTGTGATGCGCGCAGCCCAAACTCTTCTGACTGGTATTGGTCGGTAATGGTATCGCCCGTTTCCATGGTACGCTCCGCCGCAATCTGTGGGAAAAAACCGCGGGCGGATTTCAGGCACCGTACTTTACATAAATTGATTTGCTCGCCTGCAACAGCCAGACGTTTATCACGGGCAGCTGCAATACCAAGACAGGTGTCAAGGAACTGATCATTTGCCATAGCACTCAGATACCCGCCGAGGAGAGTGCCTATAGCAATAAAAATGATTTGTTTTTTCATATATTTTTATATTTTTGCATTAAATCTTATCGAAAGAATTATAATAAGAATTCCTCAGTTTGTCAATGACATATTATTACCGGCATCAACTATGGTTTTCCGTATGAGTCTCCACCCAAAAATCTGCCAACCAGACAGCGGGTGCTCGAAAACAATAAAACAGTCGGGTTATTGATGATATCTCTTATTGATAATAATTATACGAACTCCTTCTCAATGATATTGTATGGATCTGACAGTACTATTTCTTGACTAATGCTATTGAATATCTTATAATACTCTCGATCAAGGGTGCACAATATCACCGATAAAGAGGTGCCGACAACGGATTTATCCATTCGTGTTTCCTATGGGGAGACAGATCAGATGAAAATGGTGTATTACGCCAATTATCTGATTTATTTTGAGCGGGGCCGCACTGAATGGCTTCGTCAACATGGGTTTTGCTATAAGGATATGGAAGCACAGGGACTGTACTTGCCAGTTATTGACTGTTCCTGTAAATACCTTGCTCCCGCGCATTATGATGATGTGCTAATAGTTCGCACCCGGCTTGCGGAACGCGGTGCCGCGAGTCTGACATTTTCCTACGAGATTACCTGTAACGGATGTCTGCTGGTGAGGGGCAGTACGCGCCATCCCATAGTTGATACAACATTTAAACCTATCCGATTCCCTGCGGAACTTCGTAAAATTTTTGATGAAGCTTATGAAAAAGAAAATACTGATTGCTGATGACGATGAGAGTATCATGGATCTGTTGCAATGCGCGTTTGAAGCCGCCGACTACACCGTTGTTTGTTGTCTGACCGGCTCAAAACTCATGGATATTGTCACCAAACAGCGTCCGGACCTGATTATTCTTGATGTGATGATGCCCGGCATTGACGGGTATTCTTTGCAGATCAAGCTTGATGAAAATGAATTGACCAAAAAAACTCCCGTCATTATCATAACAGCGTTGCCTGCTGCACGCGTCCTGTTTGAAAAGTTTCCTCAAGTAAAAATGTTTTTAAATAAACCTTTTGAAACGGCGGAACTGGTCAATAAAGCCATAGAATTATGCGGGGGTAACTAAGATGCTTGCAATTGTATTTGGATTAATCTTTATTATGTGCGGAATGTGGGGGATTCTCCGGTGGCTTCCGGATACACTGATGATCCTTCGCGGGATGCTTCCGGGGATGCTCTGTTGTGGCGGAGTGCTTGCAGTCATTGCCGGTATAGCCAGTATACGCGATAACATGGAAGCCAAAGCTCAGAAAAAAAATAAATCGCAAACCTCTCCTCTACAGAAATAATCATTCTCAGGCACATAGAAAAATAACTCCTACTTGATTTTTAATGAATTGTCTCCCCGGAGAAGGTTCTCGCAATAATCTAAGAACGACAGGATATAGAAATGCCAAAAAAAACCATGATGGTCAAAGATATCGGTGAATTCGGATTGATCTCACGGATACGGGCAAAAGTTTCCGGTGGCAGTCGTTTGCCTGTTGAAATTGGTGATGATGCATTCGTTGCAGACATAGCTGGCGGGTCTTCTATGGTTGGATTTGGCTGCAATGGGGGCGTGTAAACCCCGATTTTGTCTCGTTGGCCTGGCTCTGCCGGGCGATACCACGGTCGATTTCGTAGATAAGTTATACACTGGTATGAATATATGCCTGCGCAAATGGGGAGCAAAAATCTGTGGTGGTGACACAGTTCGAAATAAAAAAAGCATTGTAATATCAATAACTATGATTGGTGAAATTAAGAAAGAATCTGCCATAACCCGTAGTGGTGCACAAGTTGGGGATTACGTGGCTGTTACAGGCTCCTTAGGAGACTCGGCTGGCGGTCTTTTTTTACTAGAAAACAAGATCGAAATCAGTCCTAAAAGCCGGAAGTATCTCCTTAAGAAGCATTTCCTGCCTGAACCCCGTCTTGACGCCTCCTGGAGCCTGGCTAAAACAGGGATGATAACGAGTATGATTGACTCATCCGATGGCCTGATGACATCCCTGCGCTTTATAAGCGAAGAAAGCCGTGTTGGAGCGCGTATAGACATTGAACGTATACCGGTTTCGTCACATCTTCATCAGCTCTGTAATACCGGTCGTCCTCCGCTTATTGCGACAGTACTTAATGGTGGTGAAGAATACGAACTAGTATTTACTTTCCCTGCCTCCGCGACACATGTAATAAAAAAAGCATTTCCCGCAGCAACGATTATCGGAACTATAACCACCGGAACTGCAGTAAAATATTATGTTAAAGACCAATTATACCCGGTCCCAGCGTCGGGTTTCCAGCATTTCGCGTAATCAATTGCCCGCACGCATTCTTGCGTGTTCCGATCAAGAAATGCGTGCCTGGGGCACGCGTCTGGCACGGCACGTTAAGCCAGGAGACGTTCTCCTGCTTACGGGACCGGTCGGTAGCGGAAAGACAACCTTTGCTCAAGGTGTGGCTGCAGGGCTCGGTATTAAACAGTATTTGCGGAGTTCCAGTTTCATCCTGGTCAACGAGTATTGCGCCCGCGGAATTGCTGTGTATCATATTGATCTCTACAGGCTGGAAGGGATAGCGTTTGATGCCTTCGGTCTGGAAGAATATATGTCTGGCGAAAGTGTGTGCATCATCGAATGGGCAGACAAGATCCATCTTCCTTCAACTCGATCATGCTGGAACATTGATTTTCAGTACCGGGAAGAAAACACTCGTGAAATTATTGTCTCACATAAAGGTTTTACCAAACCAATAAAATAATGTACTGTTTTTCTTTTGTTTCGTTCAACACAGAATCCGTATATAAGGTTCTGAGGTCATATCAGTAAAAGGTAAGCATTGTATGAGAATTTTAGCGATAGAAACGACGGGGCACGCCATGAGCGTTGCTCTCGTTGAAAACGATGCGTTAGTGTCAGAAATCTTCTGGCATGCGGGATTGAGACATTCGGAGAAATTGATTGCGACTATTGATCGCGTGATGGCAGAAGCAAACTGGACACTGCAGAGTATCACCAGGATCGCGGTTTCCACCGGACCAGGCAGTTTTACAGGAATCAGGGTAGGATTGTCGTGCGCTCGGACGCTGGCACAACACCTGTGTCTTCCCTTGTCAGGTATCACAACGCTTGATATTCTTGAAGCGGCTATACCCTCAGGTAAAAAAGGTGACGTTGTTATCGGGATTATCGATGCTTTGCGCGACGAGGTGTATGTTAAACATCGCACGACAGGTGAAGTCGGCATTGAAACAACTGAGGCGCTCTGCCGGAGGGTGTCTAACTTGAAAGGTCGGGTGACTCTGGTGGGTAACATTGTCACCGCCAGGCGCGCATGGTTTGCCGGGAAAGTTCCGCGGGCGGTTTTAGCCCCCGATTTTCTTAATTATCCTCATGCGGGCATTTTGGGGCTTCTGGCATCACATAATGCAGGTACGTCATTTGATCGCGTAGAACCACTGTATGTCAGGCGATCCTGGGCAGAAGAAAAGCCCCTCGTTCGGCGCTAAATATTTCGCAGGCGTTCAAAACGGCTCAATAATAACCTTCAACGATTCTTTCCCCTGGCTAACCAGTTTAAATCCTTGTGCCGTTTTATCGAGTGGTAACCTATGGGTTATCATATCTTTTACATTGATTCGTCGAGTTTGAAGAAGCTTTATTGCCACATTCAAGTCTTCCGGAGCTGCACCGTAGGAAGGCAGAAGCGTAATTTCGTTTCGCCACAACTCATTGAGCGCTATCGGCAGCTCAATGCCCGGCTCGGTTGTCGCGAAGCAGAGTATGGTCCCGCCCCGGTCAACTGCAGTAAGAGCCTGCTTGAATGCCGGTAGTGCCCCGGTACAGACTATGACCAGATCGGCCAGCGATCCGGTAGCTTTTTTATATACTGAGGCGACATCTTCTGCCGCATTAATGACCTTGTCCGCTCCAAACCGTTTGGCTGATTGTAAGCGGAAATCCAACGGGTCTGTCACCGCAATACTTCCGGCTCCGCAAGCTTTTGCCAGAAGAAGGTGCAGAATACCTGAAATCCCTCCGCCCAAAATGAGCACGTTTTTCCCCGGTTTAAATTGTGCAGTACGTTGTCCCCGAATAACGCATCCCAGTGGTTCAATGAAAGTCCCTTCTTCAAAAGAAATGCTTTCAGGCAACACAAAAGTGCCCCGATCCACATTGAGGGCCGGTACCCGAACGTACTCGGCAAATCCGCCAGGATCAAAATTGGTTGTATGCAGGGTTTCGCAAGCGGTATGATGTCCTGACAGACAGTACTGGCACGTATTGCAGGGAATATGATGCGAAACGAACACCCTGTCGCCGTTTTTGAGGTTCTTTACTGCGGAACCTGTCTGGACGATTTCGCCGGCTATCTCATGTCCCAGTACCAGGGGAGCCTTTTTTATCCGGTACCACTCCATGACATCACTTCCGCAAATCCCGCTTGCCCTGACCTTCACCAGCACTTCCATCGGCCCGATTTCCGGCCGCGGCTGATCAGTGATTCGGATATCATTATTGTTGTGATAGACTGCCACTTTCATTAGGTGCCTCGTATTTTCCTATAACGGTAATTTCCTGATTGTTATCGGACAGAT
>JBELAT010000142.1:0-5376 GCA_049508565.1 Endomicrobiales bacterium | reverse complement strand
CAATTAAAAAGAGAGATGGGTGTTCCTGAAACACTCATTCGTCTTGCGGTGGGTATTGAAGACAGGGAAGATATACTGGCAGATATCAAACAGGCCCTGGAGGGTTAGCATGGCATTAAACGATGAGCAGCTTGAACGGTTCAGCAGGCATATCATACTTAAAGAAGTAGGCATCGAAGGCCAGGAAAAAATAATCGCCGGGAAAGTCCTTATAATCGGTGCCGGCGGACTGGGCGCGCCGGCAGCTTTGTATTTGGCGGCCGCGGGAGTCGGAACGATCGGGATCGTTGACGGCGACGTCGTCGATTTGACGAATCTTCAACGACAGATCATCCATTTCACGCCGGACGTCAATCGGCCGAAAGTAATTTCCGCTAAAGAGAAGATGGAGCTGATCAATCCTGACACCCATGTGGTAACGCATCACACCCGTGTGTACGCGGACAACATATTTGATATTATTAAATACTACGATTTTGTTATAGACGGCACGGACAATTTTCCCGCAAAGTTTCTTATCAACGACGCGTGCGTGCTTGCAAAGAAACCGTTTTCTCACGGCGGGATATTGCGTTTTGACGGTCAGACCATGACCTACGTCCCGGGCCACGCCTGTTACCGGTGCGTTTTCAGCAATCCCCCGCCAAAAAATGCCGTGCCGACCTGTTCTCAAGCGGGTGTGCTGGGAGCCGTGGCAGGGATGCTTGGCACCATACAGGCAGCTGAGGCGCTCAAGTATCTTGTCGGCACCGGTGAGCTTCTCGTTGACCGCCTCCTGATATTTAATGCTTTCAGGATGGAGTTTAGGAACGCGGTTATCAAACGCAAAGCAGACTGCCCGGTGTGCGGCGATAAGCCTTCCATCAGGGAGCTAAAAGATTACGAACAGCCGGCATGTGACTTAGGAGGGAATAATGAAGGTAAGTAAACAATTAATTGATAACATATTCATACAGGGTCGGGCTGAAGCTCCGGTTGAAGCGTGCGGGGTTCTGGCAGGGAAAGACACTACCGCTGTCAAGCTGTTTCCAATGAAGAATATCGACCAAAGCAGCGAACATTTTACGCTTGATCCGAAAGAACAGTTTGACGTCATACGCCGGGCCCGCCAGGAGGGACTGGACATCCTGGCAGTGTATCACACGCATCCTGAAACACCGGCACGGCCTTCCTGGGAAGATATCAGGCTGGCTTACGAGCCGAATATTATTTATGTGATAGCATCGTTGGCACACGGCACCCAGTCAATAAAAGCATTTCGGATAGTTGGGGGCGAAGTAAAAGAGGAGCAATTAATCATCGAGGAGAGTGTATGAGCGAAAAAGAGCTTGATCCGGCGGCGCTAAAAAAAATCGGGGTGATCCAGCAAAAACAGAAAGAATATTTTGCCCTCAGGCTACGCGTTGTCGGTGGGGATTTATCTTCAAGCCAACTGGAAAAAATAGGTGAAACAGCTCGTAAATATGCTAAAGGCAGGGTGCATTTGTCTGTGCGCCAGGGTGTTGAGATACATTTTGTTCGTTATAGTGACGTCGAGAATGCCCGCAAGGAACTTGAATCGGCCGGGCTGAGAATGGGTGCCTGTGGCCCGCGTGTCCGCGGAGTGGTGGCATGTCCTGGCAGCGCCACCTGCCGCTGGGGAATAGCTGATGCTCAGAAGATTGCCTCTGATCTTGACGCGCAGTATTTTGGCGTAGAAGCGCCACATAAATTTAAAATTGCCGTTACCGGCTGTCCGAATAACTGCGCGAAGGCTGCCGAGAACGATCTTGGCATTATGGGCGCTCTTCTTCCGCGATGGAGCGTTTCACGATGCACTGATTGCGGATTGTGTGTAAACATCTGCCCGACAAAAGCCATTGAAAAAAGAAATGGCACCGACGGGAAGCCGGAGTATGTTTTACGGGAAGATTTATGCATCAATTGCAGTATTTGTACGGCGTCGTGCCCGGCTAATTCATGGGTCATTGAAAAACAAGGATACAATATTTTTGTGGGCGGAACGATGGGTAAAACCCAGCGCCTGGGAATACTGCTTAAAAAACTAGTTTCTGACAAGGATCTGCCTGTTCTGGTTGAGCGAATATTGGTGTATTACCAGAAAAACGGCAGGAAGAAAGAGCGGTTGGGAAACACACTTGAACGTATTGGGTTTGACTCAGCAAAAAAGGAGCTGCTCGATGGAATATAGCATAAAGAAATCTATTGATCTGCGGAGTGTGTCGTGCCCGATGAACTTTGTCAAAACAAAAGCCGCGCTTTCGGCGATCGGGAAAGACGAGTTGCTGGAGGTAATCCTTGACGAAGGCGACGCCATGGTGAACGTTCCTCGGAGCGTTAAAGATGAAGGCCACACGATTATTAAAGTAGAGGGTTTAGGGTCTGCTTTCAAAGTGATCATAAAAAAGGGATAAACATTATGAGTAAAGAAGCCGTTCCAGCTCTGCAAAAAGAGCTCAAAGATAAACAGGCCGGTGAGATACTGCGTTGGGCGCTTGGCTATTTTAAGGCTGCGGAGATAGCTTTTGCTTCTAGTTTCGGGGCGGAAGACCAGGTGATTACGGATATTCTTATTAAAGCGGACAAGAACGCGAGCATATTTACACTTGATACAGGCCATCTTCCTCAGGAAACACTTGACCTGATTCGTGAAACAGAGAAATACTATAAGATCAATATAGAAGTGATCCATCCCCAGCAGACTGCTGTTGAGCAAATGGTAAAAACATATGGCACCAGCCTTTATTATGAAAGCATAGAAAAAAGAAAGTTGTGCTGCGGGATACGAAAAGTTGAGCCGCTCAAATGGAAGCTTGCGACTTTAAAAGCTTGGATCTGCGGTTTAAGACGGGAGCAATCAGTGACCCGGGCAGAGATACACAAAATAGAGTGGGACGAAACGTTCGGGCTGCTTAAGATCAACCCTTTGGCTGATTGGACGGATACGCAGGTTTGGAATTATATCCGGAAGAATGATCTGCCGTTCAACAAACTCCACGACAAGGGGTATCCAAGTATTGGCTGTAATCCGTGCACGAAAGCCATTAAACCCGGCGAGGATGTTCGTGCCGGCCGCTGGTGGTGGGAAAATGCGGATCAAAAAGAGTGCGGTTTACACACACAAAAAAGAGGGTAACATGGACAATTTAGATAAGCTGGAAGCGCAGAGCGTTTATATTTTAAGGGAAGCGTACCGGGATTTTAAAAATCTCTGTATGCTGTGGTCGATCGGCAAAGACAGTACGGTTCTGCTGTGGCTTGCCCGGAAGGCATTTTTCGGCCATGTGCCTGTGCCGCTGGTGCATATAGACACCCACTTCAAGATCCCGGAGATGATCGAGTACCGGGACCGGCTGGCGTTGGAATGGCATTTAAACATGGTGTATGGCGAGAACAAAGCAGCCCTGGATAATAAACAGACGTATCCCGACGGTAAAGTGGACAGGATATCTTGCTGCAGGAATCTAAAAAGTGAGGCATTGAAACACACTCTTTCGGGAGATTGGCCGCGATATAGGATGGACCACGTAAAAAGAGAATATGTCCGTGATACAAATAGCGAACCCTACACGGGTGTTATAGTAGGTGTGCGTGCCGATGAGGAAGGCAGCCGTTCCAAGGAACGATACTTTTCTCCCCGGGATAAGAACAACGATTGGGACGTGGGCGATCAGCCGCCGGAGTTCTGGAACCAGTTCAAAACAGATTTTGCTCTCGGCACTCACGTGCGTATCCATCCGTTGCTGGATTGGACGGAATTAAATATCTGGGAGTATATCGAAAGGGAAAATATTCCCACCGTGTCGTTATATTATGACCAAGGCAGCGGAAAACGGTACCGCTCACTCGGTTGTTTCCCCTGCACAAAACCGGTGGAATCAACGGCGAAAAATGTTCAAGACATAATCAAAGAATTGCGTAGCGGAAAATTTGCCAATATCGCGGAACGATCAGGACGAGAACAAGACAAAGAAGACGGCGGCGGCCTGGAAACACTTCGCCGCGATGGATATATGTAAGGAGCAGGTATGACAGGCAATGATAAAGAACAGATGAATATTGTAATAGTGGGCCACGTCGATCACGGCAAAAGCACCGTTATCGGAAGGCTTCTTGCGGATACCTGTTCTTTGCCGCAGGGAAAGCTGGAACAGATAAAGGACATGTGCGTTCGCAATTCAAAGCCGTTTGAATACGCGTTTCTTCTGGATGCTCTCAAGGATGAGCAAACCCAGGGAATAACAATAGACACATCCAGAAGTTTTTTTAAAACAAAGAAAAGAAATTACATTATCATTGATGCTCCCGGACATATCGAGTTCCTGAAAAATATGATCACTGGCGCGGCACGGGCCGAGGCCGCTCTACTCGTCATTGATGCGCACGAGGGTATACAGGAGAACTCAAAACGCCACGGACATATGGTTTCAATGCTTGGCGTAAAACAGGTAACCGTGCTGGTCAATAAAATGGATCTGGCCGGATACCGTCAGGAGATATTTGAAGACATAAAGAAAAACTTTTCTGAATTCTTAAACCGGATTAATGTTGTTCCTGTAAGCTTTATTCCTATCAGCGCCCGGGAAGGCGAAAATATCGCCGCTCATTCAAACAAAATGGGCTGGTATACGGGTCATACCGTTCTGGAACAGCTCGATCAATTCAATCACGAAAAAAAGCGCGATGAGAAACCGTTTCGCTTCCCGGTACAGGATATTTACAAGTTCACGCAGAATAACGATGAGCGACGGATCGTTGCGGGAACAGTGGCGGCAGGTTCAATTCACGTTGGGGATGAAGTCCTCTTTCTTCCTTCGAACAAAAGATCAGTTATCAAATCCGTTGAGGCGTTTAATGCTCAGCCCCGGGACACAGCTGTGGCCGGCCAAACGGCAGGTTTTACCCTGGCCACCCAGATTTATATACGGCCGGGTGAGCTAATGGTTAAAGCAGGAGATCAATCTGTCGAAGTAGGCAGTCGTTTTGTGGCAAATATTTTCTGGGTCGGCCGGGCGCCGATGGTAAAAAATAAAACCTATAAGCTCAAGCTTGCCAGCGCGAGGGCGGTGGTACGGCTGGTGGAAATAAAAAGCGCCATTGATGCGTCCGATCTCAGCGCCATAAATAATAAACAACAGCTGGACAGGCACGACGTCGCTGAATGCATTTTTGAAACGTCTAAACCCGTGGCCTTTGACCTCTCCGTTGCGAATGAAGGGACCGGCAGGTTTGTCATCGTTGATAATTATGAGATCGCCGGAGGGGGAATAATCGTTAAAAATGACTCCACCGCTGATTCTCTCCTGAAACAGCATATCAGCCAGCGGGAAAATATTTGGGAAAAGGGAGCGGTTACCCTTGCTGACCGGACGGCAC
>JBELAT010000141.1:0-5444 GCA_049508565.1 Endomicrobiales bacterium | reverse complement strand
AAATTTTGAAGATCAATCCTTGCGATGACTCATCCGGCACTTCCACCAGTATGCCCCAGTCCCGGGTGAACTCTTTCTGAAGGATTGATAACGCATTTCTCACATGGGCCGCGTGTTCCTTCGGCGGGAAGACCGCTTCATCGAACCCAAGTGAGTAAGGAAACGTATAGCGTTCAGGAGATTTTATTTTAGAGCGATGCAATATGATATTGATAGGGCCCAGTTTTAACCCGAATACCGAGTCGTAATAGTAGCCCTCTTTCTCGTTCCAGAAAACTTCTTTGATCCTGGCTTCTAAAAGACTTTTTCTTACTTCCCATTTTTCCTTCTTTGCTGCAATCTCAACTCGCTTCTCTGGCAAAAACTCCATCGCACTATCGGCAAGCTCGATGGCATCGCTGAACGCTTTCCACTGGTATATCTGCACTTCCAGCGTCCTGTTCCAGCGGGACCAGGAAACATCTTTCCATTGTGTGTCTACTCCCAGATTACCAAACGACTCAAAACCCGGCCCATTCTCTATTAAGAGGTCGCCGTCAACATCTTCGTGGATAATGGCTTCTATCAATCGCTCAAGATTTTCCCAGCGTTCCCCAATGTACGCTTCATCGCCGCTCCAGAATAAATAATCCCGCAAAGTGCTCACCAGGAGTGACGTTTGATCGACACCGAGATAGTTTACCGTTCCATCAGTGCCGTTTATCCGGTGGGGTATTTTTCCCGGCACCCTCAATTGAGGAAATAGAAACGGACCACCCAGCCCGAGGAAACCGCCCCGGCCAAAAAGTCCGATGTGGTCAAGCAGTTGGTGGGCAAATTTCGTGTCCATATCCGCGCGGACTTTGTCAAACTCTCCCACGACAATAGCCGCTCTGCTGGCGTGAGCTGAATCCCGCCCGAAGGTCTGACGCCACCATTTCGTCAACCCAGCCGTGAACGCGAAATAACGGTGCCCCGAAATAGTCTTAATAAATTCAAACGTTTTAAAAAGTGACTGACGCGACTGCTGGAATGCCCCGTCAACCGAGGGAGATACCTGTATAGCGGCTCCATTATTGACCGCGGTATTGTTAATGCTAATCGTTTCTTCTTTTAGTTTTTTTTCGTTGATTGTTTGAGTTAGCCTGTCACTGACTTCTACTTCGCTAAATTCCCCGCCAACGGCCGCGATAAGCAATTCTTTGCCGGGCGTAATTTTATATTCGACATCCAACCCGCTTGAGCCGTTTGCGGGAACGTGCGCTTCGCTGTTTCCGATTATCCCCGCGCTTACAGTGACATCGCCATCCTGCGCGCTTATAAATACACCGTTACTCTGCCGCTTCACCGTGGCGATCTCCGGGTTTTCGGGAGCGAAACGTTTGAAGGTTGTCCCCATATATCCCAGGAAATTATCCCACCAGATCTTCCATTGTCTAAACGATGTCTGAGCGCTCACACCCAGCGAGAGGTTACCCGCAATGGTTTCCGGCGCCTTGATAACCGTGATGACGGTTATGAATCTTCCTTTCCCGATCGCTGGTATGAACGTTTCTTGTTTTAAACGAATTTCTCCGTGCGGTGTCTGAATGTCATACCATTGTGTAAAAACACCGTTTTCCAGAGTGAAATCTGCCGACTTGTTAAGCTTATACGTATTGCCTTCACCCGTTGTTAAATAGTACGATACTTTTGAGAAGATGATACGGGCATCAGAGAAAAAACCATGATGATCGTTCAAGTCTCCCGAAAATCCGCCATTGACACTCATTCCTAAAACGGTCTCAGCCCCGGCTGCAGGTGTCTCCCGGCCTCCGGAAAGTACTACCCATCGGTCGTTATGAGCGGCAATCTCATCCTTGTCAGGCTTCATTGCCCTGAACATCGCAATCTTGTCACGGTCTTGCTGCTGTTGTGCCGCATTCCTATTCCATAGAAATAAACGGATGGTTTGACTGTCCAGCAGTTCCTGGGTCCTCAAGTTGACAGCCATCCCGAAGAGACTCGATGCGATACTCCCTCCAAGGCCAAAATAGCGCGTTCCTTTGACAGCGTGCTGATCGGATGCGGGCCACCGGGCAGCGTTATCCTTTTTGGGAATATCCCCTCGATATATATGCTCAATTATGTCTTTGTGTGCCTGCGCAAAATATTCGATTAAGGAGCTGGTAATCATCTGAGTACGAGCATCGACAGGCAAACCGCCAACAATGTCACTCAAGAGTTTCCCGCTTACCCGATTTTCGTCATTGCCGACCAGCGGCCTGAAAACAAGAGGCACGTGGTTGTGTTCCGCTGCAGTATCGATCGCTCTCATAACACGTTTAAAAGCTTTGCCGCTATAAAAGTCCTCGGCAATGCCCGAGCCTTCAAATGATACCTCTACTTCCTTTCCATCAACACCAATGGGAACACTAATAACAGTATCTTTGCCTAAATCCATATCCCATATCTGACCGTCCGTAAAAAACTCGCCGTCTCTATTAAACCCTCCGCCAAGGCCGGTACCGGGACTGATGTTCCCAATCGTCTGACCTGCGAGATCCTCCGCGGTGATCCGGTTACCCTTGAGATCTTTTGCATCACGATCTAGCCGGAGCTCGTTAAGTCCTTTAGCCATCTGTGCGACGGCATCATTGTTGACATAAACACTCATCGATATAAGGGGAGTAAGAATTCTAGCCGGACGAACATCATTAAAGGCTTCTTGGCCGTCTTTGAGCGCGATATTATCAACACTGCCTTTGATCACCATATCTCCGGATTCAATAATGAATCGACCCGGCATACCGATCCCGACGAGCGGCAAGACTTCAAATGCTCTGGACCTTAATGAATCCCGGGCAGATTTAACAGCTTGCGCGACAGCTTCAAAAAGCTGTTCGGGCGTTCTTTGCCCCGTGGGCTCATCACGGCGAAAGACGATCTCGCCCAGCGAACCGTTCTCGTTTACACTGATGCCACGCACCTTCATCTCGGTGCCGCCATAATCTACGCCGATTATTATCCTTTTCTTTTCGCCGGAATAAGCATGCATCGCGTCAAGAAGTTTTTCTAATGGTATCAATGAAGCGGCTCCCACTGCCCCTAAATCACCTTCGGTTTGTTGTGTGCTCGCTTCTGCTTTACCGATATCAGCAAGTGTTGCTTCAACATTATTGGCAATCTTAGCCCTAACATGCTCAAGAACACTTTGGCTTGTAATTGGCCCTTCAACCGTGCCCTGCTCCGTTATCGGACTAATCGTTCTATTGGCATTGAATTGGATGCCAAACAGAAAATGACCTTTATAGAAAAATGTCCACTGATTATTTATTAACTTGTCAGTTACATCACTGAGACTGCCCTGAAATTGTGATTTCCAGTCATGAAATATCATTTGCGCCGCTTGAACTTTCGAATCTAGATTTTGCGCATCATCGGCAAATTCAGCAATAATCCTTTCAATAATAACTTTTTCATCCACCCGCCGTTCTGGGGAAAGCGTTCTTAAGGCTTCAAAAAGTACTGGTCCTAGTGCGGATGTAAATATTTTCCGTACGTCTATTTTTCCCAGCATCATCTGTTCATAAACCACTGTATCATAGTTCTGCGTGACGTTGGGCGTGATGGCTAGATATGAGTCTCCTCTGTCTTTGAGTAACCTAGCCACGTCAAGGTGAAATCCTCCAGCGACCACCACATCAATGTTTTTGAACTGCCTCATATGGTCGAGGACGCCTTCATAGCCATCGGGGAGTGAGACACCATTATTAATTTCACCTTTTGAAAGAACGGGTTCTTTTACGTTTTGAGAAATTGTTCTGACAAAGATTTCGTTGCGCTGAAAGTTTACCATGTAAAACTTCGAGTATTGATCGTTGTCCAGCAGCGCAAGCGCGTCTTTTACTTCATCGTATTCAAAGTACTTCTGAAGTAACACCATGAACTGTTCCCTGTTATTGTTGAAATATTTGAACTGGTTCGGTGTCATTTTCAAATCAGCGAAATCAACCATATCTTTTGACATTCGCGACATGAAGATAAGGTCTTTGTCCAGTAACCGGTCCGCGAACTTTGTCATGACCCGGTCTTGGAACAGGTTCTCTTCATCCACCATGGAAATCGGGTCGATCTTGCAGTTTAGTTTTAAATATGTGAAGTAGCGTCTCAGTTCGGGAAAACGGCGATCAAGATCTGGGGTATAGTTTTTGGCGATTTCGCTTAGCTTGCGATAGAACTCTTCACGGTTGTCGTTATCTTTCATCTTTTCAACCAGTGACATGTACACTTTCATGGGAACAGTTCGTTGCAGTTCATGGATATAGTTTGAAAGCTCTTTGTTGAGGTGTTGAGTCTTAATAGCCTTATTGAGCTTAACAATCTCTATATATCGTGATATGTTGGGATACCCTCCAACCGGCTCATTGACCTGTTCTCCTAGCCTATCGATCTTGAGATACCGACCATCTTTGTGCTCACTGTCGAATACTTTTTCTATCTTCTTTAGTTTCCGGTCGAGATATTTCTGTTTTAATCCATCAACCATCGCACTTATCTGCCCATTAACACGTTTGTTTGTTTCAGTGTTTTCAGAAAGTTTTCTGAATCGTTCCAGGTTATCGCGGTAGGTTTCCCAATCTTCAAGACCATACAGTTTGTCTTGGTTGTATTTTAATGAATAGTATTCCGCACCGCTGAGAAGACCCTTATTGAGCAGGCCTTCAATCATTTTCTCACGGATCTTGGTATCGGGAACCGAGCCTAAAAGCGAAGTATCCAGTTTGCCGGCGGGAGCACCTTCAAGGAATATCTTGTTGAGGACGTACTTTGAGTCAAACAGTTGCAATATTTTCGATATATTCTTCTGAACTTCAGGATTGCAGTGCAAGTCCTGAATGTAAATAACCAACCTCTTGTCAGAATTGAAATGACCGCTCGTAATCCGGCCATACCGGGAGGGAACCAGCAATTGCTCGTCACTATTTTCGAGCTGTTGAGCTTCCCTGCTCTCCTTGACCAACATCGTTATGCCCAACGCCGCCTGGTGAAAAATAAACGAGTAGGTGAAACACAGCAAGGTCAGGCTGGTAATAAATTTGGCAAAATATTTCTGATTCGAAATGCGTTTCAGCAGCATAACGACCTTTCAGATATGGAATGTTTCATCAGTATAATCATGCCAATACTATAGTGCTATTAATTAGATGTTCTGTGGTTTGCATGATTAAATGATACAATTATGATTGAAAAAAGAATCAAAACGTGTGAAAAATAATTGTGAAACAATCTTGCACATTATGAGATAAACGAGGTGTAAAAGAGAAGAAGGGTTTACTTGTAGACTATAAGAAAAGACATTAAGTGCAGTAAATACGTATTAGTCTATTCTCAAAATACTAAAAAAGGACATAATGGCACTGTGAAAGTCCGCATCGTACCGAATGGACTTTAATTGGTAGTTTTGAATGATAATAAAGGAGTTT
>JBELAT010000140.1:0-5447 GCA_049508565.1 Endomicrobiales bacterium | reverse complement strand
AAACTTTCGCCGGCGTCCGGCTACAGCAACTGCGACGTCTCCTTTAAACGATTCCATGGCACACCTCCAAGGTTATTATATACCTAACCTTTCGTTGTGTCCACTAAATCGGGGGAGCTTCAGGGCGAGGTATCGGGTCCAGAGCAGTGCTATATCGGCATCAAGCTTCCGTATAGTTTCTTTAAAGGATTTTTCCAAGCCTGACAATATTCTCTTTGTGCAATTTCTCATTTTCGAGACCTTTGAGGAAGTGGGGTTTTTCTGTGACGATCGAGTAATATTCGCTGCCGGTGAGCCGTCCCGATTCAACCAATGCTGACCCAAAGGTGAAGAGTAATGCTATGGATTACGAAGAATGTTGTGGGTACCTATTTTTCGCAGGTAAACGGTTTCGCCAATTTGTTGGTAGGTTATACGGTAGTAACCTGAAACCCTTAGTTCAAAAATATCATTTTGACCACCCATTTTTTTGTGTCCTAAAGAGGGATGATCAGGGTCTGAGCTAAAAAGCTCAAGAGCTTTTTTTAGTACTTTCTTTTACTTCTGCAGGCAATTTTCTGTAGAGCTCGACAAATGTGTGTGTTGCTTCAATATGCATTATTTGTCAAGTTCCTTAAAGAGTTCTTTTAAATTTTTAGTTTTTGTTGTTTTACCGGTTTTTATATCCTGGGCAGCTTGTATTACCTCCTTTTGCCATTTTGAGCTATAAAAAAAGACCTGCTGTTTTGGAACCAACTTTTGTGGCTCAATGATTATTTTATTGTCTTTAACTTCAATATCCAGATAATCATTGATGTGAAGATGCAGTATTTTGGCAATTTCTCTCGGTAAAGCTATTTGGTAGTTTTGGCCTAATTTCCTAAGCATGATCAATTCTCCTTGTTTTCTCATAATATTATAATTTGATAATATGATTTTCTCAATATGTACCAACTGCCTGAAATACCGTCCGTTTTATGAAACCCTTCTACGGTTTTTTTACCTAGGTCAGAATGGAATCCAGCTGCAAGAGTATGTTCATTCTGCGCGCTTCTTTTAGACTTTTTTTATTGAGAGCTCCGTTGTATATACTTCATCCACTTGCTTGGCCAGAGACCGCCAATCATACTGTTGTTCCGCAAGTCGGCGCGCATTGACCGCAAGTGATTGCCGTAAACGGTCATCACGCAGTGCCTCTATCACTGCCCGGGCAAAGGTTTCACTATCCTCCGCCACAAGCATTGTGCGGTTTTCGCGGCAATAGATGCCTTCGCTCACCTGTGGGCTAGCGACAACAACGGTTCCAAGACTCATTGCTTCGAGCACACTGATTTTTATGCCACTACGTATCCATACAGGGGCAATGAACAATGCCGCATCCTGCATATGCCCTCGAACATCGATGACCTCACCTACAACCCGTATGTTCGGATGTTCAAGCTCCGCGAGAATACGCGACATACCGGAACCAATTATGTCAAAGGTGACATCTGGAATTTCAGCACGTATCAGAGGGAAGATATCTTTGACAAAACACTCAACAGCATCGTAATTGTGATGATGAGTGAAATCACCAACAAAGATCAATCGCTTGAGCTGCTCTTCAGAACGATAGGGATAAAATGAAAACAAATGCGTGTCTACCCCTTGTGCAATGCACCAGCTGCGTACTCCGGGAACAAATCCCTTAAGAAGCTCTTTATCACGATCGGAGGTGACGACCACGGCCGCACACGTCTTCAACACATCTTTGTGAAACTGTACCAGTCGCGTCCACTCGACAAATCTTTCATTATCAGGCAAATCACGATCAAATCCCGATAGATTAAAATCGATCACACTCATATCATGTTCGGTATAAATGATAGGAACGTCACCGGTATGATACCGGTAATGGGTCATGGTTAGATCTTCAATTTGAACCAGATCTGGCTTATAAGAACTAATGACATGTTCAACAGATTGAATCATCTCGGGCGTGTAATAAAAACTGAGACTCCGGGGTATGGTTTCAAGTAAAATGCGTTTGTTTTCATCGCGCAGAACCGTGTGAACATATACACAATACTTTTCCAGTTCAGGAACGAATTCACGCATGGAAAGCGAGTCAATAAAGGATAGCAGATAAATGTCGCAGGTCGCAGACAGTTGATTGAGTAAATTATATACCCTGACTCTCCTGCTATCATGTGCGGGATACGGCAGACAGGGCGTTAGCACAAGAAGTTTCTTTTTCATAATACTAAGATCGTGGTGCTGCCCGAATACCAACGATTGCAGAGAAACTATCGCACGTGCTTTAGCAAGAAATATCGACAAAATATATTATCAGCAATTAATTATCAATGACACCATTCATTGCAATATTTTACCAACCGACGGGCAATCACCTGGTGGCAAAGCAAGCAGCGTGAAGGATCATACTTACGTGCCGCTTAAATAGTTTTGTGCAATTGCCGATAACAACATCGCACCGCGTGATAACACCCGTTCATCAATATCAAAGCAGGCGTGATGCCATGGAAAAGGCTTTTTGGGGGCCGTACCAAAATAGATAAAACAACCCGGAACTTCTTGAAGGTATTCAGCGAAATCTTCACCTCCCATTGAAGGTTTATCGAGCACTTTTACCTGAGAAGTACCCAGTATTTTTTCACCGGTTTTTTTACAGAGTTCAAGAAGCTCACGATTATTGACGAGCGCATTACCCAGATTCTCATATTTCAACGTAAATCGTGCGCCGTAAGCCGCAGTAATATTCTTAAGCATCCGTTCCATGAGGGTTTTAACGCGGCGTCTGACATCCTCGTTGAGAGTTCTGACCGTACCTTCCATCCGAACACTCGAACAGATAATATTGTATCGTTCACCGCCGTTAATCGTTCCAACGGTCAGCACCACGGGATCAACCGGGCTGGTCTGGCGAGACACGATTGTCTGCAGCGCCTCAATAACGTGTGAAGCGACAATGACCGCATCAACGCTCAAGTGAGGGTAGGCGCCGTGTCCGCCGTCGCCCTGGATTTCAATGACGAACCGGTCGACTGCCGCCATCATCTCATCATACTTTATGCCGAGCACTCCAGGTTTCAACCACGGGCTCACGTGCACGCCGACAATTGCGTCAGCTGCTGGATGTTTTAGTGCACCAGCGGCTATCATCTTTTTGGCACCACCCGCTGATTCTTCGTTTGGCTGAAACACCAGTTTAACAGTGCCTTCAAATTCATTGCGACGGCGGTGCAGATCGATCCCCGCACCAATTACCATAGTCGTGTTCGCATCATGACCACATGCGTGCATTATTCCTGACCGGCGCGATGCATATGGTTTGCCAGTTTTTTCGTGTATCGGCAAAGCGTCCATATCAGCTCGCAGAGCAATCGTTTTACTGCCTTTTTTCCCCTGTATCAAAGCGACAACGCCGGTCTGGGCAATGGTTTTAACCGTAATTCCGTGCGAGCGCAGAACAGATTTTATCAAAGCAGATGTTTTATATTCCTTGTTCCCCAGCTCCGGATACTGGTGGATCTGGCGGCGTATTTTAACCAACTGGTTTTGAAGTGTATTGTCGTTGTTCATATAAATTACTCTTTCATTGCCTTCTTGATAGCGCGGGGTAGATAGTCGATAATATCACCGGCGGTCATGGCGATTTGTGTTTTCTCTTTCGCTGCAAGATCGCCTGCCATGCCATGGAGAAAGACCGCAGTAAGAGATGCATGCAACAACTGTGGCTTGAGTACCTGGGCATAGAACGCACCTGTCATGCCGGCAAGCACGTCACCGCTGCCAGCCGTCGCCATACCGGGATTACCCGTCTTATTGATGAAGACGTTTTTTCCATCGGTAATCACCGTATTGTGGCCTTTGAGAACACAGATGACACGATACTGACAGGCACACTCAACGGCGGCATGTATCCGGTCTTTAGCGATCTCGCTGAGCGAACAGTGCAAGAGACGACTTAATTCGCCCGTATGGGGTGTCATAACTACCGGTGTTTTCATTGTTCGGAGAGCTTGTTGCAAAACAGGGGAACGCGCTATCACCGTGAGAGCATCTCCGTCAAGAACCATGGCAATGGTGATGAGCGAAAACAGATGCTTGAAAAATTGTTCCCCGTGCGCTGAACTGCCCATCCCGGGCCCCACGACAACTGACGAAACATGACGGTTGACAATATATTGTTCCAGCGTTTTTACCGCAGCTTTTACTACCGCACCCTTGTGTTCGGGTAGAGCAAGTGTCATCACTTCAGGACGCAGTTGCGGGATTATTCGGGAAAGCTCTTCACCGGGAGCCGCAAGAGTCACTAGTCCCGCACCACACCGCAGAGCTCCATGCGCGCACAAAACAGCTGCACCCATCATGCCGCGCGAACCCGCAACAACCATCACATGCCCGAAATCGTACTTTTGGCTATCCGCGTTTCGTGCAGTCACCACACGGCGGACAAATGAAGACGAAAGGATTGTAGTACGTTTAACCGATGAACAGATGGCCATGCACATTTTTCTCATTATTGACGGATTGCCACAGCCACGGCATACTCAGTGGTATGCGAGAGAGAAATAGATATTTTTCGGGACTTTTTACCACGAATATAGACCTCGGGCTTACCGCTGGGGAGATTATTAATACCAATACTTTTGAGGGAAACCCCTCCAGATCCCAATGACTTAAACACTGCCTCTTTTGCCGCAAAACGGACAGCAAAATGCTGCGCCCGGTTCTTTTTGGGATGGCAATAAGCGATTTCCTTGTCCGTAAACACGCGCGTCATAAAGGCTTTGTCTTTAATGAGCTTATGTATCCGGCGCACTTCAACTATATCGATTCCAACATTCACTCAGGTACCATCCACATGCTCAATTTAACCTATTCGTTAGACACCGATGGTACGGTATCTGAAATGGGTTAGCTTTAAAACATTTATTCAACAGTGACGGACTTCGCCAGGTTCCGTGGTTGATCAACATCACATCCAAGAAAGACCGCGACATAATATGCGAACAATTGCATAGGAATAACATTGAGAATCGGTGAAAACAGTTCGTTAACCGGCGGCACATATATCTGGTGCAACGATTTTGTTTTAATTGCCGTATCACCTTCCGTTGCAATGGCTATAATTATGCCGCCGCGCGCTTTAGCTTCTTCAATATTACTGACAATCTTTTCATACACTTTCCCTTGTGTTGCAACGACCATGATCGGCATATTTTCATCAATGAGGGCAATAGGACCGTGTTTCATCTCACCAGCCGCGTAGCCTTCGGCATGGATATATGAAATCTCTTTAAGTTTTAATGCCCCTTCAAGAGCAATGGGATAATTGAGGTGCCGTCCGAGGTAGAGAAAATCGTTACTATGAAAATACTCTTTGGCCAGCGCCTGGATATCGTCGGATTTTTTAAGGATTTCATGGATACTCAGCGGAACGTTCCAGAACTCGCTTAACAATT
>JBELAT010000014.1:0-21788 GCA_049508565.1 Endomicrobiales bacterium | reverse complement strand
GGATCGTTTATAGACGGCAATGACATCGTGTGTTCTACCAACACCGTCAATGCGAGCAACAACGTATTTGGCAATCCCGTCGAAGCTGCGACAGTGCAGGGAACCAACTGTACAGCAACATCGGTACGCTCGTTATGGTTTAAGTTTATGTCACCGCTGTCAACCGTGCTGACCACACAGCAATGGATAACTGTGACGGTTTCGGCATATTAGAGGGAGAGCGAATAAGGAAAAAAATGATCAATGTACTCACGGTCATCAATAAGCGCGGGAGGTGTCTATCATGAGATGTAAGCCAATGGTGATGGCTCTCATGACATTCGTCTTTGCATCGGCAATAGTGATTCTGTTTGTTGGGTCAATACCAACAACAGTGTACGCTGATACGTGCGCGATGACCGTAACCGTAACAGTGTCGAAAGTAGTGACGATTAGCGGTTCACCGCTGACGTTTGGAAGCGTGGCGGCCGGGGGAGGAAACTCTGCAGTAAGCTCCGGCGGGTGTACGGTAACCAACACGGGATCGACAACAGAGAGTTACAACCTGCAGTTGACGGCAGTACCGGCAGGGTGGTCGGTCTTAAATGCCACAGGACCGACAGGAAGTGAACAAATTAAGCTACTGGCATTGTTTACCTCTGCAACGGGACCGTCATCGACGGCATTTCTCGATGCGACCGACATTGTGTGTTCTACTGGAACAATCAACGCAAGTTCAACAGTGTATGGCGTCGCCACTGAACCGGCGAGTTTGCAGGGATACAGCTGTTCGGCGACAGCGGCACGCACGTTGTGGTTTGAGTTTGTTGCGCCACTGTCGACGGTGTTAACCACTCAGCAATGGTTGACGGTGACTGTATCAGCATACTAAATGGCACAGTCGTTTACGGGGAGCGAATCGTGGTATTTTATGGTAATCACATGAGCATGGGAGGTGAGGACATTGAACAGTGAAACCAGCGAAAATGATCCCACGAAGGATGTGTTAGGAACAAACATGCAGCCAGAAGATGTAACAGATTTAAAGATATGTGCCGATTATAAGGCCACTGACACGATGCCATTAGGGGCAACAGTACTAGGTGTAATATTTGCACAACGAACAAACTGTCCCGCTCAATGCGCAAGACAGGGCACGACAGAACGCATTTCTCGAAGTAGAGAAAGTAAAGCTTTTATGCAGAATTCTTTGAAAATGACGCGAATGAGCTTTATTGAGAGTAAAGGTAATAGTAGTTACAGTATACAATTGAAGAGACCATTTCAAAAAGCGTATGCAAATGTACCACAGTGTAGCGAACACTATTTAAATGATCGGTTACAACATTACTTAAAAAGAAAAAAACAGGAAGCGTTGCCGGTGTGCAAAATGACTATTAACAACGACAGTCGCGATCCTTTGATACATTTTAATGAGGGCACAACATGCGCTCAAAAAGGAGCAACATCTCAAACGAGGTCGTGCTGGTTCTTGGATCATATTAAAAATATTATCGGTGGTCACATGAAACAATTAAAACAAAATGCAAATAAAATACATTAAACGAAAGATAGGTGAGTGCCATGATTAAAAACGATAAAAAAGAAAAAAAGACAAAGAATCGAAAGGAGAATACCATGAAGTATTTACTTGCTGGACTGTTAACAGTGATGCTGGTAGGCTCAGTGGGAACGACGGTGTATGCCGACATCTGCGCAATGAGTGTTACGGTAACAGTTGCAAAAACCGTGGTTGTCAGCGGTTCACCGCTGACGTTTCCCGGCGTGGCAGCCGGAGCGGGTAACGCCGTAGTAAGTACGGCAGGCTGTACCGTTACCAATACCGGTTCTACGACGGAAAGTTACAATCTAGAATTGACAGCGGCACCCGCGGGTTGGTCAGTGTTAAACGGCACGGGTAATCCGGGAGCTGAACAGTTTAAGTTGCTTGCGCTGTTTACCTCAGAAACACCGGCGGCTTCAGGATCATTTGTTGACGGTAACGATGTGGTGTGTTCGACTACGGTAATTAATGCTGCCTCAGCCGTGTACGGCAATCCTTCAGAGTCAGTAAATGTCCAGGGATTTAACTGCACAGCATCAGCGGTCCGCACGCTCTGGTTTAAGTTTATGGCACCCAGTGCAACAGTGTTGACCACGCAGCAATGGATGACCGTGACGGTGTCGGCATACTAACATGAGCAATGATTGGTTGCATAAATCGATCATATCCAGAAAGGAGAGTGAGCATGCAAAAAGAAGTGCGACAAACAAAGTCTCGTTACACAAATTCTCGTTAAGGAGTCTTATATGAAAAACATTTTGGCATGTGTGGCAGCTGTTGTACTAATCGGGTCTGTCGGAGCGAAGGCGTATGCCGACATCTGCGCAATGAGTGTGACAGTAACGGTTGCCAAAACCGTGGTTGTCAGCGGATCTCCACTGACGTTTCCCAGCGTTGCCGCCGGAGCGGGTAATGCGGTAGTAAGTACTGCAGGCTGTACCGTTACCAATACCGGCTCTACGACGGAAAGTTACAATCTGGAATTGACAGCGGCACCCGCGGGTTGGTCAGTGTTAAACGGCACGGGTAATCCGGGAGCCGAACAGTTTAAGTTGCTTGCGCTGTTTACCTCAGAAACACCGGCGGCTTCAGGATCATTTGTTGACGGTAACGATGTGGTGTGTTCGACTACGGTAATTAATGCGGCCTCAGCCGTGTACGGCAATCCTTCAGAGTCAGTAAATGTACAAGGATTTAACTGCACAGCATCAGCGGTCCGCACGCTCTGGTTTAAGTTCGTTGCACCCAGTGCAACAGTGTTGACCACGCAGCAATGGATGACCGTAACAGTGTCGGCATACTAAAAGGTTTCATAAGAGGTGATTATCATTAAAAGATTAATAGTAATTTCATTAGTTCTATCAATGTGCGCTTCGCTATTGCCTGCAGCGAGTATTTCAACGCGGCTGGGTGAGGTTCATCTTGACAATGTCAGGTATGGACAGTCATTTAGTATGCGTGATTCGCTCAATATGCCGTTGCGTGTCACCAATAAGAGCGAAAAACCAGTGGAAATGGTGATGGAGTTAAAGATTAATAATCCCGGTGACCATGATCTGGTGAAAGGGTATGAGCCTCTTCCGGATCCTTCATGGGTGAAACTGGAAAAAACCTATTTCCCACGCGTTGAACCGAATAACGATGCTGAGACGGATATTGTTATTACTATTCCCAAAGATAAAAAGTACCTGGGAAAACAGTATCAGTTTTATGTGTGGGCAAAAACGGTTTCTGGTCTGTCAAACATCAACATCGGTGTCATGAGCAAATTTCTCATTACTATCATTAGTGCTAATACGCTGGCGATACTGGAAGGAAGAAAAAAACCGGATATCATTAAATCTAATCTGGATTTCAACCTTCTTCCGTATGAGATCTTTGTTAAGCAGATTAAGGTGGGAAAAAAGTATGACCTTGACGAAGTTTCAGGCGGTCCGATCAAGGTGGTAAATCCGAACTCTGACAAGATGCAGTTTAAAATTTATCCGATGACATCTAATGAAGCTCAGACATTTGTCAAGGAAGGCTATGATGATTTGCCTGATGCACGATTCATTACGTTTAAGGATAAAGAAGTTTCCGTTCCGCCGGAATCTATTAAGCGGGTCAAGGCATATCTGCAGATTCCAGATAAGCCATTGTATAAAGGCAAAAAGTACCAGGCAATTTTGGTTCTTGAAGGCGAAGGTCAGGATGTCAGCGGAAAAGTGTACGCTCGGGTATATATAACAACCGAGGAGTAAAATGAGCATATGAAAAAAGGTCGAATTAATCGCATCATCACGATGGTCCCCGGCCTCATACTAAGCTTCATGCTTATTATGACGGTTCGGCCGACTACTGCCTATGCAGGCAGCTTGTCGGGTTCTATTGGACTGTCCGTGACGATAGATAATTCGCCGCCTGTTCCTATAACAAATCTCACCGCCACGTCCGGACCACTTGAAGGAACGATTAACTTAATATGGACATCACCTGAACAGAACTACGATGGTACCGGTGGCAAGGTTAATGAATATATCGTCAAATATGCGACGTTTAGCGTTGCGTCTTTGTCGGGAAACACGACCGCATGGTGGACAAATCCCAACACCCTTGTTGGTCTTGATATTCCTGCATTTATGATACAAAACCCCGGCTTAACAGAAAGTAACTCGATTGCGTCTCTGCAGGACGGCGTGACGTATTATTTCGGTATTCGGTCAATTGATCAAGCAAAGAATGTTTCTGGATATGATACGAAGATGTTTGGCTTACAGGCATGTGCCGCGGCCACTGCTATACGCCCAATTGCTCCTACCGGACTGCACGCAGTAAAAGTATCTACGATCGCTATTTCACTGGCATGGGATGATATGTCCAATAAAACGGGCTATCTCGACTTCAACTATTATGAGATTTTACGTAACCAGATTAACACCGTGCCGATCGTAATTGCTACGACAACTCTACCTTCATATATAGACCGTTCCGTTATCGCGCAAACAACATATTATTATATGCTCCAGGCCGTTGATAGGCCGCCTGACTCTCTGGTGAGTAGTACAGGCACCGTGGTTGCGGTCTGTGCTATGCTGCCGCAGGTTATTATTCCCTTTAATCCTGCTATTCCAAAAATGCCATCGGGTGTACGCTTAAATATGACTAACACGTCTCGAACAATCACATGGAGCCCAGTGGTTCTTGATGTTAACAGCACTCCGTGTGTCAACCTGGAAGGATATAAGGTATATTGTTCTGGTAATGAAGTAGAAGGATGGACACAAGTAGCTACGGTGGCTACGAACCAGGCGCTTACCTGGACCGATATGACGCCACTTGAAACTACATTATATTACAAGGTCCGGGCATTCACCACTTCTAATGTTGAAAGCAGTGATTCCATGTTAGTCGATACCTCGTTTAATGTGCTGGCTGTAGCTGATGATAAATCGGCTATCATATCCATGCCCTATTCAGTCAATTCCATTCTCTATAAAGGTCAGCAATATGCAAACGATATTAACATTAATGTGGCAACTAAAAATGAGATGCCGGCTCCCGGTGCGATCTGTGTATATGACATAACCGCCCAGGACTCTCAAACTAACCAGACGTTAAACACGTTCCATTTCCCCTTGAGTCAGGCGAAAATGATTTATTTCTTCAATTCGTCAAATAACAGTGAAACTCCGCGTGCGATTAACCACACCGCGGGTTTGAATATTAACAATATTTCTTATTTCTGGTATAACGGTGTTGAGTGGATTAAAATGAGTTCTGCTCAGGAAGGCAGTACCATTACCAGTTACACAGCCCGTCTGGGACAATATATGATAAAACAGTCAATAACAGCGCCTAATTTCGCACTAACAAAAGTGTATCCACAGATATTTACTCCCAACGGCGATCATCGTAACGACCATGTTGAATTCCAGTTCGAAAATCCTCAAGGTGCAAACCTTTCGGGTAAAGTATTCGATTTACACGGAGCAATGGTGGGTGAACTTAAAAATGGCATGAATGCCAATTCCCTCATGTGGGATGGCACAACCCTCAGCGGCAAGATCGCCGCGCCGGGAGCATATATTTATCAAATCGAGGTTACGGGGAGTGAATCAAAGATAATTAATGGTGTTGTTGTCCTTGCAAAATAATCATGGTATGCTCGTTCATACCATAAAAAGTCACAGAGGAGCGTATATGAGGGTATCGTTAAAACAGTTTCTTTTAGTACCGACGGGAGTTGCCGTTCTGGCAGGGCTCATAATGTGCCTGAGTTATTGTTTTGCGCGCGCTGACATTCAGGCAGTAAACGATGACGCGCATTCAACGACAATGGCGAATAATCCCATGGATACAAAACCTGGTTCAATTTACTGCAATCGCCTGGATAGATCATTAAGCAAAAAGGCACCGGCGACAACGTTTACCCTGACGAGTGTCTATCCGCAGATATTTACTCCTAACGGAGATAATCGTAATGATTATGTGCAGTTTCAATTTGAAAATCCGCAGGATGCAAATCCTTCGGGCAAAATTTACAATTTACACGGAGCGGCAATTGGCGAGATGAAAGCTGGCGTCGTGTATGATTCTCTCATATGGGATGGAACAACGTATAGCGGCTCAATCGCATTGCCGGGAGCGTACGTCTATCAGATCGAAGTTACCGGCAGCGAATCAAAGGTATATACCGGCGTTGTTGTCTTGGCAAAATAACTGTCGCACGCACGATGCGCGCTATGCGCCCTGAAAGGGAACGACCATGAATCTACCGTCAGGACAGGAATTCTCAAGGCACTTATGCGGAACACTGGTGGCGACCACTTTTGTTCTGTTGCTGAGCTATTGCAGTGTTCGAGCAGATTTTGAAGAGACAGGATACGGCTCACGGGCTACAGGTATGGCCAATAGTTTTGTTGGATTGGCCGACGACGTTTACAGTGTCGTGTATAACCCGGGGGCTTTAGGGAATATACGCGATCGGGAGTTTACTGCAAGTTATGAGAAACTGTACTGGGGGTTAACAGATTTAACCGATTTAGGGGTAAATTTTATTGCAATGACGTTCCCTCTGTCCGGCACACGTAATGGAGGAACTATTGGCGCTGCCATATGGAACTTTAACGCAGGCAACCTTTACAGTGAAAATACCTTCGTTCTTTCGTATGGACGTACGTTACGTGATCTCATACATTATAATATGTATGTTGGTGCGTCGTTGAGGGTGCTGACAAGTCAGTACACCGCAAATGCGTATACTGAAAATGCAATAGATTTTCTGGGTAATACCTATGGTCGGGATCCCGTTTTTGTAAATGGGTATGGAAAAACAACGCTCGGATGTGACCTGGGCGCCTATTTTCCTTTTAATAAAGTATATACTGCCGGTATTGCAGTCCAGAATATCAATTCTCCTAATACGGGACTTGCACAAACAAGCATTCTTCCTGTTGATACGAAAGTGGGTGTGTGTTATCACGCGACCGATCTTAATGTTCTGGGCGACATTGAATTTGTTGATGGTGCTATTAATATCGGGCCGGCATTTGAGAAATATCTCTGGAAAAAACAAGTTGCCGTCCGCGGTGGTTTTGAATTTGGCAGTAATTCACTTGCTAATTTAACGATGGGAGCGTCGTATCGATTCAGTGGTTTTAGACTTGATTATTCCTTTGTACTGCCTTTGGAGGGCATCCAGAACACTAATGGTTCTCAAGGTATGAGCCTTGTTATTTTCTTTGGCGAAGGCGGCAGCAATGAAGAAGCCGTAGAAGAGATACCGGTGCCGTTCCAAAATGCAGTTCGGTTGTATTACAAGAGGGAATATGTTCGTGCGTACGAAGCGTTCCAGAAGCTGGCTGCAGGTACAACGGTATCACCTAAATTCGTCAAATCATCAGCCGACTACGTGGCCAAAATTAAATCGGAGATGGAACAGCAGGCCAGCAAAAATAAATCTTCTGAATCGCAGAAATTATATGCGAAAGGCTTTCTTTCATTTGTTGATAAGAAATATCCCGAGTGCCTGGTGCAATGGCAGGAGTATCTTAATCACAATTCCAGCAACCAGGAAATACGTGAGTATGTCAGACGGGTTAGTTCTCTCTTTGAGAAAGATAAATCTAAAAAGATCGGCGGATACATTCTTGAGGGTACTTCTACGAAACCGGACGCTATCAAGGATGAAGAGTGAAAAGGGAAAGAGGTGTCATGAACTACATTATAATTGTGTCGGTTTTAGTTCTTTGTGTTGCCGTTTCCAGCTCATTTGGTATTAACACCAATGATGCAACACTCTATTATGGAAATGGCCTTGTTTATTCACAAAAAGGGGATTCTGATAAGGCAATTGAAATGTTTAACAAAGCTATTAGTTTAAATCCAAAATATGCCGAAGCATATTACGGGCTTGGATGTGTCTTGTTTAATCAAAAGGGAGATATTGACAAAGCGATTGAAATGTATGAGAAAGCGGTAAGTGCAAATTCGAATTATGCTGCCGCCTATAGCAATATGGGTGTAGCGTATGGGTCAAAAGGATATCAGGACAAGGCGATTTCATGCTTCCAGAAAGCAATCTGGATTAACCCCCAGTATGCCATGGCATATAACAATGCCGGAAACGCGTATTCAGAAAAGGGAAATCACGAAAAAGCTATTGAGATGCTCACCAAAGCTGTTGCTCTGGACCCGAAACTTGCTACGGCATACAACACACTGGGGTATGTGTATTCCGAGACAGGCAATCTCGATAAAGCAGTGGAAATGTTTGAAAAGGTTATTTCTATTGATCCAACATATATGGAAGCCTATAATAATGCAGGTGCGTCATACTATCAAAAGGGTAATTTTGATGAAGCTATTGAGATGTATCAAAAAGCAATTAGTATTGACCCTATGTATGCGGAAGCATACTGCAATAGTGGTGTTGTCTACGCTCAAAAAGGGAATACAGACAAAGCAATGGACATGTTTGAAAAAGCTGTCAGTCTTGATCCCAAACTTGCTATGGCCTACAATAATATGGGAAATGAGTATTACAAGCAAGGCAATCAGGACAAAGCAATAGAAATGTTTGAAAAAGTCATTAATATCAGTCCCAAGCTTGCGATGGGGTATTTCAATTTGGGAAATGCCTATTCAAAAAAAGGCAATAAAGACAAAGCGATCGAAATGTTTGAAATAACAATAAGCCTTGATCCGAACTATGCTGCGGCATATACGAATCTTGGTGTTGCGTATCTTGAAAAGGATAACGTTGATAAGGCAATTGATTATTTGAAACATGCAGCCAAGCTGGGGCATAAAGAAGCTCAAAAATACCTCACGGAACATAATATTCATTGGTAGAGCTAAGCCTTGTGCTCAGTATGATGCGCTTGCAATCATGTCAGTAGACTTAAATGGTAGGGTGAAGGACAGAGCTCTGATCAATTCATAATGAGAGATTTATCTTCTCAATGTATTATCTCTCTGTAATCGTGACATTAAAGTATTATGGTATGAAAATTGTCTCTCTATACAAAATATCCCGCAAACCATCTCAGTGTTCCCTCCTTTAAGCTCCCCTGTCAATTTTCTTTAAAAAGTTGTAAAATTATGGGCATGATAGCCGCTGATGATAAATCAATAATTCAGCAGATATCGAAAAAGTATCTTGTTAAGTGTGTTTATCTATTTGGATCAAGCGCATTGTTAAATAGCAAGAGCAATGATATAGATATCGCTGTAGATGGTGTTCCTGCAGAAGATTTTTATCGGTTTTACGGTGATTTGCTTTTCTCTTTATCTAAACCTGTAAATGTGATAGATCTTTCCAGCAGTTCAAAATTCAATCAACTGATTCGGCGTGAAGGCATCATAATTTATGGTTCTTTATAAAGAACCTTGGAAGCACATAAGTTGCATGAAATACTTAAAGCGTTATGTCAATTTATAAAAAGTCTTCTTATGCACTCGTTTTGGAGTTTTCAGACAATGCTGTTGTACTATCAACATTAAGATAATTGAAAATATTGTGACACACACTGTCGGAAGCAGTCAGATGTGAGTACGTTGTAGATTGAAATTTAAGTAATAACGAAATAGCAGGAGATATTTATGTCCGATTTTACGGTAACATTAATACCCGGTGACGGTACAGGCCCTGAGTTGACTGAAACAACAATCAAGGTAATTGAAGCGACAGGTGTTAAAATAAAGTGGGAGATCAAAGAAGCTGGTTCTGATGTAATGGCAAAATACGGGACACCGCTGCCTAATGAGACTCTGGCATCGATTAGAAAAAACAAAGTCGCGCTGAAAGGTCCTATTACCACCCCCATCGGCACCGGATTTCGCTCGGTTAACGTTGCGATCCGTAAAGAACTTGATCTTTATACCTGTCTGCGGCCCTGTAAAACATATCGAGGCGTAAAATCACGTTTTGAGGCTATAGATCTGGTCGTAGTTCGCGAGAATACTGAAGATCTCTACGCAGGTGTTGAGTTTTCTCCGCAATCACCGGAATCACAACAGATCATTTCGTTGTCCAATAATAAAATACGTCCCGGTTCAGCAATCTCCATAAAACCTATTTCTCGCTTTGGCAGTGAACGCATTGTCCGGTTTGCATTCGATTATGCGCGTAAGCATAACCGTCGAAAAGTTACCGCCGTTACTAAAGCTAATATTATGAAATTTACCGACGGACTGTTTCTTGAAGCCAGTCGTGCGGTTGCTGCTGAGTACCCCGGTATTGAGTACGAAGAGCGTTTGATTGACAACATGTGCATGCAGCTCGTTCAAAAGCCTGAGCTCTATGACGTAATAGTTCTTCCTAATCTTTATGGCGATATTCTCTCGGACCTCTGCGCGGGACTGGTAGGTGGTCTCGGCGTGGCACCGGGTGCAAATTTCGGCACTGATATTGCTGTTTTTGAGGCCGTACATGGCTCTGCCCCGAAATACAAAGGCATGAACAAAGTAAACCCCACTGCCCTTATTCTTTCAGGCCAGTTGATGCTTGAGCACCTAGGAAAGAAGGAAGCGGCCAGCCGGCTGGCGAAAGCCGTGAGTGAAGTTATCGCAGAACAAAAAACGGTTACATATGACATGGGAGGGACAGCCGGTACCCGTGAAATGGGAAACGCAATTATCGAAAAAATGAGATAGGAGATTTACTTTTCATGGAAAGAACCTGTATTATCATTAAGCCCGATGGGGTCGGTAAAAAAGTAGTTGGCGCAATTATTTCGCGTTTTGAAAAAGAAGGACTAAAACTGGTTGCCATGAAAATGCTAAAACCAGCGCGATCGGTCATGGAACAGTTTTATGCGGTTCATAAAGGGAAACCTTTTTTTGAACCTTTTATTAATTTTGTCACATCGGGTCCTATCGTTGTTACCGCATGGGAAGCTGACCATGCGGTGCTGAAGGTCCGCGGTATCATCGGTGCAACCAATACGAAAGAAGCAGTTCTGGGTACACTGAGAAATCTTTACGGCACTGATAATCGCCGCAATGTCGTTCATGCTTCTGATTCAGTAGAGAATGCGAAACATGAAATCGAGTTTTTCTTCACTGATTCTGAAGTGCTCTCATATGAGCTCACGGATTGGGAAAAGGCATAATTATGAAAGTACTGGTCATTAATTGCGGATCATCATCTGTGAAATACATGCTTTTCGATATGTCTACTGAAAAAAGACTGGCTAAAGGTGTCATTGAATGCATCGGGCTTCCCGAGGCTTATTTCAGCAATCAATTCAAAGGCGCCGAAGAAACCAAAGAATCATGTAAAGCGAAGAACCATATCGAATCTGTAGAAGTCATTCTCAGAAAACTGCTCGATCCGGCAGCGGGTATGATACACAATATCGATGAGATTGCTGCTGTTGGCCACCGCATCGTTCATGGCGGTGACAAATTTAAAGATTCAGTCCCGGTTAATGAAGATGTAATGGAGGGGTTGAAAAAGTGTTTTGACATTGCTCCTTTGCACACGCCGCATCATTATGCTGGCATTGAAGCGACTCAAAAGCTTCTACCTGGGGTTCCAGAAGTGGTTGTTTTTGATACAGCCTTTCATCAAACAATACCCGACTATGCTTATATGTATGCTCTGCCCTATGCCCTGTACGAAAAGTTTCATATCCGGCGCTACGGATTTCATGGTACGTCACATAAATATGTATCACAACGCGCCGCTAAGCTTTTAGGCAAGCCGTTACAGGAAACGAAACTTATAACCTGTCATCTGGGTAATGGATGCAGCATAACGGCTGTGCAGGGTGGGAAATCAATTGATACCTCAATGGGTTTCACACCGCTTGAAGGTTTGGTCATGGGTACCAGGTGCGGCGACATCGATCCGGCTATAATCGTTTATATGCTTGACCATCATGAGATTACTCCTGATACTCTTAACACACTGTTAAATAAAAAAAGCGGTCTTTTTGGTATTTCAGGACTTTCTGGGGATCTGCGGACGGTATTGAAAGCTGCCGCCAACGGCAATGATCATGCACGGCTAGCGGTCGACATGTTTTGTTATCGGGCAAAAAAATATATTTCCAGCTATTTTGGTGTTCTCAACGGAGCTGATGCCATCGTGTTTACTGCGGGTATTGGTGAAAATTCACCAACTATCAGGGAAAAAACGTGTCAGAGTCTCAGTAACTTTGGTATTATTATAGATCACGAGGCAAACAACAGTGTTTCCTCTGAAGAACGCGTCATATCAGCTGCTGATTCTCCCGTAAAAGTCATGGTCATTCCTACTAACGAGGAACTTATGATAGCGCGAGAGACAGTGCGGGTATTGACAAATAGTTGAGTAATCATTATAATGAGCAAACTATTAATAGACGTTACACAGTTTCCCGATAGCGGGATAATACAGAAGGTCATTGAAAAGTATCAAAGCGATGCGCTCAATGGTATTGTAAAAGATCAGGCAATATCAATATCTTTTAGTGTTCAAAAACTTGGCAATGAATTACTCGTTCAGGGAACTATACGTGGCGTTGTAGAGCAGGAATGTAGTTGCTGTCTCGAACCAGCTCGGTGGAATTTAGATTTACCGTTTGCACAAGCGTATACTGCTGATCAAACGGTCATCGATATCGAACCCGAAGTTCGTGATACTCTGCTAATAAATCTTCCACAAAAACCCCTGTGTGTACAAGACTGTAAAGGCCTCTGCACTGTATGCGGAGGCAACAAAAACACTCATCCCTGTGAATGTCACAAACCACTGGGAGATATCAGACTGACTAAATTAAACGATTTTTTTAAAAAATAAGATGCAACCCTTGCCTGCGGTGAGGCAGCTAATTAAAGGAGAATCAAGATGCCAAATCCCAAAAGAAAACATACCGCTTCACGGCGCGACAGCCGGAGAGCTTCTAACTGGAAGATAGAAGCTTTGAATTCTAATAAATGCCCGCAATGCGGTGGTGCGAAACTTCCTCATCGCGTCTGCACGTCATGTGGTTTTTATAATGGCGCGCTCATCGTTGCCAAAAAAGAAAAAAAGAAAGCCGAAGGGGCAGAAGGTAAGCAGTAACATGCGCATTGCCCTTGATGCCATGGGTGGTGACCATGCCCCTGCGGTAACCGTTGCGGGGGCTATCGACGCTGCCCGGAAATCTTCCCATCATATCATTCTGGTTGGCAAGGAAGATATTCTTTCCGAAGAACTCAAAAAGCATTCTTCAGTCCCTTCAACTATTTCACTTCAAAACGCTTCTGAAGTAATTACCATGGATGAATCTCCCGCGCAAGCGGTTCGTCAAAAACGTGATTCATCTCTGGCTGTGTGTTGTCGCCTGGTTGCTGATGGGAAAGCTGATGCTTTTTCATCGGCAGGAAATTCTGGAGCGACCATGGCTTCGGCTTTGCTTTATTTACGCAGGATTCCTGGTGTTATGAGACCTGCTATTATGACCGTCTTTCCAACCCTTACCGGTCGGTGCGCCATACTTGATGTCGGTGCCAATACTGACTGTAAACCAAAAAATATTGTTCAATTTGCCGTGATGGGAAAAACCTATTTTCAGGATGTTTTCACCGTTGCCAACCCGCGTGTCGGGTTGTTGTCTATTGGAGAAGAAGAGAGCAAAGGCAATGAGCTGGTTTTGGAAGCACATGAACTGTTACGTAAAACACCTTTAAACTTCATCGGTAACGTAGAGGGCGGGGATATTCCTAAAGGAACAGCCGATGTCATCGTCTGCGATGGGTTTGTTGGCAACATCGTTTTGAAGTTCGGTGAAGGGGTCGCGGAAATGATATTGAGACTGGTCAAGGATGAACTCAAGGCACACCCCTTCGCCTGGGCTGCACTGCCATTTCTCTGGCCCGTGCTCAAAGATATTAAGAAAAAAATGGATTATTCTGAATATGGCGGAGCGTTATTGCTGGGCGTTGATGGCGTTTGTGTCATATCGCATGGAAAATCAAGCGCAAAAGCCATTCAAAATTCTATCCTTGCTGCTGCCCGTTTTGCTGAAATGAATATCAATAACGCCATCGCAAAAGAAATTGCTAACTTAGATGAAATTGAAAAGTCGGCGGTGATATCATGACTATGCATGGTGTGGCAATATTAGGCACCGGTTCGCACATGCCTGAAAAGATTCTTACGAATGCCGATTTGGAAAAGATCGTTCAGACTTCGGATGAATGGATAACGACGCGAACCGGTATTAAACAACGCCATATTGCTGACGACGCTACGGCAACTTCTGATATCGCGGTTGAAGCTGCGCGTAAAGCGCTGGCTGAAGCAAAAATTGGCCCCCAAGATTTGGATGCTATTATTGTGGCAACAGTAACTCCTGACATGGCCTTTCCTTCAACCGCCTGTTTTGTACAAAAAAAGCTTGGAGCAAGCAATTCCACTGCATTTGATATAAGCGCCGCCTGCAGTGGTTTTATTTATGGACTTTCAATGGTTAAAGCTTTCATTGAGAGCGGAACTTATAAATATGTATTACTTATAGGAGCGGAAACACTCAGCAAGATAACAGATTGGACCGATCGCAACACCTGCGTGCTTTTTGGCGATGGTGCCGGTGCAATGATTTTAGCGCGAACGGACCAGCCGACAAGTATTCTGTCCGTCTATACGTGTGCTGATGGTTCCTACGACAAACTTCTGCAACTTCCAGGTGGAGGATCGCGGCATCCGGCTACTCACGAAACAGTTGACAATAAACTTCACTGTTTGAAGATGGAAGGCAAGGAAGTTTTTAAAGTTGCTGTGACTAAAATGTCGGATGCGGTACAAAAAGCACTTGACCAGGCGCATTTAAAATGCAATGATATTGCGCTTTTTATACCACACCAGGCAAACTTGCGAATAATTGAAGCTATCGCAAAACGGCTGGAAATTCCTGTTGATAAAGTGTTTGTAAATTTGCATAAATATGGCAATATGTCTTCGGCAACAGTAATCGTCGCTCTTGATGAAGCGCGTCATGAAGGTAGAATAAAACCAGGTGATGTTGTTGAAATGGTTGCGTTTGGTGGTGGATTTACCTGGGGCGCAGCGATTATCCGGTTATAATTTATTATAAAGGATTTATAATGCGTTACGGCTTACTTTTTCCAGGTCAGGGGTCACAGAATGTTGGAATGGGCAAGGATCTCTATGAGTCTTTTCCTATTGCCAGAGACATCATTGATCGTGCTAATGATGTTCTGGGTTTTGATCTCAAAAAAATCATCTTCGATGGTCCTGAAGAATTATTAAAACAAACGCAGTATACTCAACCGGCTATTTTTACGGTCAGTATTGCAGCATTTAATGTATTTTCTTCTCTTGTCGGGTTAGTACCGGGCGATTGTATAGCGGCAGGACATTCGCTGGGTGAATATTCGGCACTGTGTGCTGCGGGCGTATTTAGCTTCGATGAAGGGCTAAAACTTGTCAAATCGCGTGGCGAATTCATTCAAAAAGCATCAGTGAGCCATCCGGGAACGATGGCAGCAATCATCGGTCTTGACTCAGAAAAAGTCAAAGGAATATGTCAGCGCGCCGCTCAGGATGGTACTGTTTGCGAACCGGTCAACTTTAATTCCCCGGGCCAGATCGTTATCGCCGGTCATAAAGCTGCTATTGATCGTGCTGTTGCGCTTGCGACGGCTGAGGGCGCTATGAAGGCCATTGAACTTAACGTTTCAGGTCCCTTCCATAGTTCGCTGATGACTGATGCTGCAGTGATGATGCGCGAAGAGCTCACGCACTATGCTTTTGTGTCACCTTCATTTCCGGTCGTAACCAATTGTGACGCGCATAGTACGTCAACGGGTAGTGATGTGCCGGAAAAGCTTGTCAAACAAATCAATGGACCTGTGTACTGGGATGAATCAGTTAAAATGATGGTTAATGCAGGCGCCTCAACATGTATAGAAATCGGTCCTGGGCGCGTTCTTTCGGGACTTATGCGTCGTATTAATAAGTCAATAAAGTGTGTCAATATTGAAGATAAGAAATCTTTAGATGCTGCCGTGACTACTCTCACCCAAAACAAGGAGACTGCTTCATGCAACTAAAAGATCAGGTAGCAATCATTACGGGTTCAGGCCAGGGAATCGGACGCGCCATCGCGGAGGCATTTGCCCGCGAAGGTGCATCAATTGTCATCTCTGACATCAATGCGCAACTGTCGCAAAAAACTGCTGATGAAATAAAATTAAAATATGGTGTTGAGACCCTTTCCGTTGACGGCAACGTCGCAGCCCTTGCGGATTGTGACAGGCTCGTGCAAAAAACGCTTGACAAATTTTCGAAAATAAATATACTTATTAACAATGCGGGCATCACCAGGGACAATCTTATCCTGCGCATGAGTGAAGCGGAATGGGATAGTGTTATCAGCGTGAACCTCAAGGGAGTGTTCAACTGTACAAAAGCAGCCTGCAAAGTGATGATCAAACAGCGGGCCGGAAGAATAGTCAACATTGCCTCTGTTGTCGGGTTGATGGGAAATGCCGGACAGGCAAATTATTCAGCGTCAAAGGGTGGCGTCATTGCCCTGACAAAAACATGCGCCCGTGAGTTTTCATCACGGAATATAAACGTCAACGCAATCGCCCCCGGGTTCATTCAAACGGCGATGACCGAAGCGTTGAGCGATGAACAAAAAAAGAAGCTGGCGGATCAGATACCTCTTGGCCGCCTCGGAACCGCGGAAGATGTTGCACAAGCCGCGGTATTTCTTTGTACCAATGCGTCAGCATACATAACCGGTGAAATACTTTCAGTCAACGGTGGTCTGTACATGTAAGTCTCACAAAATACACAGAAACAAAATAAAAGGAGGTAGTCCCCATGGCAGCAGATGTCGAAGCGCGCGTAAAAGAAATTATTGTTGAACAGTTAGGTGTTGATCCGGCCGAAGTCAATGCGCCGGCTTCATTTGTCAATGATTTAGGTGCAGACTCCCTTGATACCGTTGAACTTGTTATGGCGTTTGAAGAAGAGTTTGGCATTGAAATACCTGATGAAGAAGCTGAGAAAATACAAAGCGTCGGACAGGCGATTGATTATATAAAGAATCATCAGCCGAAATAAAATACGCACAATAAAGGTTTTTTATTGTATGAAAAAAAGAATCGTTATTACCGGATTAGGCATAGTCTCGCCCATCGGCATCGGTGTTGATGCATATACGGAAGCGCTGAGAATGGGCGTTTCCGGAGCCAATTGCATTAGCACGTTTGATGTCACGAACTTCAGCTGCAAAATTGCCGCGCATGTCAAGAATTTCAATCCGGAAGACTATCTTGACCGTAAAAAGGCGCGCCGGATGGCCCAGTTTACCCAGTTCGGTGTGGTTGCGGCTAAAATGGCAGTGAAAGATGCAGGACTCGATATAACTCAACTTGATAGGAGCCGCATTGGCGTCGTAACTGGTACTGGCATGGGCGGGTTAGACATCATAGAGCAGGAAGAACGCGTGCTTCTTGAAAAAGGTCCGCGGCGGGTGAGCCCGTTTCTGATACCTATGATTATAACCAACATGTTGCCGGGAGAAATTGCGATTGATGCCGGTGTGACAGGACCGAATTATTCCATATCAAGCGCGTGCGCTTCAGCCAATCATGCGATCGGTGATGCCATGCGTTTGTTGAGTTATGGCGATGCCGACGTCATCATTGCCGGTGGCGCTGAAGCAGCCATTACACCGCTGGGGTTAGCGGGTTTTTGCAGTCTCAAGGCTCTTACGACTCGCAATGACGATCCTTTAAAAGCTTCACGGCCATTTGATAAAAACCGTGATGGCTTTTTGATGGGAGAAGGTGCGGGGATCGTTATTCTTGAGACCCTGGAACATGCTCTCAAGCGTGGTGCGAAAATCTATGCGGAAATGGCAGGCTACGGAGCTTCTGATGATGCCTATCACATCACGGCCCCTCATCCGGAGGCCGAGACTGCTGTACAGGCGATGCGAACGGCAATCGCTGATGCAGGCATTTCTGCCGGTGATATTGATTATGTCAATGCACATGGAACGTCCACAGAATTAAACGATAAGATAGAGACGACAGCCATTAAAAAAGTGTTTGGTGAGCGCGCCTATAAAATCCCTGTTTCATCAACAAAATCGATGACAGGTCATTTGCTGGGTGCTGCCGGAGCCGCTGAATTGATCGCAACCATCGTATCAATGAATAAGGGCTTTATTCATCCAACCATTAATTATGAAACACCTGACCCGGAATGCGATCTAGATTATGTTCCAAATACTGCGCGCATTGCGCCGATCAATTGTGCTCTTTCAAACTCTCTCGGTTTTGGCGGACACAATGCGGTGCTGATTGTAAAACGCTATGTCAATTGATGTTACAAAACTGCAAAAGATCGTCGGCTACCGCTACAAGAAAAAGACCCATTTAGACATAGCACTGACTCATAAGTCTTATGCTGCCGAAACGGGTGCAACTGAGTTTAATGAGCGCATGGAGTTTTTGGGCGATAGTATTCTGTCAGCGGTTGTTGCAGATTTCCTGTACCGTAAACATCCTGACCGTGATGAGGGGCGGCTCTCTCAGCTAAAATCCCAAATTGTGTCAAAAGAAAGCCTCGCCAAGTGGGCAAAAACCATTGGGCTGGGTGACTTTATGCTTATGAGCGTCGGGGAAGAAGCCAATGGCGGCCGAGAGCGCGATAGCCTGATGGCGGACACTCTTGAAGCGGTCATCGCATCAATGTATTTAGATGGCGGGTTTGAACCTGCACAGAAATTTATTAACAAATATCTATCTAAACAAAAACGCATTATTGTTAATGACCCCAAGAGCAAACTGCAGGAAGTGGTTCAATCCAAGCACCAGACATTGCCGGATTATCGAGTTTTGGGGGAAAGCGGACCGGACCACGAGAAGGTGTTTAAGATTGGTGTGTATCTGCACAAAAAGCTCCTTGGTACAGGTGAGGGACGCTGCAAAAAGGATGCCCAGCAAGCAGCCGCACGTAAAGCTTTGCGAACATTAAAAAACGATAAGTAATAAAGGAGAAACCATGGAGTATTTTCTGTCGGAAGAACAACAAATGATGGTGGAACTGGCACACAAGATTGCTCAGGAAAAGATCAAGCCGGTTCGCGAACATTATGATGAAACCGAAGAATTTCCATGGCCTATAGTCAAAGAACTTGCCGCAGCTGATTTGTGCGGCACGTATATCCCTCAGGAGTTCGGCGGGTTCGGCGGAGGAATATTCTCGCTTGTGTTGGTCACAGAAGAGTTGTGTAAAGTTGATGGCGGTATCGCTCTGGCACTGGCTGCCACTGCACTCGGGACGTTCCCGATCATGATAGCCGGCAACGACGAACAAAAGAAAAAATATTTGCCTGACATAGCCTCGGGAAAAAAACTGGCGGCGTTCGGCTTAACAGAACCTGAAGCTGGCTCGGATGCGACGGGACTTCGGACAACTGCGGTTAAAGACGGCGATTACTATATTCTCAACGGAACAAAGTGTTTTATTACTAATGCCGGCGACGCGGAAACCTATACGGTGTTCGCTAAAACAAATCCAGGACGTGGCGCGCGGGGTATTTCCTGCTTTATCATTGAAAAAGGAACGCCTGGTTTTGAATTCGGGAAAAAAGAAAAGAAAATGGGTATTCGCGCATCTTCAACCCGTGAACTCATATTTAATAACTGTAAGGTCCCGAAAGAAAATCTCCTTGGCAAAGAAGGACACGGTCTCTTGATAGCTCAGGCGACTCTTGACTGTTCCCGCCCGGGTGTTGCTGCTCAGGCGCTCGGCATAGCAAGCGGTGCGCTCGAAGAAGCGGTTGCCTATGCAAAAACTCGTGTTCAATTCGGACAAACAATTGCTTCGTTTCAAGGAATTCAACATATGCTTGCCGATATGGCAACAGAGGTTGAAGCTGCCCGGTGTCTGGTATATCAAACTGCTCGCATGATGGATGCTCATCCGGGAAAACGGACAACCAAGGAATCAGCAATGGCAAAATTGTTTGCTTCAGAAACGGCAATGAAAGTTACTACCAATGCAGTCCAGATATTTGGCGGCTACGGATACATGCGGGAATATCCCGTTGAAAAAATGATGCGTGACGCCAAAATCACCACGCTCTATGAAGGCACCAGCCAGATACAGAAAAATGAAATAGCACTTGCACTCATTAAAGAAGCTGCAACAAAAAAATAGTTTGGAAGAGGTAGTTATGCATATTGTTGTCTGCATCAAACAGGTTCCCAACACAACAAACGTTCAAATTGACGCTCAAACAGGGACACTCAAGCGAGAGGGTGTTGAGTCGATAATCAATCCTTTCGATGAATTTGCCATTGAAGAAGCGATCAGGCTCAAAGAACGTTTCGGTGGCAAAACCACCGTTATCACGATGGGACCTCCCCAGGCGGAAAGTGCGCTCAGGGACGTTCTGGCACGCGGCATCGAGAATGCGATACTGGTTTCGGATCGTGCTTTCGCAGGAGCAGACACCTGGGCAACCTCCTATGCCCTTTCTCAGGCCATCCGCACGTTAGGTGACTGCGATCTCATTATCTGTGGAAAACAGGCGACAGACGGTGATACGGCCCAGGTCGGTCCCGGCGTCGCAGAGATGCTTAATATCCCGCATGTGGCATATGTCAAAAAAATAGAAGAAATACAAAATGGTTCAATGAAAGTTGAACGCATGATGGAAGACGGCTATGATCTCATCGAAACACCGCTTCCGGCACTTATAACTGTCGTCAAAGAAATAAATACACCGCGCATGGCTTCACTCAAAGGCATGATTAATGCAAAAAAAGCGCAAATACCGCACTGGAATGCAGAAACAATAAAAGCAGAAAAGCTCAATATCGGGTTAACCGGCTCTCCGACGCAGGTTCTGAAAATATTCAGTCCACCGCAGCGTCCGGGGGGAGAAAAGCTTGAAGGATCAATCGAACAGATCGCGCATACGCTCGTTTCCCGGCTTAAAGATGCTCAGCTGATATAGAATAAAGTGAACGATAATCTTACATAGGTGGTAATAAATTATGTCTAACCAGATAAATGTGATATCAGAAAAATGTATCGGATGCGGACTCTGCTTCAAAGCGTGTCCTTTCGGTGCGATATCACTAATTGAGCGGATGGACCATCCGAAAAAACTCAAGCTTGCTGTCATAGATATGCATAAATGTACCTTTTGCGGGGCCTGTGTTGAGGCATGCAAAAAAATAGGCGCAATCGCAATGGTTAAAGATGATCCCATTGTACTTGATACTGACCTGTCAGCTTATCATGGCGTATGGGTTTATGCCGAACAGCGACATGGTGAAATCTCGCCGGTGGTGTATGAACTTCTCAATGAAGGTGCTGTGCTGGCACGCAAGCTGGGGGTTCCTTTATCAGCAGTTTTGATCGGTGATAATATTGAAGCGAAAGCACAGGATCTGATCCAGCACGGTGCTGACAAGGTATATCTGTTTGATGCCCCTCTGTTTATCGAATTTCAAGATGACTCATATTCCCATGTTTTATCACATCTCATCCAGGAAGAGAAACCCGAGATTGTACTGATGGGGGCAACCAACATCGGCAGATCCTTTGCTAGTCGCGTGGCCGCTCGGATCCGCACAGGTCTTACGGCTGACTGCACTGCGCTGGACATTGACCCGGCGACACGAAATCTTATGCAAACCCGCC
Organism: Endomicrobiales bacterium; assembly: GCA_049508565.1. Taxonomy (GTDB): domain Bacteria; phylum Elusimicrobiota; class Endomicrobiia; order Endomicrobiales; family CAIRNS01; genus CAIRNS01. Next base: position 93 of record JBELAT010000014.1, on the reverse strand, counting down.
CGGCTTTCGGCGGCAATATTATGGCAACCATCCTTTCGCCACGGCATCGCCCCCAAATGTCGACTGTGCGTCATAAAGTTTTCAAACCTGCCG
>JBELAT010000139.1:0-6241 GCA_049508565.1 Endomicrobiales bacterium | reverse complement strand
AGTCTGAAGGGCATAAGTGCCACAGCGTGCATTCATAGGAACGATTTTCCTGCCCTTGTATCACTGACAGTGTCCTCACTACCGTTGCTTTCCTCACGACTATAATTTCTTATAATCACACACTAGTGTCCCACACAATCTATATCAAAATTCAATTGATTTCCAAAATCAATGATTTGGCCAGAATTCTCGTTCTTTGAAAATGACTGATAAATAAGTGTTCTTTCAAATAACGTTACACTCAGAAACTGTAAAAAAGTGTAAAGGCTGACGTCCAATTTCAGCCGTTTTTTGGCAATGGCCACCAGAACATACACTGATATTGCTATCCAGATTTGCGTTTTCACAGCGTTTTCTGACGTGCCATAAAAAGATTTTATCCGTAGATGTTGTTTGATCCATTTGAAAAATAATTCTATCTGCCACCTGCATTTGTAAAGTTGAGCAATCTTCAGTGCCGGTAGAGTAAAGTTATTGGTAAGAAAAGTCAGGTTATTATCATGTTCAACATCATAATAACAGACTCTGCGTAACTTTTCCGGATAGCTTTCTGAAGAGCCGATACCGGTAAGCACGATTGTTTGATCACATTTGAGTCCCGTAGATTTATCGACTTCATGTGAATATACTCTTTGAAAACGCATATTTGTCTTTGCACGTGTAACGAAAAAAGATAGCGTCTGATGCAAGAGGTACAGTCTTTGAAAATCAAGGTACCCGCGATCCTACATCGCCGACTTTACCATCAGTAATTTTGATAAAAGAGGGAATATTCCCTCTCAAATTTAACAATGTGTGCATCTTTATTGCTGCTTTTGTAGTGCGAAAATGAGCCCAGGGAAAGAGCGACATGCATAAATCGATAGTTGACGAATCCAGTGCATACACTGTTTCATTTAATTCAACGCCAAATGGTTCATTCGAATATAAATCGTGTGCTTCACGAATTAGTACTTGAGCAAAGTCAGCATATATGCGCCAATTTCTGTTTTCATTGGCATACGCTAAAGTATTTCGTGACACGGTGCCCTTGATTCCTGTGTGATATAATTTCTTCTGCATGGATCTCAGGCATACTTCTATATCTCGAAGACTTTCGCGATACGTGAGCTGAGCAAATGCCATGCAAAGAAATTGGTCTAAGCATGAAAATGTTCTTGTGTTGTGATTGCCCTTGTAACGATTTACACATTTTCGAAATTCGTTTAAAGGAAGAAAATCCATCAGTTGCGAAAAAACATTTTTCCCTGAATTCATTGTCGGTCACTCCCTCGGTTATATGGCTACCGGAATGACCATCATACAAACTTTTTGAATTCAAATCGATTTTGATGCTCGTATTCATAATATTATTCATTTTGCAATGTATTTCATGCTTCATGTTTTAAACGTGTGGGACAGTAGTGATATTACATAAATTTTTGATTCCCTTATTGCTATTCCCTCATTGTTCGCTGTTCGTACTCATAAAAACACCTTCCGTACAACATGTTTCCACTTGTACATAAGTGTATACGATAAATACTTCACTATCATTTATTTCTTTACGAACCCTAACCTTTTCCAGAAAGGTACCATGTGTACGATTCCTTTGTCAGTTTTTAGCATCTCTTCATGATCTCTGGTTATTATTGTGCCTTCTTTTAAACCGAAATCATCCATACACTCTTTTAATGCAGACAATTCGCGCTCTTTGGTTGAGGAATTATTGATCGCACAACAAACCTGAATTGCCTGGGACACCTTGCCGCCTTCAGACACAATAAAATCTACTTCCTTCCCCTCTTTAGATTTCCAATAACTGATATTCATAAGTGGTTTCAGCGTTTTGCGGCGCAAAAGATCTATGGCGACGGAATTTTCAAGCCGCTTGCCATAATCATGATCAGAAAACAGGCTTAAAAAACCTACATCATTTAAATATATTTTAGGAATTGTCAGGGCTTCATTCTTGGCCGAAAAACTATGCCTTTTTATTATCGAAAGAAAAAAGCAGTCTTCAAGCATTGAAACATATTCATACAATGTGTTTCTGCTTAATCGCTGGCCTGTTGACTTAAGTGTAGTAAAGACCTTATTTATGCTTAGTTCTTTTGTAACACATGATACCGCATAGTTTATCAGCCAGCGGATCAGAGAAGTGTTTTTTATGGCATACCTGTCAACAATGTCCTTGTAGATAGTCAGATCATAATAATCTTTTAATAGTACCAGCTTCTCATTAGTATCTTCTTCATTTACAACCTCCGGGTATCCGCCGTAACTCAAGTACTGGTCTAATGAGTGTATCAAGAGAGCTTTTTCTTTTGTAGAAATCCTGTTTATGTCGAAACTTTGCCCTTTAAAACGACAGAATTCCCCAAAAGAAAGCGGATAGACGACGGTTGCATGTGATCTACCCCTGAGTGATGTTGCAATTTCTTTACTGAACAGCTTTGATGACGAGCCGGTCATGAATAGAGATATGTTCCCCTCGTCACGAAGGCCTCTCACGGCTGATTCCCAATTGTCAACAACCTGCGGCTCATCTAAAAACAGGTACATCTTTTTATCAACTGATTTGGGAAAAAGCGACCAATGTATTTCCAATATTTTATTAAAATCCTTAAAAGTAACCCCGTCAAGAAGCGGATCTTCCAAATGTAGATATATTACCTGCTCCCGATTTACTCCTGCCGACAGAAGTTCTTTAATTTTTTCATTAAGGAGGCTCGTCTTACCGACCCGGCGGGCACCTATCACTGTTTGTATTCGAGACGATTCTTTGACAATAATATCCCGTTTCTTCAAATTCGGCAGCGGACGTTCTTGCCAGTCAAGCAAATACCTGTTTATCAACTCTACATCCATATTGCCCTCCTTATAGGTACACAATACCACTTTGTTTCCCTACTGTCAAGACAGCTAAAGCATTGCTCTCAATGACTCTACATCCCTCGGCATTTGATCGTGGAACTCAAAGAGATATTCCAGAATTACATTGCCATTCCATTTGCTGTCGAAGATAACGGACTACTTTGGGCTTCGGTTAGTTTAATATTGGAGGGAATATCTTCAATTTTGTGTATTCCTTTTTCATCCAGTCCCGTAAAGAGCTTGACTAAAAGGCGTGGCAAGTGGAATATGTGATTCTTGCTGCCCTTGCCAATGCATTCCTCAAAGACATCACAGTGCTTGCAGTCTAATATAAGCTCTGCCTCAGGCGGTTTTGAAGCATTAAGGGTAGTTGCCAGGGCATCAGCTGTCCTATCAAACACCCGCGATTTCAATGGCGTATAAACAAGGTCAATGTCCACCGAAAGGCGCGGGAGATCCCGGACAAACAGATTTACGCATTTGCAGTTCCCCCCTTGAGGGTGAAACAGCTTTCACGGGCCACGGAGGGCAACACCTAAACCATTAATGCTGCTTGATTAAATTAAAGAATACACTATTTCTCATTGGTAACCTTGAATGAAGCCGGAACAGTTATTTTGTATTTGGTATCCAGCACACCAGGTTGGACAATTGACCGGACACCTTTGCCTAAATCTATTTTTTTCAGTTGAAGCGCATCCAACCAGGGCAGTTTACAATATTCTGAAAGAAAGAGAAAAAGACGTTTTACTTTGATGGAACGACACTTGTTCAACAGCTCTTCGATCAGCTTTGGCCTGAGGGTCTGAAGTGTCTCGAGAATATCTTTTGCATATAGGAGATCCCGGCGGATGCCGCACGCTTGAGATAATCAGCTACAGTACTGTGGGAGATGCCGCAGGATTGGGCGATTTGTCGCTCAGTGAGTTGGCAATCATACTTCAAACGCAGAACTTCTTTAACTTTACGCATGGATAACCTCGGTTTGGCCATAGATCCTCCTTTAGGATAGATCTATGAAACCTTATTATCCAGCGTCGCTTCAAGCCCTCATAAGCCCGGGGTGGCCGGAATCAGCCGAATGGGTGGCCGATTTGGTCCGAGATGGTGGACGATTTGCTCCGAGACAGTGGCCAGAATGGCTCCGAGACGGTGGTCGATTTGACCCGAAAAACGCAATTTATCGGGAACCTGGCAATTCTTGTTTAACGAAGTCAAGAAATCTTTCACAATCTTTCAATGCACTTTCTGCTTCCGAACGATACACAAGCCTTTCTTCATACTCAGCCATGTTTTTGATACTTACAATCCTTGAAAGTCTTTTTGCATTTGCATTCATTTGCTCGTTGTCCTTGATTGATTTAAATAGAACAACCGTATCGTTATGTCCCTCACCAGCGTGGCGTTTCCCTATATAAAATACACACATTGCATCGCACGCGGCTATACAGGAATGTATTGCATTAATAGTTGCAGCAGTCCATTCTTGGTTGTTAATGGATGCTTTCGCAGCATGACAGCACTCCTCAGCACGTTGAAGATAGTTTGTGTATAAAGATTTTTGAACATCTCGTGTCTTAAAGATTGGGGTCATACACTATCCTTCTTTTGAGAGGGTTTTTGGGAATATCTGAATTCCCTTCTCGATTTCTCGCAGTATATTAAGATCTTCCTTTTGCGTGAGTTCTTTATCAGTTAGGATATAGGCTTCGAGCCTGTTACCGTATGCGTCAAGACATTTGTTCGATAAATCGCCTATGGCCTTTTGTATTTCGTTCTTATTTGTGTCATTTTGAACGAGTATGAACAAATCTATATCGCTATCAGCTTTTTCTAATCCTTTTGCAACTGAACCGAACAAAACAACTCGTTTAATTAATTCAAGAGGGAGTGTATCCTGTATAGTTTTTTGAAGATTATCTAATGGATATTTCAGCGAAGAAATGTCTTTTATCATATCGGACAATAAGGTATACCCATAACTCTTTTTGTTAATTTTCCATAAATGTGTTTTCCCTGCGACAGAATATGACACCATATTATATTGCGCAAGTTCTTTTAATGTTCGATTAACGCTTGTATGAGGTATTCTAATAACGGAAGCTATCTCCCTTTCGCTCATTGGCGATTCAAACATCATTAAATGTCTGATTATGCTTATTTTAGCAAGGGAATTTATCATTTCAATAGGCGAAATGTGAAACTTCATATGATTACCTGTCCTTTTGTATCACTATTGGTACATATGTACCATATATGGGTCACATTGTCAAGACTTTTTCTCTTTTGCAAGAGATACATGATGATTAATGGATGACCAGAACATTATCAATGAATAGAAATCTTAGGAACATATTGTAGGGAGGAAGTCATTGTTGACAGCTTTAGGTAATTAAAATCTACCTGTAGACAAGAAATAAACTTTCGGGTTTCTCTCGGTAATGAAGAAAGGGGTGAAGAAAAGGTTGACTTATTGTTATTAATAGGTTATTATATTTAATAATGTGGCACATACGTGAACATAACTCATTGCATAAGACTGTCACCAAGCTGCCAGTTCAGGTAGCAAAGAAATATGAATTGTGGAAGGACATAGTATTCAGGCATGGCCCTGGAAAACTTAAGGAATTTTCAGGTTTTCATGATGAATCTCTAAAAGGAGACCGTAATGGTCAGCGATCATCACGACTTAATATTCAATATCGAGTCATTTACTCAATAGAGCATGAGACAATTACGATTTTTGTAATTGAAATAACGCCACACAAATACTAGAGGCCACCATGAATAAAATAATGAAGGATGAATTTGTTGCAGCAAAAAAACATGCTGTCTTGACCACAGGTGAAGTAATTATGATGCTTAGGGAGTTAAAAGGTTGGACACAGGAAGAATTAAGCAAGCGTTGCGGTTTAAACGCTACCAACATCAGCCTATTGGAGCACAATAAAGTAGATATCGGTAAAAAGCGTGCCATTCAGCTTGCTTCGGCATTTAATGTACATCCAGCGATAATCATGTTTCCCGAATATGAAGCCAATGAGATCACTAAAGCTGCATAATATAAACTTGCAATCTACGATCAATACAGCTGAGGTGGCTACTCCACGCAGCTGCTTTTTTTGGCTTTGTTCACGTATTCCGTCACTGAACTGCTTATTGACGGCACAATGAAGAGCATCGAGCCAATCCGTCGTTTTTGACTGAATACCCCGCAAGCAGCCAACGATCTTTTTCGTATACCAGCCAAGAACCACAACTAGATAGTCGATGCTGAAAAAGCCTCTTTTTAGGCTACTGAAACTAATAGATTGAGCTCGTACCCATCTTGGACCCGAAATCGTATGTAGGCAAAAAAAGCTCTCATGAGCTTTTTGAAATTAAA
>JBELAT010000138.1:0-5640 GCA_049508565.1 Endomicrobiales bacterium | reverse complement strand
TGCATCCTATTTCAACCCCCGAATTGCCGTTAAGTTTGTTTAAAAGGGAAAATGAGCAATAAAAACCTGCATCGTGCCTGGTGCGCGGTTTTATATATTTTTGTCCCTTTTTACTTGTAAAAAGTACTTTATTTTAGTATATATATTTGAATAGTTGTCTTGTCACTTTTCATTGCTTTAACTATTAGTTAATTACATGTCGGTCTTTAGTCTGATTCAAGTCCTTTATAGTGAAATCCTTGTGAATTCGTCTCTGTTGACATATCATAGAAAATACTGTTTTAAAAAATAACGTATTTACATTGAATATACAGTATTTTAATGCAATGGGAACTTTTAGATGATCGTGAATGTCTAAACTCTATGCAGATATAACTTCTCAAAACTATCTGTTTTTTGTTAATTTAAGTGTTTTATCGTGAAGTGCTTAAGTAAAATTTGAGTGGGAGGTAACACTGATGCAGTCTGTTCCCAAAGGTAAGGAAAATAATACCGAACCGTCATTGTCGACCACGTTAAATAATAAGTGGGTGAAGGCTCAGCCTTTTTTGAACAAAGCACGTGTGGCTGTTTCGGAAGAATTAAAAAAATATCCAAAATTCTGGATGATTGTCGGACTATTGTGCATTCTTGTTATTTATTATTTTGCTTCATCGCATAAGGATAATTCGAAAGAAAAAAAGGGTCCTCCGCCTCTTGTTCCTGTTGTTGCGGTACCCGCTAAGTCAAAAGATCTTAATATTTTTCTAACGGGCCTTGGGACGGTTACGCCGCTTAATACCATAACCTTGAGAACACTTGTTGACGGCCAATTAATGAAGGTTCAGTTCAAGGAAGGCCAGATAGTCAAAAAGGGGGATGAATTAGCTCAAATCGATCCTCGCCCTTCTCAAGCTCTCTTGGCTCAGACTCAAGGCCAACTTGAAAAAGACGAGGCTTCTTTAAGTAATGCCCGGCTAGATTATGAACGATACAAAAAACTGTTCGAGCAGGACTCCGTACAAAAACAACAAGTCGACACGCAAAAAGCACTCGTTGAACAATATGAAGGACAAGTAAAATTAGATAACGGCCAAGTTGCTAATGCCAGATTGCAGCTTGAGTATTGTGAAATTACTGCTCCGGTCAGCGGTCTTATCGGTCTTCGTTCTGTCGATCCGGGCAACATCGTTCATACGACAGATGCCAATGGGCTTGCAGTAATAACTCAGATACAGCCGATGACCGTGATATTTGCTATTCCTGAAGACAATATCCCCAAAATTCTTAACCGTCTCGCTCTCGGAACGACTATCTACGTATACGCATATGATCGAAGTGACGAAAAAAAACTTTCCACTGGCTCGTTGTTAGCTATTGATAATCAAATAGATCCAAATTCTGGTACCGTACGGCTTCGCGCGCAGTTCAATAATAGTGATAATGCACTGTTTCCAAATCAGTTTGTCAATGCGAAGCTTCTCATTGAAACAAAAAGAAATGCGACCATAGTGCCGACGGCAGCGATTCAACTGGGCCCGCAGAGTAATTATGTGTACTGTGTAAAACCAGATCACACGGTAACAATTCAAACCATCGTTTCAGGCCCCAGCGAAGGAGATAACGTTTCAATAGAAAAAGGAGTGTCTCCGGGGGATATTGTAGTTATTGAAGGGGCAGACAAGCTTAAAGAAGGCACAAAAGTTGATTTACAGATGCAAGGTGCAAACGCGTCTCAACAGAAAAAACAAAAGTAAAAAGAGATAAATAATGAATCCGTCCCGAACGTTTATCCTCCGGCCAGTTGCGACGACTTTGCTCATGGTGGCAATTATCCTGGCCGGTGCGGTAGCGTATATGCAGCTTTCAGTTTCTGCATTGCCCCAGGTTGATTATCCCATCATACAGATAATGACCTTTTATCCGGGAGCAAGTCCTGATGTCATTGCTTCTTCTATTACATCACCGCTAGAGCGCCAGTTCGGACAGATGCCGGGACTCAAACAGATGCGGTCAACGAGTTCCGGAGGAAGCTCTGTCATTACGCTTCAATTTGATCTCAATTTGAGCCTTGACGTTGCCGAACAGGAAGTGCAGGCGGCTATAAATGCGGCAACATCGTTTCTTCCGACCGACCTTCCCAATCCGCCCGTTTATAATAAAGTAAATCCCGCAGATGCACCCGTTATAACCCTTGCGCTTACATCCGATACATTGTCGTTATTGACCGTCGAAGACCTTGCCGATACCCGGCTTGCACAGAAACTTTCGCAGCTTTCCGGTGTAGGTCTTGTAACTATAAGTGGCGGTCAGCGTCCGGCGGTCAGGATTCAGGCCAACCCGACGGCTCTTGCCGCGTACGGTCTGACGCTTGAAGACATCAGGACTGCTCTTGTGGCCGCAAACGTAAACCTGGCAAAGGGGGGCTTTGACGGGCCGAGGCAGTCCTCCGTAATCGGAGCTAATGACCAGCTATTCTCAAACAATGATTACATGCCTATAATCGTTGCCTATCGCAACGGGCTGCCCTTACGCCTGTCAGATGTTGCTGTTGCAGTTAATGGGGCGGAAAATGTAAATCAGGCGGCATGGAAGAACGATAAACCGGCGATCATAATAAATATTCAGCGACAGCCCAACACCAATGTCATTGCAGTCGTTGACCGCATAAAAAAAATGCTTCCCTCTCTTTCAAAATCGCTGCCATCTTCTGTTCACATTTCTATTTTGACTGATAGGACAACAACCATTCGCGATTCAGTCAAAGATATTCAGTTTGAACTCATGCTTTCGATTCTCCTGGTTGTTTTGGTCATTTTCGTATTTCTCCGAACGGCATCAGGAACTATTATTCCAGCTGTTGCCGTACCTGTATCCCTTATAGGAACCTTCGGAGTGATGTATATACTGGATTTCAGTTTGAACAACTTATCATTGATGGCTCTTACCATAGCTACCGGTTTTGTCGTTGATGACGCCATCGTTATGATCGAAAACATTTCGCGCTATATTGAGCAGGGGGACAAACCTCTTGATGCGGCTCTTCGGGGATCAGAAGAAGTTGCTTTTACCATCGTGTCATTAAGTATTTCGCTCATTGCTGTCTTGATTCCGCTGCTTTTTATGAGCGATGTTGTCGGCAGGCTGTTCCGCGAATTCGCACTGACACTTGCAGTTACCATAATATTTTCTGCAATCGTATCATTAACATTAACGCCGATGATGTGCGCGCGGTTTTTGAAACATACTCCTGAAAAAGACCGGGGGAGATTCTATCTCGCTTCCCAGAATATGTTTGACAGCATCATCACCCGTTACGGCAACGGGTTGCGATGGGTGCTTGATCACCAGAACATGATGCTCCTGGTGAGTCTCGGCACGCTTCTTTTGACGATAGCTTTGTATATCATCACGCCGAAAGGTTTTTTCCCTGTCCAGGATACGGGCGCTATAATCGGTGTTTCTGAGGCGCCGCAGTGGGTCTCATTTACTGCTATGTCAGAGCGCCAGCAAAGGCTCGCACAAGAAATTCTCAAAGACCCCGCGGTAGAAAGTCTTTCGTCGTTTATAGGTGTCGACGGAACAAATACGACACTTAACAGCGGCAGGCTATTAATCAATTTAAAACCGATTGAAAAACGGAAGATGTCGGCAAGTGATGTGATTCGCCGTTTGAGAGCGAACCTGGCGAAAGTCCAGGGGATAACAATATATATGCAGCCGGTACAGGATCTCACGGTTGAAACTGCCGTGACACGCGCGCAATATCAGTACAGTCTGGAAGACCCAAATTCGGAGGAATTAAACAGACTGGCGCCGCAACTGGTGGATGCTTTACGCGCGCAACCGAAACTCCGTGACGTCTCCAGCGACCAGCAGGAAAAAGGCATGCAGATATCGCTGAATATTGATCGCGATAAAGCCTCAAGTCTCGGTATAACAACACAGATGATAGATAATGTGCTCTACAGCTCCTTTGGTCAGCGCCAGGTTTCTACCATATTTACTCAGGCTAATCAGTATCGCGTAATTCTGGAAGTAAAGCCTGAATACAAACAATCCCCTCTAAACCTCCATGGTATTTATCTAACCGGAAGCGGGAGCGCAGGTAAAGTTCCGCTTGATGTTGTTGTTCAAGCAGTTGAAACAACGGGGCCGCTCGTCATAAGCCATATTGGCCAGTTCCCAACAATTACACTTTCATTTAACATTGCTCAAGGAGTTTCGCTTGGCAAAGCTGTCGATATAATGAATTCTGTGGCACGTAACATGAAGATGCCGGCAAGTGTCATGGGATCTTTTCAGGGTACTGCTCAGGCTTTTCAATCTTCGCTTACCAACGAGCCGCTTTTAATATTGGCGGCACTCGTAGTCGTTTACCTTGTCTTAGGGGTTTTATATGAAAGCTATATTCATCCATTAACCATATTGTCAACGTTGCCATCAGCCGGCGTCGGAGCACTTCTATCACTCATGCTTTTCCGGATGGATTTAAGTGTTATCGCTCTCATCGGTATCATTCTGCTCATAGGTATCGTTAAAAAGAACGGTATCATCATGGTGGATTTTGCTATTGAAGCCGAACGCACTGAGGGGAAAACGCCGACCGAAGCGATCTATCAAGCGAGTCTTCTGCGCTTTCGTCCGATTATGATGACAACGATGGCTGCTTTGTTCGGCGCTTTACCTTTGGCTCTTGGAAGGGGTATGGGTTCCGAACTTCGTACTCCGCTGGGAATCTCAATAATCGGCGGTCTTATTCTCAGTCAGGCGTTAACTCTTTTTACTACTCCTGTCATATACCTGTGGTTTGACCGTTTGTCGAGAAAATTTCGCAAAGCACCACTCGCCGAGGCTCAGCAATGAACATTTCGGCACCTTTTATCAATCGGCCGATAGCAACGTCCCTTATAACTATCGGCATGGTGATTGCTGGTGCTATTGCGGTAAATTTACTACCTACTTCGCCACTTCCACAAGTTGATTATCCGACAATCAGTGTGAGTGCTTCATTGCCCGGTGCAAGTCCAGAGGACATGGCAACCTCAGTTGCAACGCCTCTTGAACGTCAGTTTACTCATATTTCCGGTGTCACAGAAATGACGTCCACCAGCAACCTTGGCACAACGTCTATAACCCTGCAGTTTGATTTAAGCCGCGATATTGACGGAGCTGCGCGGGATGTTCAAGCGGCTATAAATGCGGCACGGTCCTATTTGCCTGTTGCCTTGCCGAGCAATCCGACCTACCGCAAGGTTAATCCCGCTGATGCGCCGATCATTATTTTAGCGCTTACCGCAGATAATTATTCCAAGTCGAAGATGTATGACATTGCTTCATCTGTTCTTCAGCAGGAACTGTCGCAGGTCGAAGGTGTAGGGCAGGTGATCGTTGGTGGGAGTTCACTGCCCGCGGTGCGTGCCGAGCTCAATCCCAATGCCTTAAGTCATTACGGAATCAGCCTTAATACGGTGGCCAGCGCCATAAGCACGAGTAATGTTCATCCTCCCAAAGGAAAACTGGAAAATCAGTTAATGTCCTGGGAAATACAAACCAATGATCAGATGTATACTGCAAATCAGTATAAGCCTATTATCATTACGTACAATGCAGGCAGGGCAGTACGGCTTGCCGATGTCGCAGACGTTACTGATTCTGTTG
>JBELAT010000137.1:0-5644 GCA_049508565.1 Endomicrobiales bacterium | reverse complement strand
ATTATTGTTGTTGCTATTATTGTTCGAGTTATTCGAATTACCCGACTGGTTTATCAAGTCAGCAACAATGGAAGCAATACTTAATCCCGAATTTGCCAACGTTGCTTCGGAATATCCATAAATCGCTTCAGCACTCGCAGGATCCTGGGCAAGAATCTTTTGGTAGTATAGTATGGCTTTTGGGTAATTCTGGTTGTTTAACGCGGTTTGCGCGTCCGAATTCAAAGCGCTGATTGCGGAACTGGATCCCGGTTGATGAGCAGACCCAAAAATATTGCCGTTACCACATCCAACCAACCCGAGAAATAACAAACTCATACATAAAACTGCCATGTTTCTTGCCATAATAGCCTCCTCGTTACGTACCTTCCTGCCACGAAGCAAGATATTTTTTTTGTTCCGCCGTGAGTATATCAATATCAATACCCATCGTCGCCAGTTTCAGCCGCGCAATCTCTTTGTCAATCATCTCAGGCATTGGATATACCTTATTTTTCAACTTACCGGTATTTTCAACAATATATTCCGCTGCAAGCGCCTGATTTGCAAATGACATATCCATCACGCTTGCCGGATGACCTTCAGCAGCTGCAAGATTTATCAGCCGACCTTCGCCTAAGAGATATATTTTCTTGCCACCGGCAAGAACGTACTCTTCAACAAAGGCACGGACTTCGCGTGAAGATTTACTGAGCTTTTTCAGTGCGGCAATATTGATCTCCGCATTAAAATGTCCTGAATTCGACATAATGGCGCCGTCTTTCATTACTTTGAAATGATGTGCATCAATAACATTAACATCACCGGTCAGGGTCACAAAAATATCCCCGATCTTCGCTGCGTCGATCATCGGCATCACCAGAAAGCCGTCCATAGTTGCCTCAAGAGCTTTCATCGGATCGATTTCTGTAACGATCACCTGAGCGCCCATGCCGCGCGCCCGGCTTGCAACGCCGCGCCCGCACCATCCGTATCCGGCAACAACAAACGTTTTCCCAGCAAGAAGAACATTCGTAGCACGAATAATGCCGTCAATGGTCGATTGGCCAGTCCCGTAACGGTTATCAAAGAGGTGTTTTGTCAATGCATCGTTGACTGCGACGATGGGATAGGCAAGAACACCATCCTGTTCCATGGCCCGCAGCCGGATAACACCGGTCGTTGTTTCTTCAGAACCGCCGATTATATCGGTAAGCAGATCTTTGCGTTTAGAAAGTATCGTTGAAACAAGATCTGCACCGTCATCCATAGTGATCTGCGGTTTATTTTCAAGGGCAGCATCTATATGTTTATAATATGTTTTATTATCTTCACCTTTGATTGCAAATGTAGCGATACCATAGTGTTTCACTAAAGCCGCAGCGACATCATCCTGTGTAGAAAGAGGGTTTGAAGCACACAGCCGAACGTCGGCACCACCGGCTTTGAGGGTTATAGCAAGATTAGCCGTTTCCGTGGTCACATGCAGACACGTTGCCATGCGGATACCCTTAAGAGGTTTCTGTTTTAAGAAGCGCTGACGAATCGCACGCAAGACCGGCATTTCGCGTTCTGCCCATTCGATACGTTTCTTTCCCATCTCAGCTAACTTAATGTCTTTAACATCGTACTTCATTGTACCCCCAATGTTGAAATTAATCAAGATTTTTTTGAAATCTTATCGTTAATATTGATATCAATACATTGTGCAAACTAACAAACTAAACATTATCTGTTAAATCCCGGCCTCTTTACGAAGCTGGCTGACTTTGTTTAATTCTTCCCACGTAAAACCAGGCCCACGACGTCCAAAATGTCCATAAGACGCCGTTTTGCGATACACCGGCCGTCTCAATTTTAAATAGTCAATAATACCCCGGGGCGTCAGCGGGAAAAGTTTGCGTACTATGCGAGAAATTTCTTTTTCATCAATGCACGCGGTATCGTGCGTATCAACCATGACAGACACCGGATCTGCAACTCCAATAGCATACGCCAGTTGAACCGTGCATCGGTCTGCGAGTCCTGCGCCGACTACATTCTTAGCGATGTGCCGTGCCATATAACAGGCACTACGGTCAACTTTCGTCGGATCTTTTCCTGAAAAGGCTCCACCGCCATGTGCCGCCATACCGCCGTAGGTGTCAACAATGATCTTGCGTCCGGTCACCCCGGCATCGCCCTGAGGACCGCCGACAACAAACTTTCCTGTAGGATTAACGAAATATTTGGTTTTATTATCAACCCATTTACCAACAATGGGCATAATGACCGTTTTGATGATCTCTTTGCGTGAAGCTTCGGTAATCTTTTTGCCCGTCTTATCAAGAATTTCCTCGGTATGCTGTGATGACACAACCACCGTATCAACTCGGACCGGTTTGCCATTTACATATTCAACGGTAACCTGAGATTTTCCATCCGGCCCCAGATACTTGAGAATGCCTTTTTTACGGACTTCAGACAAACGAAGAGAAAGTTTGTGTGCCAGCATGATCGGCAGCGGCATTAATTCCGGGGTTTCCTTACAGGCATAACCAATCATCAATCCCTGGTCACCAGCACCACCGGTATCAACACCTTGTGAAATATCTGGCGACTGTGCATGAATGGCATTGAGAATCGCGCAGGTTTTGTAATCAAACCCGTACTTGGCATCGTTATATCCAATTTCATCAATGACTTTGCGGGTAATTTCGTGTACATCAACAGTGGCCTTCGTGGTGATTTCACCACCGACGATAACCAAACCCATAGAAATGAATGTCTCACAGGCGACCCGGCCACGCGGATCCTGGCGGAGCACTTCATCAAGAACACCATCGGATATCTGGTCGCACACTTTATCTGGATGGCCTTCTGTTACTGACTCTGACGTAAAAACAAAATCCTTGCCTTTGTGCATGTCATTCATTTCAGGTCTTCTCCTTATTTATGTTTAAATAAAGTTAACACTAAGCCAGCTTAATCGATATTGAGTACGGCGCCCTCAAATACAGAAATATCAGCTGACACTTTAGCCTCATAGCCTATAATACAATTATCCAGATGCACATTCTTGGCGACAGAAACTTTTTCCCACAATATAGAGTTATAAATCTCCGCCTTTTCACCGATATTTGTATGGTCTGCTATCGTCGTGTGCTTGCCGATTATAGCATTTTTACCGATAAAACAATAATCACCTATGACACACGGGGATTCAAGCTTAACGCCTTTTTCAATGACAGTCCCTTTGCCTATCCATATCCCCGGTTTATCCTGATCGCCCGGTATATAAATTTTAAGTTTTCGGTCCAGGGCATCACGAACACCTTTTTTGTATTCACTGAGATTTCCCACATCGGTCCAATACTCATCCATCACATAGCCGTATATACGTTTACGTTTACGCAGAAGATCCGGCCATACCTGGCTTCCGAAGTCATAAAACGTTTGAGCAGGGATATGACGAAACACTTCGGGTTCAAAAATATATATACCTGTGTTAACAGTATTTGCAAACACATCACTCCATCGGGGTTTTTCAATAAATCGTTTTATCCGCCCGCCCTTATCAGTCAACGTGACGCCATAATCGAACTTCGTGTCAACGGGTTTAAGAACCATTGTTGCAAGAGCTTTTTTTTGTTTATGAAACTCGATAGCTTTGGTTATGTCGATATCCGTCAAACCATCGCCGGACATGACAACGAAGGTCGAATCAAAACATTGTTCCATTTTTTTCACGCCACCGGCCGTTCCCAGCAAATCTTTTTCAAAAGAATACGTAATCTGTATCCCGTGACGCGCACCAGTGCCGAAATGATTTTTTATGATTGCGGGATAGGCATGAAGATTCATGATGATCCGGCTAAATCCATGGTGCGCCAGGTTTTCGATAGTATGTTCCAAAACTGGTTTATTGACTACCGGTACCATGGGTTTAGGGATTGCATACGTTAACGGGCGTAAACGGGTTCCTGCACCGGCAGCCATCACAAATGCTTTCAATTAAAACCTCCATGAACAAACATTCGCGCTCCAGAAAAATAACTATAACTTCGAATATCGTCTGATAACCGTTTTATCACCCAGCACCGTTCCGGGACTAAGAATAGCATTAGCCTCTATGCGACAATGTTTACCAATCAAAACATTTTCAAGTTTGACCCCTTCATCAATGCGCGTACCATCAAGGATAATGGAATCAGAAATAACCACTCCTTTGCCGATTTTAACTTTATTGCCCAGGGAAACCGAGCCGGTAAAGGTAACGGTATGATCAATTTTCGTATTATGACCGCATACGAGCGTCCCCTTGCAGTCCAGGTCATCTCCAAAGCGTGTTCTTTTACCCGCGATAACATTTTCACGGTGTTTCCTACCTGACATTCCTACTTGAATCTTGTTCGACATAACGTCCGCATGAGCCTGCATATATTTTTCAACCGTCCCAATATCCATCCAGTAATAGGGGGCCGTGTAGCCAAACAAAGGAATTTTGTTTTCAAGAAGCGAAGGAAACAAACCCCGCTCGACGGAATAGTGCACACCAGCAGGAATGCGGTCCACCGCCGTGGGTTCAAATAGATATATACCAGCATTGATCGTATTACATGTTACTTCATCCCACGATGGTTTTTCGAGGAATTGTCCAATCTTGCCTTTTTTATTTGTTTCGATCAACCCAAATGCAGTTGGATCCTTAACGCGCGTCAGGGCAATCGTAACACATGACTTCTTTGCGCGATGATAGGCTATAAACCGCGTAAGATCGATGTCCGTTAAAATATCTCCGTTAAAAATCAGGGTTGTCCCATCGAGCAGATGCGACGCATTGCGAATAGCTCCGCCAGTCCCTAGTGGATTTTTCTCATGGACATAGCTGATCTTTACACCCCATTTTTCCCCATTGCCAAAATAGTTTTCAAACACATGGGAAAGATAAGAAATACATAATATTACGTCAGTTATCCCGTGGCGTTTGAGAAGATCGATCTGATACTCAAGAAATGGTTTATTGACTATAGGAAGAAGAGGTTTAGGTGTTGAACATGTCAACGGACGCAAGCGTGTTCCAAGACCGCCGATCAAAATAAGTGCTTTCATGATTTTTTAAAATAGTTCAGCGTTAGAGAAAGTCCCTTCTCAAGGGTCACTGTCGGTTTCCACCCCAGTACTTTTTGGGCCTTACGGTAGTTTAAGAAACTCCGGTTAAGTTCGCCCGGTCTGGCCAGTTTATGTACCGGTGATTTTTTATATCCTATAGAAGAGCTCATCAATCGAGCAAGATCTGTAACGGAGGTCAGCCGGCCTGTACCAACATTAATGATCTCATTGTGTCCCTTGGTGAGCGCACGGACGTTTGCATCAACGACATCTTTGACAAAAACATAGTCACGGGTCTGCTTGCCGTCGCCAAATATAATAATATCATCGTCTTGAAGCATGCGCTGACCAAAAATGGCTACCACCCCTGCCTCACCATGAGGATCCTGACGCGGTCCGTAAACATTTGCATAGCGTAAAGCAGTATATTTGATCCCATAGAGTTGGGCATAGAATTTCAAATAGAACTCAATGGTATATTTTCCGATACCGTACGGCGACAGGGGGTTTCCGGGAGCCGACTCATCAGGCGGATTTTTTCCACATTCGCCATAAATAGTCCCACCAGATGAAG
>JBELAT010000136.1:0-5646 GCA_049508565.1 Endomicrobiales bacterium | reverse complement strand
ACAGTTGATGCGCAGGTGTACGTTGTTGACTGCATTACTCTCTGGGTTAACAATCTTTTGTACCATCACTTAGATATAGATACCTATGTTGATAAACTCATAACATCATTAACGGGAAAAGAAATATTTGTGACCAACGAAGTCGGGGGGGGTATAATCCCGGACAACGCCCTTGCCCGACAGTATATCGATGCGATCGGAAAGATCAATAGAGTGATCGCACAAAAAGCAGATACCGTCTATCTTATGATTAGCGGCATTCCACTGCGACTAAAGTAAAAGCAAGGAAATAAGATGAAAATTGGTGCAGCTTCATGGGTACAAAAGGGAACCTATTTTGAAAATGCTCAGTTGCTCGCTTCGAATGTTGATTATGTTGAATTGATGGTACACACCTGGGACGCATCGACCAAAACCCTGCTTGAAAAGGAACTGCCGCTCCTGCGCACGCTGCCACTTGAGTACAGCGTCCACCTGCCAAGCGATACGATATTTAAATGCCGAGAAGCGTACCAGTTTTTTCATGCTCACCGATTTCCAGTACAAAATTTCGTCCTTCATCCGCTAGTCGGATGGCAAAACTTCATTGCCGGGAAAAATGACATCTCTCTTGAAAACCTTATCGACACCTATCCTCTCTACCAACGAATGACGATCGATATCGGGCACCTGGTCCTGGCGCGGGCATTCCCGCTGCTTGCACTCAACAATTCGTCCCGCCTGCGTATTGTCTCACTTCATATTCACGGTGTGTGGAAGGGCAAGGATCATAGTACGCTCAACGATCGGACCATCAGCTATATAAGAGATCTCAGACGGCTTGCCCCGGCGTTCGCAACTGCTATGGACAACACCTCGGTTACGTTTGAAGTTTTTAATTATCAAAAGTTACTCAAATCAATAAGGAGATTTAAAAATGCGTTTTGATGCCATCCCGCCGATTGACCAGACGATTGCAGAAAAAGTCCAGCACAAGATCGATTTTTTGACCAAACCTGTCGGTAGTCTCGGGTTGCTTGAATCAATTGCCAAACGGATGGCGCTCATCCGGGGCACTGTTTCACCGAAAATCAGTAAAAAACGAGTGTATGTCTTCGCCGCTGATCATGGCATTGCCCGTGAAGGGGTATCGGCTTATCCTCCCGAAGTCACAAAAGAGATGGTACACAATTTCCTTACCGGCGGCGCTGCGGTCAACGTATTTGGCAGGCATACCGGCGTTGAAGTATGTGTCGTTGATGCCGGGGTCATGTCCGACACGGTAAGCGACTCTCCGCAATTTATCAGCCGTAAGGTCACCAACGGAACTAAAAACTTCTCAAAAGAACCGGCAATGACTCAATTGCAAGTTGAACAAGCCATAAAAAATGGCATGGATCTTGCCCGTGCAGCCATCGATGAAGGTACCGACATCCTAGTCATTGGTGACATGGGCATCGGTAATACCACAACAGCAACAGCCATTTGCACGGCTGCGGGATTTCCGCTTAACGACCTTGCTGATATCGGCACAGTCATAGACGCTCAGACACTGGAACATAAGAAAAATACCATTCGCAAAGCTATAGAGATGCACAATCCGGACCGTCACGATCCACTCGATATTCTACGTACGGTGGGCGGTTCCTGCATCGCCAGCATGGTTGGTATGATAATGACTGCAGCAAGCAGACACGTCCCGGTGGTACTAGACGGATACCCTGTCACTACTGCCGCAATACTTGCCACTATGATCAATCCAGCGGTCAAAGATTATCTGTTCGCCGGACACCTGTCAGCAGTTAAAGGACATAAACATTTATTGGGATCTCTGGGACTTGAACCGATACTGCAACTCAATATGCGGCTGGGCGAAGGTACGGGCGGCGTCCTGGCTGTTTCCATCATTGAAGCCGCGCTAAAAATGCTCAACGAGATGGCGACTTTCGAAAGTGCCGGAGTTTCTCAAGGGCATGAAACAGTATAAATCGGCTCAATGAATAACATCATAACTTCTCTTGCGCTTACCAGCCGGATACCGCTGGGAAAGTATTTATCGGTAAACCCGGATTTTAAAAAGTCTGCAACTCATTTTCCGCTGGCGGGGTACCTGGCGTTCGGGTTGTTCTGCGCGGCATATATGCCGCTAAAAAGAGTGTTTCATGACGAAGTTATAGCCAAACTTATTGCACTGATTATTGTCTATTTCTTTTTCAACATATTTCATTTTGACGGGTTTATGGATAGCTTCGATGGCCTCCTTTCACAAAAACCGCCAGAGAAAATGCTTGAAATCATGCGCAGCGGATCCGCAGGACCGATGGGGGTTGCTGCGGGTGTTTTCTATCTGGCTTTGAAAATGTACCTCATCGTTAAGCTTAACATAGTATATCTGCTTGTCGCGTTCGTAGTGGCACGGTGGGCAATGGTTTTCTCAAGCGTAATCGCAAAACCTGCCAGGCCCGATGGTCTGGGGGCACTGCTCCTGCCGATTCCGGTGAGATATTTTGCTCTGGCTTCGCTGTATCTTATTCCGTTGATCATAGGATACAAGTTATCACTGCTTCTGCCACTATGCATTGTTATTGCATGTGATGCACTGATTGTTCACCGTGTGACACGTTCGATAAACGGTCTAACCGGAGATACGCTCGGGTTGATCACCGAAACAAATGAACTCATTGTCTTACTCATGTGTGTGCCGGGCTGGTTTTGACGTAACCTGTCCCCCGTTCAACGGAGACTTACCCCTATAAACTACGAAAAAAAGATGGTAGCGGAGAAATAAATGATCTGCGTATTGACCGGTAATGGTAAGGGAAAAACGACTTCAGCAATGGGACAGATTCTCCGTGCACTTGGCAGGGATCAGAAGGTCTGTCTCATACAACTCTTTAAAGGTGTGAACTTCTATGGCGAGCAGAAAATACTTGTCACCTTAAAGAATCTTGATTTTCACGCGTTTGCACCCGAGCATCCTTTCTGTTTTAAAAACGTCTCCACAGATCAGGTGAGAAGTCAGTGCAGGCAGGCTCTAAAAATATTTGAAAAAGTCATACACGGACGCAAGAAGTACGGCCTTATCGTTCTTGAGGAATTCAATATCGCACTGCGGGACAAAATGATCACCTGCAAAGATGTACTGACCATACTAAAAGAGTGTGATCCCACAACCAATGTTCTTATAACCGGCAGAGGAGCCCCGAAAGAGCTGCTCCGGTGTGCCGATCTCATAACAGAAATGAAAGAAATAAAGCATCCGTACGCCAAAGGTGTTGCAGCACGTAAAGGCTGGGAGTTTTAAAACATAATGAAATTGTTAATGACCGCACTCTTTACTGTCATACTGCTGGCATCAACCGCGGGGGCAGAAAATAGCAGAATAGTATCGTTAGCTCCTTCTATTACGCATTGCCTGTATGAACTGGGGCTGGATTCAGCCATTGTAGGTATTACCGCCTACTGCCCGAAAGGAATTACGAAAAAAACAATCATAGGCACCCTTTGGGAACCAAATATCGAAGAGATCGTTGCCTTGAAACCCGATCTTATCATTGCCAGCAAAGAAGGCAATAAGAAGAATTCTATAGCAACGATGAAAAAGCTCGGTCTCACAGTGATAGTAGTGGAAGCGGCTCGTAATTTCGATGAGATATGCAGCAACACGACACATCTCGGCACCATTCTTTCGCGAACAAAACAAGCAGCGGCAGTTGTGGCCACTGCACAGCGACGCATCGAAGCCGTTCGTATGCGCCGCCAAGCATCCCACTCGCGTGTAACGGTGTTCTGGGAAGTTGGCGCCCGACCGTTATTTACCATCGGTACCCGTAGTTTTATGAATGATTACAATCAGTACCTTAACACCGTCAACCTCTTCGGAGACATCAGCATCGGATATCCCCAGGTGAGCCGGGAAGAAGTTCTGCGGCGCAATCCCGATGTTATGTTTATCATTGCAATGTCAGGGGTGAGCGTCCAGGAAAAACAACAATGGCATAGCTACACGACAATCACCGCCGTTAGGAACAATCGTGTATTTTACATCGATAATCAGGATTATCTGGTCCCAACGCCGTTGAACTTCGCTGCTGCTGCTGAACATTTCGATCAATTACTCAACACGACAACCCCATGATTTTCCTATGAACAAAATACTTTTGTTTCTGCTTCTTCTCATGGTTCTCGGTCTGTCCGTTCTGCTTGCCCTGTCTTTGGGGACAGTGACGTTTTCTTTATCTGAGGTACTCCGGCTTTTGTTCCATCACTCTGAAAAAAGCATCCCCGCAACCATATTCTGGCATCTGCGGGCGCCCCGGATTATCCTTGCAGTCATAACCGGAGCCGGGCTTGCAGCAAGCGGCTGCGTGTTCCAGGCGCTGCTGCGCAACCCCCTGGCAGACTCCTATACACTGGGCATTTCCGGCGGGGCCGCTCTGGGCGCGACTATCGGGATCGTCTCAGGACTGGCAAATATCCATGTTTTATTTCTGCCGTTGTGCGCATTGTGTGGAACCATGCTGTGCATATACGTGGTGTACCGCCTGGCGGCCAACAACCATTTTTCAAACCATACTCTCATACTCAGCGGGGTCATACTAGGATTTATCTGCGCATCGCTCGTTCTTCTGTTGATCGCGCTGACAAACGCTGAAAAACTTTACAGCACACTGGTGTGGTTAACAGGTGATCTCTCTTCAACCGACCCGGCAACTATTGTTACTCCTTTTATCATGACTACGCTGGGCCTGGGTGTTCTAGTGCTCTTTTCCCGTGAGCTGGATGTTTTGACTCTCGGAGAAGAAAAAGCGGCGCACCTGGGCATCGACCCAGAAATGATGCGCAAACTCTTATTTATCATCGCTTCACTCATCACTGCCGCATGCGTGTCGGTCGCGGGGGTTGTCGGATTTGTCGGGTTGATGATTCCTCACCTGATGCGCCGGATATCGGGAAGCAGTTCGCGCACACTGTTGATTTCATCAGCTATCGGTGGCGCTGCATTTCTGACGATTTGCGATACGTTCGCACGGACAATCATCGCCCCGGTAGAACTTCCGGTCGGCGTTATAACGGGACTGGTCGGAGGAATTACATTCTTTGTTCTCTTAGTACGAAAGACTTCGCACTAGAGCACTCATGGGTATATACCAACTCATCATTTCAGTTCATTGCAAAGCTGTTTGAGTCCATATACTTATAAGGTGAAATAAAAATAAAGAATCACTTGGGACTTTTAAATATCATATGATCACCCTTCAATCTATTACTGTTGGCTATACCCATAAACCGGTTCTTACCGACATCAGTTTCTCGGTACCTGCCGGTGACAGTCTTGGCATCATCGGTCCCAATGGTTCAGGTAAGACTACCCTGTTCCGCACAATGACTCGAACCCTTAAACCCTGGGCAGGAACGGTATTATTTAACAATGCTGATCTGTACACGATTGCCCGGAACACCATTGCCACAACAATGGCTGCCATGCCCCAATTTATTGAATACCCTTTTGGCATAACCGTCTATGATTTTGTCGCGCTGGGCCGCTATCCTCATCTGAAACGCTTTTCGCCTCTTGACTCCCATGATCGCAGTGTCATTGATCACTGCCTTAAAGCAGCTGATATTACTGCCTTACACAGCCGCAACCTTCAGGAGCTCTCAGGC
>JBELAT010000135.1:0-5659 GCA_049508565.1 Endomicrobiales bacterium | reverse complement strand
TCGGAGGAACAAAACGCGAAATACACGTTGATCTTGACCGCAATAAGCTCAAAGATTATGAAACCAGCCTCACCATGATTTCAAACCGTATATCACAGAGCAGTCAGAACATACCTATCGGCAAGGTTTCCACGGGAGCCAAAGAACTGTCCTTTAGGAGCATCGGCGAGTACCATTCTATAAAACAGATAAAGGACGTGGTGGTCAACTTTTTCGGCAGTGATATACCTGTTACCATCGATCAGGTGGGTACAGTAACCGATAGCAGCGAAGACGAACAGTCGCGAGGCTTTTTAAATGGTACTCCAGCCCTTGTCATCAACGTATATAAACAGTCTAAATCGAACACGGTAGATGTTTCAAATGCGATTATCAAACGTGTTGCCACCCTAAATAAACTGATGAAAAGCATTAAAGGGGCTCCTACTGTCGTAGTGGTCAGTGACGGAGGCAGGCCTATACGAATGAACGTCGATGACGTGAGAAACACCATTTTTGAGGGTATCGCCCTGGCAATATTGGTCGTCTACTTCTTCCTGGGAAACTTCCGTTCGACGTTCATAACGGCTGTCGCATTGCCCAATAGTCTCATAGGCGCTTTCATTTTCATGGCGCTGGCCGGTTTTTCGGTTAATATGCTCACGCTGATGGCTCTTTCGCTTGTCGTGGGTCTACTTATTGACGATGCTATTGTCGTACGTGAAAATATTTTCAGACACATCGAAAACGGCGAAGCACCGATGGTCGCCGCCCAGAAAGGCACTGATGAGGTCAGGCTGGCAGTCATTGCAACTACGCTTGCCGTGATCTCCGTCTTTCTGCCGGTCGCCTTCCTTCAGGGAATGATAGGACAGTTCTTCAAATCCTTTGGCCTGACTATCGTATTTGCAATGAGCATCTCTCTGTTCGATGCCCTGACTACCGCTCCCATGCTGTCAGCGTATATGATCGGCAAGATCAAGAAAAATGATGAGTATACGGGGCTGGCTCGCGTCCTTCACGCGCCCGCGGCGTGGTTTGGAAAATTTCAGGACCGTCTGGTCGTATTCTATGAAAAGGTCATGCATTTCACCCTCAGACACAAGCTCTGGGTCCTTCTTGCGGCACTGGTTATATTTATAGGTTCTCTCGCACTGACAAAAGGTATCCCGGTAACATTTATGAGTAAAAACGAGTGGGGCGAGTTTATGGTGTATCTTGAAGCCGCTCCCGGCACTTCGCTTGATAAAATGACAGAATATTCTCATACCGTCGATTCTCTGATACGGAAAGAACGTGATATCGACACAGTACTCATCACTGTTGGAAACTCAAGTGGTGAAAGCAATACAGCTCAACTGTATATCAAAATGGTTGAGACCTCAAAACGGCACCGGTCTACGAGCGATATGAAGGAATTTGTCAGAAAGATGCTTTCGCCGTATAAGGAAACTCTCAGACCCCAGGTCAGCGATCTCAGCATGGCAGGCAGCGGTTCGGATGCTCCCTTTTTCCTGTTGATAAAAGGTGAGGATATTAACAACGTTGCAAAGTTTGCCGAAAATCTGGTGGTTAAACTGCGAACAATACACGGACTGGTTGACCTTGAAACCAACTACCGGCCCGGCAAACCAGAGTTCCAGGTGCAAATGGACCCAAAAAAGATGCAAAAGCTGGGTGTGATGTCCATTATGGCAGGCATGGAGCTCAGAGGTATGGTGGAAGGTAATACCCCGGCGAAATACCGGGAAGAGAGCCAGGAATACGACATACGCGTACGTCTCAAAAAGGATCAGAGGGACTTTGCGAAGGATTTCAACCTGCTCTATATTCCCAATGTCAATAACCAGCTTATACGAGTAAAAAACATTGCAGAACCGCTGGTGACCACCGGACCATCAAAGATATACAGACGCGACAGGAGCAGGTATGTGGCGATAACGGGCAACCTCGATCAAACGGGCGCGATCGGCAATATAACGGCTGATGCAAAAAAAATCCTCGACCATGAAAAACTTCCTGAAGGCATAACCTATGAGTTCCACGGTTCATCAGAGGATTTCGCGGATCTGATGACTAACATGCTCATTGCAGCCGGCCTCTCCATAATTTTCATTTATCTTGTTCTGGCAAGCCTGTATGAATCAATCCTCGTACCGTTTACTATTATGATCGCCCTTCCGCTGGCAATAGTCGGAGGTCTTATCGCATTGTATGTGACCGGCCAGGCCATAACACTGTTTACCATGATTGGGTTCATAATGCTTCTTGGCCTTACGACAAAGAATTCGATATTGCTAGTCGACCTTACCCAGAAACTGGAACGTACCGGTATTAGTCAGGATGAAGCGATTATAAAAGCTGGTCTCACACGGCTGCGCCCTATTCTTATGACAACGTTTGCACTTATCGCCGGCATGCTTCCGCTGGCTCTGGGTCTCACTGAAGTAGGGAAATTCCGGCAAAGCATGGGTGTCGCGATCATCGGCGGGTTGATCAGTTCAACAATATTAACTCTTGTAGTTATCCCTGCAGTATTTGGCTATATCGACCGATTCCGGCTCTTCATGCGCCGTCTGGCACACCGTCCCGCCTTGCGTGAAATAGACAAAACAGTGGATTAGGCGTAACTCATATCACACCACGCATACTGTATCGATGGGCAATCAAGTCGATTATTGGTCAGAGGGAATCAATACTATTTCCCCGAGGAGGTTGGGGATGAAGAACTTGCTGCGGAATATTTTTTTTGCAGTTCTACCTGATGCTGCTGGCGCTGCTGGTCACGCTGTTTGAGCACTTCCTCTTTCTGCTGCTGGAAATAGCTCTTCAATGCTTCGCGTTTTTGGGTCTGCGTCAGTGTAGTATCCTGAGATATTTTCTCAAAAAATGTCATCATATCCTGATTTCGCTGTTGCAAAAACAGAACATTTTCTTTGTACTCAACATCATATACGGCAAGAAGTTCTTGTTTCTCATTGTCGGTTAATTGACCCGTAGTTGCAAGACGCTCTTTTAAGAAAGACATGTCATCTTCATGCAGTTTCTGCCGGAATGTTTCATTTTCGCGGAAACGGATTAAACGGTTTTGCTCTATTGCTTTTGTGCGGTCTTCTTTTGGCATTGCCTTTATGTTTTCACGAAACTTCTTATTTTCATCCTTCAGCTCACGGCGATGTTTTTCAACAACCGCATTTTCTTTCTGCCAATAATCAGCATCAGACGTGCTCTGCTCTGCCCGAACAGCCGTAACTGCAACTCCGCACAAAAACAGCCCCATGATAATAGACAGTGCCCCTATATTGATATTGGAGCTCTTTATTGACGACCGATGTGTCATTGACAGACCATCCTTAGTGGTATTTGACTTAATACACTGTGAGAAAAGTATTTATTTCTGCGATGTACTATGTACTACAACATCACATCCCAGACTACCCCGAAGATGACCATCCCGATAAGAGACATTCATGGCATACAAAGCACGTTATTTTGATTGACAATCATCAACAACTTTACGGTACTTCTCATGAATGAGAGTTCGGTCGAATTCGTAGAATTGTGTGAGCATCTGATCCTGCTCAGCGGGAGTGAAATAATCCATGCAGGGGATGAAAAAATGTTTATCTTCTTTAGCAATATGAACAGGGTAGAAAGTTGCAATATTTTTCATCAAAACAGAAATATCCTTTGCAGCGGCTGTTTCACCCCGGGCATACCGCTGTTGTGCAGCCCCGAGAGCAGTGGTCATTGTTCGCGCTGAGGAGTGCTCTTCAATCAGCTCACGCATGATCCGCTTATCATTTTCATTGAGGGGTTTTGTCCGTAAAGCAGCAAAGAGGATATCCTCTTCCTTGCCATGGTGACATCGATCGGCATACATACGGATAAAGTCGATCATGACATCAATACGGCAACTATCGACTTTTCCGGTTTTATCAATAAATTCTGATTCATCGCCGATCCGCTTTATCGTGCGCTCAATAAGTCGGTGTTCAATCATTAAGGGTCCAACCGGCATCATCACGATTCTCTATTGCTCCAGTTAAAATCGCCTATAATACAACGACATCTTATTTTCTTTTTTTGCTGCGAACTTCTTCAAACCCTTCTTTTATCCCCTTGACTGCATCCGAGACCGTCCCTTTTACTTCCGCAGAAATTCTTTTAACTTCTGAGCTCATGCGATTTTTATTTTTTTCTGCATCTTCTGCGGCAGATCTCATTTTCAGAAAGGCAGTTTTTGCTGCACCCTGAACAGTGGAACTGATCTTAACAATTTCATCGGCAGTCTTGACCACTGCTTCCCTAACATTTTTAGTTACTTTGCTTTCGGTAGCATTCATATAATTATTCCTCTTTCGTTTCACTGATCAGCCGCGGTTAATGTGCTGCTTTGATGCCCAACGCGTGTGCTTTGCTTATAAACTTTTTTTTCGTTTTCTCATTATTTTCCATACCGCCCGCGCTGAGCGCAAGAACTTTTTCGCATCCGGCATAGGTACAGAACCGGGAAAGCACCTTTTTTGAAGGGCGCGTATACCCAAAGATCACATTGAAAGGATAGGGAGCTCCCGTTGAAAGCAATATAACACCCTTTTTCCCTTTAACCGTACTGTTTCGAGCGACTGGTCCCCTCGCACCGACAACGACAAGTGGCAGACACCGTTCAATAAACTTCTTCATAACAGCTGTCTCTGACCAGCAATAGATGGGACTTGCAAACACTATCAGGTCGGCCTCAAGCATCGCTGGCAGAAATTCGTTCATAGAATCCCGTAATGGGCAAACACCCAGCTTCAAATCGTCTTTTTTGCTGCACTCACTACAGCCATCGCAGAATTTGAATTTCATATCACGCAGAGTGGCAGTTTTAACTTTCATTCCCTTTATCTTTGAAGCAAGACCTTTAAGGAAACCGTCTATCAACGCGGCAGTCATGCCATTTTTTTTATACGACCCGTTAATTACTAGAACTTTCATTTTTTCCCCTTTACTATGATCCCGGAAAAACAGATAATTAAAAAACCACCCCCCGATGGATGGCCTCATTCAATGGTATCAATTATCCTTGGGAAATATTGCTTGTAACACTGAGCCTATTATACCATTTTTAAAGCTTGCTGACAAATTGACGGGTGGAAGATGTCGGGTGTCAGAATAGTGCTGCGGTAAGGTTCCAGTAGAAATGTGTTAAAACATCAAAAGTTGAATATTACAGATTCAGGAAAGTGGAGAACAATTGCCGTCATAGTTTAATTTCCTGTTTCTACTTCCTTTGTTGCATTAGAGATAATAGACAGGCGCACAGAGGATTTCCGATGCGTCTTTATGTAGGCGACCCCAATAATTTTTTGTCAAAACAAGACCTTTTTTCGGCTTAAAGGCTTCTAAAAAACTCATGTACCCCCGGGTAACCCTGGGCATATCAAACGCGGAGAATTTCACCTCTATAGGAAACAGCTCTACACCATTTTTAATAACAAAATCTACTTCTGCCCCGGTCTTTGTTCTCCAGAAGTGAATATCCACCGGTTTTTCAAAAAGTTCATTGAGGCGCACAAAAACAGTGTTTTCCACTACGGCACCGGCATCAGGCCGCTGCTCTAACCGGTTCATATTATTGATCAGATAATTTCTGAAACCCATATCGAAAAAATATATTTTGGGGTTCTTTACC
>JBELAT010000134.1:0-5668 GCA_049508565.1 Endomicrobiales bacterium | reverse complement strand
ATTGACGGTATTCAACTTTTCTTCCGTCGACAGATTGTTCGCTTGAGACCTTTTTCAGCATCGACTAATTATTGTTCACTAGAGTTCATAGCAGACGCAGCAGCTGACATTCTTCACACAAAATATTATGGTTTACCGTACCGAATCCTTCTTAAACGCATTTGGTATGCATCACTGCTGCGTTTGTATATATTTAGTAACCAGAGAGTTACACCAAAAAGGATTGAAATGTCTATAAAATGATGGGTATTTTAAAGAATCAGCATCGCATCACCATAAGAGAAAAATCGATAGTGATTCTTTATTGCTTCTTCGTACGCGGCAAGCACTTTCTCGCGACCGGCAAAGGCTGATGTTAAAATAAGGGGAGTTGAATGAGGTTGATGGAAATTAGTTACCAGAGTGCTCACGATCTTGAACTGGTGCCCGGGATGAATAAAAAGTGATGTTTCCCCGCGTGCGGCAGTCAGGTGCTCACCGCATACAGCCGCCACTGATTCAAGTGTACGTACTGACGTGGTACCCACTGCCACAATCCGTCGGTTATTTTCTCGCGCGTGATTGATCGCTTGGGCAGCCTCAGCGGACACTTCATAGTGTTCGGGCAGCATCTGATGGTCCGTGAGCACTGCAGCAATGAGCGGCCGGAACGTTCCCCAACCGACATGTAAGGTAATCTCGACTACCTTAATACCTTTAGCTTTCACTCGCTCAAGAAGTGAGTGCGTAAAATGCAGTCCGGCTGTGGGAGCGGCTATAGACCCGCTGTCACACGCATACACTGTTTGATACCTCTGCTTATCTGATACAGCCCGTCCGTCGTCAATTTTTTCCCGCTTAATATAGGGCGGAAGCGGCATCTGCCCTGCTGCACTCAAAAGAGTATCTATAGCTGTTCCGCTGCATACGAGAATCGTCTCTCCCGATGCTGCTCTACCCTGAACTGTCGCGACAATTCCGCCTTCAAAGATCACCTTTTTTCCCGGATCAAGCCATGGTTTCAATAATGCCCGCACTGTCCCTGAAGCGAACTGCCGAGGATCCAAAAAAAGTACCTCGACAATTCCTCCGGTCTCTTTCCTGCCATACACCCTGACCGGGACAACCTTAGACCTATTAATAACCACACAATCGCCGGCATCAAGAAAATCGATAATATCGTGAAAATGTCTATGATAGATCGTGTCATCTCCGCGATTGAGAACCATCAGTTTAGACGAATCGCGCTCCGCCAGCGGTTCCTGGGCGATCAGATTTTTTGGTACTTCAAAATCATATGCTGTGCGTTTGAGATCGTTATTCATATTCAATAGATAGCCGTATTACTGCCTTTTAAATTTTGTTTTACGGGAGATTGTCGTCGTCTCATAACAGCAAATTATTCCATTTGCCCAACAATTTTGTTTTGTTGGTATTCAAGGAGTTTGTATAGGTGGTTGTTGACTGAAAGCTGACGATAAATAGGATGGTTATCATATGTTATTATTTTATTTCTGTTAAATCTTTGCACAGATCATTTTCCGCCCTTCTTTTCAAGATCGATGGAAAGCTGTGACTCAAGTTCTTCAATGGACGGAAGGCATATATCAAGCGGCTCTGGCAAGGTACGCAGTAATTTGTATTCCGCTACACCCATAGGCTTTTCCATACCTGAAAGAGCATATTCCGCAACCATTTTCTTTTTGGTTTTGCAAAGAAGAAGTCCTATTGTAGGTTTATCATCAGGTGCTTTTATCTGGGCGTCTACAGCCGACAGATAGAAATTAAGCTGACCAGTGTGCTCCGGCTTAAAGGCAGCAGACTTTAGCTCCACAACTACATAACATTTGAGGCGTGTATGATAGAATAATAGGTCAATAAAGAATTCGTCGCCGTCAACTTCAAGGCGAAACTGCCGGCCCACAAAGGCAAAACCCTGCCCCAACTCCAATAGAACATGCGTAATATGACGAATAAGCGCGTTCTCTATATCGCGTTCATGAGCTTCCTCTCCTAATCCAAGAAAATCAAAATGATAAGGATCTTTAAGCAGGGCTTGGACGCTGTCGGCAAGGGCAGTGTCAAGCCGTTTTTTAAAATTGGTAACCGCTGCCCCCTGGCGCAAGTGCAACCGGTTGTTGATATTCAATTCCAATGTATCGCGGGACCATGCTTTTTGAATCGCTTCCTTGGCATACCACTCGCGTACAGCCGGTTCGGAAAGTTTTGTTATTAGTATAACAATATGAAACCATGGTAATAGGTCAGCAATCTGCTGACCTATTGCACGAACAGGACATTCCTGAGCAAAAAATCGCATGTATTTGAGATTCGAAGAAGATAATCCTTTCATAGCCGGAAAAGCTTCGCGCAGGTCAGCCGAGAGACGATCAATTACTTTGGCACCCCAGCCTTCTTTGTTTTGCCGGCTTAATATATCACATCCAATTTCGTGATACAGTTTAATCTGCTCCGCATTGGCTGACAGGAGGGCTTTTTGCCGCACCCCAGCTATTCGCTTTTTGAGGCCTAAAACCCATGCGGCATAACCTACGGGAAGCACGATAGTTTTAAGACTAACGCTTTTACCCTTATGATTCTTTATCATAATATCTGTCACCAATCTTTTTCCTGAGCTGCATCCGCATGTCATTGTTATGCCACAGATTATTTTGAATGAATTATACCAAAATATGCGTGAACCGAAATTATTTTTTCACTTTACCACATTAACTATCGGCTGCAAGTAAATATTTCATGAGAATATCTGTAAAGAGATCAGAGGGTATGAGCTACAAAAGAAAATCAAGTACCCCGGACTTACGTCCGTTGTTTGGAAGGCGAATTGCAGGCTTTGCCTGTCCGCCTTCGGCGGAACCCGATACACCCCCGGTCTTATGACCGCGGATCTTTCAAGGTTTGATTAGATCAAATGGCACAGCTACTCCGTTTCGCTATAGTTTGGTATCTACTGCTTTGTAGAGAACAATATTCTCTTTTATTAGACTATTTAGTTTTATTGATAGTACTTACCCGGCATTGTTCAAGAATATTTCCATGGCCATTGTTTTGCCGGTCTCAGTAAGAAATATTTTATCAATAGCGCTTTTCAATTTAACTGTGTCTTTTACATCCATTTCATCTGCCAGATTAACCAGCCAGTCCGCATCGTAGACAACTTTGAAATTCGTCGTTTCCTGAGGACCCGGTGTGTGGTGGTGAGCGATGATCGCACATATCTCATATATATTGGCATCGTCATAATCCTTTTCAACAAGTATCCTTCCCGCAACAGCGGGACCTTCCTGCTCCTGATAATGCGCTGCCGAAGAACCATATTTTTCTTCCGCAACCTTGATCCCCACATCATGGAGTATTGCAGCCGGTATAACGACATAGGGATCCGCCTGTTCTTTCGCAAGCAGTTCCCGGGCATATTTCAATACCTTTTTAGCGTGATTGATCCTTTTTATATCGGTACCGAAATAAAGCTCAAGTTCCTTAATGAGCATCTTTTGTATCTGTTCAAGATCATCGTGCATCGAACATCCTCCTCCTCACTATTGTTCCATTTTCTTAACATTTGTTCCGGGATAATAATAGTTTAAGATGTGCGTATAATCTTTGCCGTGTTCCGCCATCTCTTTGGCACCCCACTGACACATACCCACCCCGTGCCCCCAGCCATAACCAGTGAACTCAAAACTTTCGCCTTTTTTGGTGATTTTTTTGAACATCGTGCTCCGGATTATCCAGGGATCAATAGCCATGCGGAATGTTGAGCCCTTCATCTCAACAACGCCATTTGTGGATTTGATTTTTAATTTCTTTGCGCGACCCGAAACATTGGTACCTTCAACCTTGATGCTCGTAATTGTCCCGACTGAAAACCCCGCTTTGACAAGGCTTTTTCGTATCGTTTCTTCCTTTACTATATTCTTCCAATGCTGATGCGGGCTATTAAGACAGTACTTATCCGTCACACCACGCAGATACGGCGGCGTTGCGCTCTCCCAGGCCCAGACGTTGTTTGGATTTTCCGTATGTCCACCGCACGATGCATGAAACAACGTTTGCGCCATCTGCCCGTTATACATAAGCACTTCTCCGCGGGTCAGTTCAACTGCTTTATTGCTCCGCGGATCTTCGCATTGAGCTCCGCCATACACCTGACAGTGGTCTGAATTACACACGTCAAATCCATTTTTCTCGTGGCGCCTCATATTTTTGAGTACATATGTCCGGCTCACCACTGCCTGCGCCTTTAAAGATTCAAGCGGCCAGGCCGCGTTGGCCTCCTCAGGCAAAATACCGCAGATATAATCTTCCAGGCCCAGCTCATTGACTACCGTTAGTTTTCCATTTTTAGCCGTTATTACGATAGAATCATGGAAACGTTTACCGTTAATGCGTATCAAATCATTTGTTCCGGCCAGGACAATACGAATCGGCGAATGAAACTGTTTCCCCTCAAGAGAAATACCCCCGTCTTCCATCGGCTCAACCAGAACATCCGTATCGGCAGTCTCCGCCGATTGCGTACCGGCGGTTAAATCATATACATATCCTCCGCCGGGACAACTCACATGCACGGAAGAACTATTTTGAATGATCCCGACACGTATGATATCGTAGGGTATCTTTTCCCCGGCAACCGGTATCGTCCAAAGAACCAGAAGACAAAAAGTTAATTTTTTCATTTCTTGAATAACCATAATAGTATCGATACGACGATGCTGATAAGAATTGATGATGTCAGGGGAAAAAAGAAAGAGAAATTCCCTTTTTTAATTGAAATGTCTCCGGGCAACCGCCCCAGAAAGGGAATCTTGCCCGCCAGCATCACAATGACTCCCACCACGATAAGAATAGCACCTATTAATACTAACCATTTTCCAAGACTCATCACAATACGGCCTTCCTGATTACTGCTATTTTCTATCTCACAGCACGCCGGTTTTTGTTCTCGATAGCCTTTTTATAGCTGCGCATGCCTTTTGTAGATCTTTAGGGTATGCTTCCCAACAGGTTTTCTTTATTATAGACACCTTCGTTTGTTGTGGTCACCCTCACTGAACTCTTCGAACAGACTAAGAACAAAAATACGCAGCTGTAACACACAGCTACTATCACCGTAAGCATGTTATAGCCTAAAGCCATACTGAAATAGTCCATCACTCCACCGAGAGTGGCTCCGAACAAATTCCAGCCCAGGTAATTTTCAGCTGTCGTCTGCCCGCTAAAGAGTATACTAAACATCACATTTGCAAAAAATATGGGAGAGAACAATAAGAGACTTGCCATCGCTAAACGAATTACCCGATTGTCATAATAAAGAAGATTGGACAACGGATACAGCAGCGTAATCAGGCAAGATGCCAGCAATAATAGGTAAGCACCCGATAACACATATTTCCTCTTTGCGAACTGGGCTATCCAATTAGCTGCAAGCACCAGTATCAAAATACAAAGAAAAACAAGAGACGAATTGAGCCATGTCGTTCCAAAAAGCAAACTAAACTGCACGACACTCTTTGTCTCAAGGAGTAGAAATGCCATGCCCATTACTATGAAAGCTATTTTTGTTGCAAGAACACCCGGAGCGTTTTCCGGATCAGCTCTTTTCCGTGAGACAATAGTGAGTACTATCATGAGAATAATAACCAACGACGCAATGCCAATCATTGAT
>JBELAT010000133.1:0-5690 GCA_049508565.1 Endomicrobiales bacterium | reverse complement strand
AAGATACTGTACCAGCGGTGAAGCCACGTGAAAGAAACTCTGCCCAACAGTTATCTGAAACCCCCATGCTGTCAGTATGAGTTCAAGTGCCATGATACTAACTATATATTTTGCCGCACGCAACCGCTGTAACCCGATTCCCGTCATGATAGCACCTGCGAGCACCGTTACAATGAGAAACTGTGCCGGATAGCGGATTGATGAGAGAAAAGGAACTGTCCGGTACAACCAGGGGTACACACCAGTATGATCCCCCAGGGCAAGAACAATCCCGGTGACAAACAGTGCTACGGAAAAAACCATCAACCGCCACTTGAGGGGTCGCATACACGCTAGCATGATACAGAGAAAAGCACAGATGCCGACATGAAATGATGTTACCCACGAAAACTTTTCTCCTGCAAGTGCGGGAACTGATGAGACCGACAGCAGCGGGTTGATCACATGCAGGATGTCAGAAACCGAAATCTCATTGGTCATTGCAACCGCAGCCGTAAGCCCCTCTTTCACACGCTCTGTGTGCATCATAAGCTCGACAGTCGGAACCATTTGGCAGGCTATGATGCCGGCAAAAACACTCCCGGACAACAACCAGAACGTCATACTATCACGCTGTGCTCGGGACCGTTGAGATAGCCGGTACATAAACACCACTGCCGCAACTACGACGATCAGGTAATGTCCGGCAAAAAATGCAATAGAAAGAGTCATAGCCAGTATTACCGGGTTGCAGCTAAAAAGCATGGCGGCAAACAACCATACATCGACACCGCAATGACTCAAAAATTCAAGCCGCGTTATCAGATACCCGTTAAATACCCATACCGCCATAACGCCCGCAGACGACCAGCGGTGTAGTCCAATGGATCGACTCCATAAATATGCAAATATTCCCGCAACGAGCAAATGGGCCGTTTGAAACAATTTCAAGGCAGTCACAAATGAAAAGAAGTAAAACGGCAGGCTCAGCGGGTAAAACACCGCTGTCTGCCAGTTAGCCAGAAAGGGCATACCACAATAGACGTACGGATTCCACAGCGGCATCTCACCTTTTTGCAGAAGCTCTGCCGCCACTGTTTTCCAGGGATGAAATATATATGTCAGGTCGCGTAGAAAGTATGTCGAACCGGTAAAAAGAGTCGGGCTCAACAGTACGAGCACCGCACCTGCCAGCATGATGAGAGGGGCATATTCTCGTTTCATTTTTGCAGCATGAACTGTCTCAGTGTTTTCTGATAGCCAATGTTTAACGGATCTCTGCGAATTGCTTCCAAAATCTCTTTACGCGCTGCCTTCTTCTGTCCCCCAACCCAGTACAACCAAGCCAGATCAGAATGAAGAGACGCAGTCTGCGGTGCAGCAAGTACCGCATGTTCCTGTTGATCTATTGCCTGGGCAAGGTTCAACAGGTCTTTAGAAACGGTATACTTTTTAAACAAGATTTCCGCCTGCGCGCTATAACGCATCGCCAATGAGCTGTCGTTAGTCATCAAAAATATCGAGCATACCACAAATACCGCTATTACAACTGTTTTTCCGACGGCATTAAGAGTGACATGCGGGACATGTGTATCATGGTCAGGCGCACGGTCTGCGCTATACAGCAATACAAAGAAAGCGAACATATGCGACGGTATATAAAATGAGTAATCGAAGAGATTATACAGAAGAAAACCGGTTATTGCCAGCACGTGTGGAGAACGCAAAGACATTTTTTTGAGCCGCCACAGCATAAAACCCACACCGCCGCACATGCCGATAATACCCGATTCAGCAAGAACCTGTAAAATTATGTTGTGGGCATAAATTGTATTTTCAGACACAGTTGACCGCAAAGAAAGGTACGTGTTTCCGAAATTTCCCCATCCCACACCTTTCATCGGGTGTGCGATAAACATTCTCCATGCCGAATTCCACCACACAATACGATTGATAATCGATACGTCTCCACGGCCATTTAAAAACATAATGAGACATCCCAGCGCCACCATCCCTCCGATGGCCACCCTAGCGGGTGACTTCACAGCTTTTGCCCAATATATAATCGTACAGAGCAGTCCAATAGAGACCGCCGCCCGCGATTTCGTTAAAAAAAGCCCGACGAGCAGCACTATGGCAACACCCCGATAGGATTTGTTGTCGGCTTCGGCCACCGCTAAAAGATAACACATGATAATATATCCGGCGCAGATATTGGGATTAACGATGATAGGAAGGTAGGTGCGTGGCCATAATCTAAATGCCCCGACAGCAATAGATAAAACAATCCCGGTCACAATGATGACCAGGCCAAATTTCTTGCGGTCATCAATACGGACAAATCTTATGAGATATACCAGTACCGCGGCATTAAACACAACCAGCACTGCACTGCGCACTGCCGGCACATGAAAAACCCCTATCGCAGAAACACCACAACACATCAGAAAAAGAAGCTCTAAGCCCTCATTTTCTAGGGACACGTCAATATTCTGCGATACGATCGTTAAAAGAAAACAAATCGCCAGCGCAACAGCACACACTATCTGTGCGGGTATATCCCAGCTAAACCGCACAAGTGGTGATACAACCAGAACGGTAGCAATAAAATAAAAAAGCCCATGTTGAAAATGGGTTTTAAATACTCGATGTAAAATATTATTCACGTGTTTTTATGACCTGCCCCTGCTCTCATTTCCGGTTCAACTCCGTGTCAGCCTGCCAACTGATAGTTCTGTAAAGATAAAGTGGCACTGTTGTATCTCTTTAAGGCCAATAACATCAGACAAATCCTTCACTCAAAACTAAGACGTGACGATACGATTTGTCTTCGTCTCCAACAACACACGTATCAGTCGACAGAAAGAACGATTTAGTTATTGAGTATCTGTGGCGTTATAAATACGAGTAATTCTGTACGGGCTTTGGACGTGCTATTTTCGCGAAATAATTGACCGATGACCGGCAGATCACCTAAGAGCGGCACCTGGGTAGCCGACTTTATGTCCTGATCGGTAATTAAACCTCCGATGACAACCGTGTCTCCATTGTTGACTATGACTGTTGTCATTGCTTCACGGGTACCGATGACCGGACCCGCAGGATCAGCGCGAACATACAGACTGACCTCAGGATGGACGTTGAGCGTTATTCTCTGGTCACTGTTGATCGTCGGCGTTACGGTCAGTTTGATACCGACGTCGAGGAAGTTAGTTTGCTGAGTCGAACCACTGACACTGACCGTAGTCGTGGTATAGGGAATTTTCTGGCCGACCATTATTTTTGCTTCCTGATTATTAATCGTTGTCACTTTGGGACTCGAAAGAAGTTTTGAAAGACCTTTCTGTGCCAGTGCGGACAACAAGCCGGTCAGCTGCCCCTGGTTGGTAACAAGACCGAAGGCAATAGATGCTATCTCACCCGAAACTGCCGTTGCAGGAAAGCTCACTCCTGTTCCTCCCGCGCTGGTGTTGAGTGGTGAAACAACGTTAGCATTTTGTACGGCGTTGGGTCCCAGGGCAGTGCTCACAGACTGCGCTTGCGAGCCGCCATTGTATATTTGGACATTCGAATCATTTTTGACGGTACTGGCAGCTTGCCATTGAATACCTATGTCAGAACTCTTGTTAAGATCAACTTCAACAATCTTTGCCTCTATAATAACCTGTTGCGGTTTCTTGTCAAGCTCGCTGATGATAGCACCAAGAGAAAGAAACCCCTCAGGCGTGTCAGTAACAATGAGACTGTTGGTCCGAAGGTCAAATGACACGCTCCCCTTGCGTCCTTCAGCCACCCGGATGGCATCAAGATTTGCTTTGATCTCGTCAGCTTTTGCATAGTTGAGCGGGAATATTTTCGTAAATGTGACTGCTTGAATGCGTTCCTCAGCCAATCGTTGCATTGTCATCACACGCAAAATACCGCCACCCTGATCCTGCATTATCAATCCCTTAACAGAGAGTATCGTATCAAACGCTTTGTCGAACGGAACGTTATCAAGACGTAAGGTCAGCGACCCCACGACATCAGCACCATAAATGATGTTAATCCCGCTTTTTAAAGCGAGAATCCTGAAAACATCCCGTATGTCCGCATCCTGAAAATCAAAGGTAATGAGCTTTTTTGGTAGCTCTGTCTTGATTATTTGCAGTGGTGTCGGTTGAACCTTATAACCGTTAGGTGACTGCGGAGATGGGGTTCTTGATTTATCGGGTGAGGGCGGAACCGGTGTAGCCAGAGCAAACGGTACCGGCGATGAAATCGGTTGTGCATACACCGTTGGGACAGTCGGTGTCTGAGCTGCCATAGCTGCCGCTTGTTGATACCCGGGATCCTTGAGAGCAGATGCCGCTACACCGGATACCGCTGCAGTTTTAAGGGAGAGCACAACAGCATTTGCCGTTGACGTCATTGCATATTCACTGGACTGCAACAGATCAACAACGACCCGGGATATCTTTGAGGGTGAGTCCTTAAACTGCCCGCAGCGCACCCGTTTAATATGATCTCCATTGATTACAATTTCCTTTTTTTTGCATGCATTTACGGTGTTTGAGAACTCAACGACGATGCGGGGTGGATTAGAAATAGTAAATGCATGATACTTCGTTTCTCCCGAGAGCTGCATGGTAATAACGTTTGCCGCAACACTGACACCCGTAAGAGTGACCCGGGCATCCGACGCAGTTGAGATGGGACACTGCGCAATGAGCATGCCCCCTACCATACACCAGGATAATAATTTTTTCATTGTGTGTTCCTCCACCAATAATGTGCGCTGCACACTATTGCTTCCCGCGCAGGCGGATTTCTTTCATCGATTTATCGGGCGCTATTATAATGACGCTATCATCATTAATGATTCCAGTAATACCGCGTACCAGACGCTGGTGATTGTCATAGAGGTATTTCCCTTTTAAAACATAACTGATGGCTCCGCCGGAAATGATAGCTATTTTCAGATTTCCATCGGCCATTATACCCTTGAGCGTCAGCGAACCGATATTGGGCACCTTAACTTCATCACCGCCGGTAGTTGAAGGCCCTTCAGGATTAAAGGGTACAAACGGATCGCGAAACCGGTCACCGCCGTAGTCATAGCGTGGGACCG
The DNA here is from genome assembly GCA_049508565.1 of Endomicrobiales bacterium. GTDB lineage: Bacteria > Elusimicrobiota > Endomicrobiia > Endomicrobiales > CAIRNS01 > CAIRNS01. The sequence goes on along the minus strand of JBELAT010000133.1, from coordinate 601 downwards.
CTTTGGTTACCGGTACAGTTTTAAAATCGATCACCGGCAGCTTGATCTTAGAAGGGGCTATCTCAGGAATGTCGTCCTGAGAACATCCCGCACAGAACACCATCGCGCTCACCACAAAAATGAGTTTAAGCTGCATATTATCCTTTAAACGTGTAAGCCACCAGTGTAAAGGTGGCACTTAACGACACGGATGCGTCTTTGGCCTGTTGCGGCTGAGAAAAAACAACATTGCGGGCACTCATTAACCGCGAACCCTGCCCCAGATCCGTTAAAAATAATGCCAGCGTATGAAAATTTCCCTGAACAGAAAGCTGAAAAGGAAGTTCAGAATAATTTGCTTTGGCCACAATGGGTTGCGGCGTAATTTGAGTGATCTTAAGCTGGTACTGCTGAGCGGACTTCGTGATGGCACGCAGCAGCTGAGGTATTTGCTTCTCTTTCGGGAGCAGTTTTTCAAGATCAGAAACCTGTGTTTGGAGCACTTTCATTTCGGCGGTCAGCCGCGGAAGCTCAATTGCCCGTTGTCTCATCTCTGCAAGCGTGGTTTGGGTTTTTATGAGAGTATCCCGGGCAGTCGCATATTTAGCGTTGAGCGGAGAGA
>JBELAT010000132.1:0-5728 GCA_049508565.1 Endomicrobiales bacterium | reverse complement strand
CCCATAGTATTGGAAGACGGTGTAAATTGTGTTAAAGAAGGCATCAATGTGATGGATGTTCCTATGTTTTATCCTCGCTATACTAATCATGCGAAGTTGAATGACGATAGTATGTGCCGGCAAGTGTGGGGATGGGTAGTAACTGTTTGTTTTAATAACGTGATGTCCAGAAGAAAGGTACACTTGAAATGAAAAAGTTCTTTATTCGCTGGTTTATCAATAGTATCGCTTTGATGCTGGTTGCAAGCCTCATTCCCGGCATCACAGTAAGTGATTGGCGCTCGCTGTTTGTCGCGGCGCTTGTCTGGGGGCTTTTGAATGCGTTCCTCAGGCCACTTATATTAATGGTGACTCTGCCGATAACAATCCTTTCGCTCGGCATTTTCACTTTTTTCATCAATGCTTTCTTGTTTTATTTGGTTTCAAAGCTGGTACCCGGTTTTATCGTGGGAGGGTTCTGGTGCGCGTTCTGGGGTGCGTTGCTTATGAGCATACTCAATTTATTTCTTAATCGTATTGCCGGCGCCAGTTCCACAACCTTCAAGGTGCGATTCGGTGTACACCCGCCGCCGCCCGCGTCCAGCCCCCGGCGAGGCAAGGTAGTCGACGCAGAAGTTGTTGAAGAAAAGAAGAAAATTAAAAAAGAGTTACCTGAAAACTCTATGGATGTAAACGTTACAGATCGATCGAATGAAATGTAATCGCACTATTAAGGAAGGCCCATAAAAAGAACTATCGCAACACCCCGAGGAAAAGTTAAAGATGGTCATATACAAGTCAAAGAACGGGAAAACGAGGGCTGATGTCAAAATTGATCAAGAAACCGTATGGCTGACACAAAGTATATGTCACAGCTGTTCAACAAAGGTCACGTGACCATTACGGAGCATTTGACAGGGATTTTTAATGACGGTCAATAGGAGAAAGATTCAGTATGTCGGAAATTCCGACGTACATGGGCATTTTGAGAAAAATGTCAGTCGTTAGATAATTGTGGTCATTGAAATAGTCCACAGGGTCAGCGATACTATAGTTGAGGAGTGGACATAGTGTTAACCGTATTTAAAGCAACTCGTGTTGCTAAGGTTACTATGGTTGCACTCCTTTTTTTTGTCAGCGGTGCATGCTTTTTTGTCAAAAAGTTAGGGAAAGTGGGGGCATATGTTTAAGAAAATAGATCACGTTGAAATAATACCCACAGATATTAACAAGACGATCGAGTTCTATGTTTCTATTTTGGGATTTAAGGTCCGGGAGCGGTATGCCGTGCCCCGGGCGCCTATGAAAGAGATCGCGTACCTGGAATTGGGCGGGAGTGTTATAGAGATTATTTCTGTAGACAATCCTGCAACAGCATCTCAGAAAGAGTGGGAAGTCGGGTATAGGGCCATAGCTATTGAAGTCGAAGATATGGATGCCACGGTCAATTATCTTAAAGAAAAGGGTGTAGCCATTACCTGGGGGCCGGTAGCGATCGGTAAAGCAAAACGGGCTGAGATTAAGGATCCTGACGGGTTACCCATTGAGTTACGGCAATGGTAAAGTATAAAAGAGACATAATGTGAATAGACATTAGGGGATGAAGTACGGAAATAAGGTAGTGAGGCGAAAAGAAGCGGAGGTTACGGATCACTTTGGTTGAGTAAATTTGTTGCAAACACCACCTATTCATTTAACAGGATGCTCGACTTTTTAAACCATTTGTTGATACTAATAAGCAGATGGTTTTTTTGTTTGTTATATCACCATTGTTTTATGGAGAATAACATCAGTTATTTATGGTTTTTTATCATTGAAGTCTTTTGCAGGGTTAGTTACAATAAACCTAGATAGGATTTAATACTTTTCAAGGAGGAAATCATGAAGTCGATTTCAATTATGGCGGCAGTGTGTGTAATCGCGGTTATGTTGTTCGGATGTGCCTTATTTAGCGGTACAAAAGTTGCAAGTCTTAATGCTAGTCCGACGATCCCCTCAGCTGAAGGCACAGTGAAAATCAACAAGACGACAAACGGCAATACGAGCATTGACGTGTTAGTAAAGCATCTGGCAAAACCAGATAAGTTGACGCCGCCGGCCAGCACGTACGTTGTGTGGGTTCGCGGTTCAAAAGAAGCGGCTCCTCAGAATGTCGGTGCATTGGTGGTTGATAAAAACCTTTCCGGTGAGTTGCAAACAACGACGCCATTGTCCTCATTCGATCTATTTATAACAGCGGAAGAATCGATACAGGTTCAGCAGCCGAGTGGCCAGCAGTTGCTCTGGACGAGCTACAACAGGTGAGAGATATAAATAAGTAACAGGACGTACTGGAACATTGTTTCCTGCACGTTGAGTTGGTGTACTCATGTGGGAGATGTAGATTTTGGCAGATGCCCAGCTAAATAGGTTGTGAAAAGCAGGAAGTTCCAAAAGTAGTCCAATTGGGCTATTTTTATTCAAAAAAGCACTGACTTTGTTAGTGTTTTTTTGTTTTGTGAAAGTTATCTAATCGAACGTGAGCTCTTCTCGCATGATAGTATGAAAATAAATATCGATGGCATAATGAATAAGATACAAATCTGTTCGACTATGCTTCTTTTCTGCCGTTTTTCCACTTTTTAAACGGGATACACATAGCCTCAATTAAAATTCCCTGGAATCCTCCCCGGCAGTCAGTGTTTCACACAGATTTTTCATATATTTTATTACTTCTTTTTATTTTTACAGTACTATTTATAATAGTTACTGTAAGCACTAGTATAGGATGTATGGGAATTAGGTTGGCGCTTTGGGAGAATCATGAGTCTTTCAGGGAAACTCACTGCAGTCATAACAACACTCTGTTTTGTATTCTCTTTCATTTGTGCGCCGGTGCTTCAGGCGACACTTGGTGACACTCACGCCACTCCGATGTCCGGTGTGGCACAGACCCCTGAGTTATTGATTCCCCTCGGTATCGGCAGTATCACCTCTTCAAAAGATTTCAAAAGCAATCTTTCTGTCATTTGCATCCAGGATCTGCACTGCAATGCTGAAGTTCAGATGAATATCAGTAAAATCCTAGCTGCGCTTGATGAGAAATACGCCCTCAAGAGTGTTTATGTTGAAGGAGGGTATGGCGATATCGATACCTCCTGGCTTGATAGTCTCCCCAGCGCTAATATTAAGAAAAATGTCGCCAAAGCCCTCGTTGAGTCAGGACGTCTTACCGGCAGCGAGTATTATGCCATCACTACCAACAAAGCTCATCTCCTCAAAGGTCTTGAAGACGAGAAACTGCATAAAGACAATATCATACGCCTTGGCAAGATCCTTGGCCAGAACACATCTTTTGAAGAAACAACAAAAAAAATGGATGACGATATAGCGCTGCTCAAAGCACGCTATCTTAACCATAAGAACAATAAGCTCAACACCCTTATCAAGGACTATCGTGACCGCGCAATATCAGCCCAGAAATACTACATGCTTCTCAAAAAGTACGTAGACCAGATTAACGACCATCCCGATAAGTATAACGCTCTGTTTAAAATTCGTATGGCGAACTATCCGAGCACCACTGCGTACCTTGAGTTTCTTGATCTTGACACTCATCTTAACTCACCACAAGTCACGCGGCAACTGCATAACCTGGTCCAGGAGTTAAGATCAATTCTGCCCTATCGCGAATATAGCACTTTACTGAGCCAAACCGACAATTTCAGAAAGACTGATACGCTCTATGAATTGCTCGCACAGATTGTCAAAGAACAAAAAATAGATATATCCAGACATTATCCTGACCTTGACCATTTTTTCACCTACCTTGCCAAAAGAAAGAGCGTTAACCCGGTCTTGTTGATCAAAGAAGAGAAACGCCTGATTGAAGAGCTGCGCATCGCACTCTCAAGCGACGTCAGTGAAGTTGAGATATCGTTTCTTGCCGACTTCTACGATACGTTTAAAGATTATCTGTTCAACAAACTCTCAGCCAACGATTATGAGTATTTCGTTTCCCGGTTCGATAAGTTCAAAACCATCTGGGCACAATACACCTATGACAACTATCTCAAAGAACTGGAACCTGAATTTCCTATCCTTGACACCTATTACAAGGTCAACGATGAACGAACCAATGGTTTTATTAAGAACATCATTAAAGACAGCTCCCATAACGTTATCGTTATGGTTACCGGTGGATTCCATTCAGAGGGTTTACAAAAACTTCTTGAAGAACAAAAAATATCCTACCGTACTATCACCCCGAACGTTGTTGCTGATACTGCCAACGCTGCCGCACTCTATCAAGATATCATCAAGAAAGACGCGGCGGTTTTCTCCCGGCAGGCACTGTCACATACCATTTACTCCAATATGAGACCCGAGTTGCGGGTGACCGAAAACAACGAATTAATCCTCAGTTTCGGGACCGGCGAGTACATCAAGGTCGACATCGCAGGAAAGCTTATTATGGGTTTGGACCATGCAGAAGGCCAGAAGGCTTTTAATGCCGCCACGGCACCACCCGCTGTTATTGAGCAACTGCTGATTGCTGCACGCAACGGTGCACTGGCAGCGCCTGAAGTGGTCATGTGGCAGATTGAGAAGATTAAGGTGGCTTTCGGTCTTGCCGAGCTGGTGCCTGAAACCTATTACACGTTCGTTATGATGGCGTATTTCATGGCCCGTAAAGGTTGGCTGCCGTATGAAGGGCTTTCCTGGGACGTTGCCGAGAGCGGCGAAATAACACAAAGTAGCATCCTTTCTGTGCTGAGTGATGAGATCGGCGATCGATGGAACAAGGTGAAAGTAAATAAGAACGAGCTTGCAGGTTTCCCGCCTTTCGTCCAGCGAATGATAGAAAAACATGTACAACGGATTCAGACCGCTTCTGCCGAGATCCCTGCGTACCTCCGTTCAGTCAGCTCCCTGTACCGGCTGATTATCACCCTTAACAGCGAGTTGGAATACCCGCAAACGCGCAATAAGGCAGATTTTGCTGACAATCATCAGGTCAACTTAAATGAGAAATCGAAAATCTCATCTCGGATCAAACTTTTGTCATTGACCGGTTTTATTCCTCGTCTCAGCATAATGCTTCACAACCGCTGGAACTGGAAATATTGGGGAACCGACCTGATGCTGTCGTTTGGCGACAAATTTTGGAGAAAGCGCAAGGAAGCAGGCATAGATCAATTTGCAGCATATATTTATAATCTAGAAACAAATCCATTTAATTCACATAATGGCTATGATGCAGCTAGTAAATACGGATATAACCATTATTTCACGGTCATGTATAATGAGCTGTTAAGAAGAATATACAATCAACCGATGAATCAAAATGACATTATTGGGGTTGACAGTGAAATAGAGTTTGAGGCCAGGCAGGCGCTGAAACCAAGTCGATGGAGAACCGGTCAGATTGAAACGTTGAACCCATTGTCTGAAGATACATTAAAAGGCTATGTCGTAAACAGCTTAAGATCAATAAGTTCAACTATGGATTTGATGGACTTTCTGAGATCTAAATCTGCTGGAGTTAGTACCATTAGTGATTTTATTAAAGACCATCACGACGATGTGAAGGGAGGTTATTCTCTTGGAACATCTCAATACAGTTATGAATATGGTTACTACCCATATGATTACTACTCAAAGCTGCTGGGCTTGACTGATTGGAAGACTGGTTACGCTTGGAATAAATTAACGCAAAATGAAGACTGGCACACGTCAAAATACTTGCGTAGGATTACGATGCGGGGAC
>JBELAT010000131.1:0-6888 GCA_049508565.1 Endomicrobiales bacterium | reverse complement strand
ACCATGGCAGTTGCAGTGAATCTGTTTTTAACAGGCATAGTCCTGTTGCACGCCGGGTTTAGCATTATCCCGCTCAACCGGTGGAATAAAGATTGGGCCCAGGCAGATGCCACAAACTTTTTTTACGGGTGGCGTGAACTGGGGAATTTTATTGAAAAACATCCTGAAATCAAGTTTGCCATCACGTTGTCACATCAATACAGTCCGGAGATAACGTATTACACACACAGCACGGTGTTTGGTTGGGTTGACCGCAACCGGACGCGAGACAGTCAGTTTAATTACTGGCAATTTCCCGATTCATTACGCAATGCTCAGGGTGTTTACGTCTATCTTGATGGCGATGGTGTTGGACCGGTTAACACCTATTTTAACACCATAGATCAAAAAATTTCACTGACGGTCTTTAGAAATGGTTATCCGCTTCGGAAATATGAGCTTATCGCCGGAACCGGATTTGCCTTGCGCGACCATATTGAAATGTCGCAGGGGCATCATCCATAAATCGTTTTGTCACACTGTCATTTTTTCTTTAAAAAACTCCCATTTGAAGATGCATGTGGTATATTGGCCGACAAGGGTGTTCTTTTCCTCTCTACCATCGGCGTTGCTGAATTTTTAACAGATGACTTCGATATTTTATACATAATGTCAATGCAACATATATAAATCGAATTGCCGCCAGAGAAAATTGACTGCCAATGTGCAGGGCTCTATCTTTTTATGAAAATCGAATGCTGTGTGCCGTTTTGCTCACTTTTTGGAGACCTCAAAGGTATTGTTGACACGGTGCCGCTGCACGGTGCTTGATACCCGTTATTGATTTTGATACAATTTCCGAGAGATATTCGGGCCATATAGTATAAATTGCTTGTGGATTTGAGCGGAGGACTTATGTCAGGGCATTCACGATGGGCAGGTATTAAACACAAAAAAGCGATTATCGACGCCAAACGAGGCAAGGTTTTCACCCGAGTTACCCGTGAAATCGTTGTTGCAGCCAAAGAAGGGGGCGGTACTCTTGAACATAATGCCCGCCTGCGCAAAGCAATAGAACTGGCACGTGAAGCAAACATGCCTCAGGATAATATTAAAAAGGCTGTTCAGCGTGGGACCGGTGAAATACCCGGTGTTATGTATGAAGAGGTTGCATATGAAGGATATGGTCCCGCCGGTGTTGCCATCATGCTTGAAGGTACGACTGACAACCGCAACCGGACGGCATCGGAAATTCGAAAGATATTTTCCAGCCATGGCGGCAACATGGGTGAAAATGGATGCGTTTCATGGATGTTCTCTCAAAAAGGGTACATTTCAGTTGAAAAATCAAAATACAATGAAGAAGAACTTATGGGGCTGGCACTGGATCTTGGCGCAGAGGATTTTCGCAGCGAAGATAGCGATATGTATGAAATATTCACCCAGCCTGCGGATTTTGAAAAGGTAAAAAAAGGTCTCACTGAAAAAAATGTACCGCTGGCAAGCGCCGAAATCACCTTCCTTCCGCAAACCTCTATAAAGCTTACCGGTAAAGAAGCCGAACAGATGCTGAGACTTATGGACGCTCTAGAAGAACATGACGACGTTAAAAATGTTTTCGCGAACTTCGATATATCCGCCGAAGAAATGGAAAAAATCCAGGCGCAAGGCGGCAAATGATCGCCAGCCGCGGCATGATCGTTCTCGGGGTTGACCCGGGACTGGCGGGAACCGGCTGGGGGGTCATTAGAGTCGGTGAACGTCGTATGCTGTTCTTGGAGCGGTATGGGTGTATCGATACAAAACCAGTCACTGCATTGGTTGATCGTCTTAAGCACATATATATTGCGCTTACAGCGGTGATCGATGAATTCTCTCCGGACCTCATGGCAGTCGAAGAGCTTTTTTTCATGAAGCGCTCGACCACGGTTGCTGCAGTCGGCCAGGCCCGCGGTGCTATTCTTCTGGCGGCTGCCCTAAAAAATGTTCCCGTATTCGAATACAACCCACGGACGGTGAAAATTGCGCTGACCGGCTACGGATCTGCTGATAAACAGCAGATTCAGCATATGGTAAAAACCGTATTGAAATTACCCGATATTCCGCGTCCTGACCACGCTGCAGATGCATTGGCCATGGCCATCTGTCATCTGCATACGGCAAAATATTAATTATGATAACGTTTTTTAGAGGTATTCTTGATTCTTCAACAACCGATCGGGCAGTCATAGATGTCAGCGGTATCGGTTATCAGGTCAATGTTCCCGGGTCGACCGCAGAAAAACTGCCGGTTCCGGGAAAGGAAGTCAAACTGTTCATCGTTGAATCGGTCGCCATGTATGGCGGTAGTACCTCGTATTACGGTTTTCTGACTGCCCAAGAACGGGACATGTTCCAGCTCATCAAAGATGAAGTGCCCGGCACCGGCGCCAAAAAAGCACTTGACTATCTCGATAAAATCACGAAATCCCTTCCCGATTTCACCCGCGCAGTCGCCAACAAAGACTGCGCCGGCCTGACCGGTATATTCGGGTTTAGTAAAAAAACGGCAGATAAGATTATAGTCTCTCTTAAAGATAAGATCGGCCAGATTGCACTATCAGGACCCATGAAGTGGGCACCGAAAGTTGTTACGGGTTCCCGCGAAGAGGCGGTCGCTGGTCTAGTCGCACTTGGGTATAAAGAAGCACTTGCCCGTCAGGCCGTTGAGCGGGTTGTGCTTTCAATGCCGGGTGAAATGGTTCCCTCTGACATTATCCGCCGGGCACTACAGGATCTGTAAATATGGACACAATAAACCCTGAACTCAACCGCATTATTGATGCAGCGAAGTCTCCTGATGAAGGGAGAGTGGAAAATACGTTGCGCCCGCAGTCGTTGGATGAGTTCGTCGGGCAGAACCAGATGAAGGAAAACCTGAAAGTATTCATCGAGGCAGCAAAACGACGTTCGGAACCGCTCGATCACTGCCTTTTTTACGCCCCGCCCGGACTGGGGAAAACGACACTGGCGCATATCATTGCAAAAGAAATGGGTGGCAACCTGCGCTCGACATCCGGTCCGGTACTGGAACGTGTCGGTGACCTTGCGGCCATTCTGACCAACCTTAACGAAGGCGATGTGTTTTTCATCGACGAAATACATCGGATGAACCATCTCGTTGAAGAGTCTCTCTATCCCGTGATGGAAGATTTTGAGCTCGATATTATCATCGGTCAGGGACCGTCGGCAAAAACAATTAAATTGCCGATTCCTCGTTTCACTTTGGTAGGCGCCACCACACGTGCAGGCCTGTTATCGAGCCCCTTGAGAGACCGTTTTGGCATCATAAATTATTTAAATTTCTATGACGAAGAGGAACTAAAAAGCATTGTGGTGCGCTCAAGCGCCATTTTGAATATTCCCATTGATGCAGCAGGTACGCAGGAAATTGCTCAACGATCCCGCGGGACACCGCGTATCGTCAACCGTCTTTTGCGTCGTGTGCGTGATTTCGCCGAGGTTAAAGGTACGGGAACCATTACCCGTGAAGTAGCCCAAATTGCACTCAACGCTCTTGAAGTCGACACGGCGGGTCTTGATAAGATGGATCGGATGATTCTCTCAGTCATAATCAATAAATTTTCTGGTGGCCCGGTTGGCATTGAAACTATTGCTGTCGCCATTTCAGAAGAAGTAGATACTATTACTGACATGTGTGAACCGTTCCTTATACAATCAGGGTTTTTGTCACGGACATCACGCGGCCGGGTAGCCACTCCGCAGGCATATGCGCATTTGGGATTAAAAGCGCCCGCATCACCGTCATCTTCTGGCGATTTATTTTCCACTCCATGAAACAACTTCTTCTGCACCATTGCTGCGCACCATGTTCTCCCATTGTTGTTGCTTCTTTTATGGAACGTTTTTCCGTGCGTAGTTTCTGGTTTAATCCCAATATCGGACCGCACGAAGAATATACGTCACGGTACGAATCACTCAAAAACTTTGTTCGTTCCCGCGGGTTGTCTCTCAGTGAAGGGCCGGTTTATCCGCAGAATCAATGGATGGCAGATGTTGGTACCGTTGCCGATCGGTGCACATATTGTTATCGGTTACGTCTTACTGAAACTGCACGAGAAGCCTGCAAGAAAGGCATTGATTTTTATTCAACCACCTTGCTCGTTAGTCCGTATCAAAAACATGATTTGATTCGGGCAATAGGAGAGGATGTCGCCCGACAGTTTGGAGTAGGGTTTGTGTATGAGGATTTTCGAAAACAGTTTTATAAGGGAAAAGATGTGGCACGCAAAGAAGGAAGTTATATTCAGAAATATTGCGGATGCTTGTTTTCGCGGGAAGAACGATTAAAGGCCAAAACACGTGTCTCTACACAGAAATCCCTTTAACTGTTTTTCACATGCTCCCCGTGCAGGTGCCGGCAGAGAGTTTCTCAACGCAAGGACAAATCAATGGTCATCTCCACAATATCAATCGATACATCAAAAACGGCGCTGGTTGTTATCGACCTGCAAAAAGGGGTAGTTGGCCGGCAAACTGCTCCGTACGCTCCTGCTGATGTGGTAAAAAATGCAGCAGCACTTGCCCATGCGTGCAGAAAAAAGTTTGTCCCGGTATTTTTGGTGCGGGTAGCATTTTCTCCGGATGGCAAGGATGCGTTAGGACCCATCGTTGACGCTGCCCCGCCGCGTGTGCCTTTTCCGCCGGACTGGTCGGAAATTGTGCAAGATATGGGACCGCAACAAGGAGATTTTGTCATTACAAAACGCCAGTGGGGGGCTCTACGGGACTGATCTCGATCTGGAATTGAGAAGACGCAGTATAACTACTATAATATTGTGTGGCATATCAACGAATATTGGTGTTGAGAGCACCGCTCGGTGTGCGTTCGAATATGGATATCAACAAATCTTTGCAGAAGACGCAATGACTGCTATGTCCGCGGAAGAACATCTGTTTACGATAGCTAAAATATTTCCGCGAATTGGTCGCGTGAGAAAAACGCAAGAAATAATGGCTGCTCTATAAACGATGTTCGTTAGACCGTTTCTCAGATGCGGTATCGCAGGAACAATTATTCGAGTATCGGTGGTACGCGTAGTCGACTGATAATGAGCTCAATAATAAAACAATCATCTTTGCGGTATGATCTTTAGCATATGCAAATCATGAAATCGGCTTTTATTGTTATTTTTTGCGTCTTTTCTACCATCCAGGGAATGGATGCATATTCAGCTCCAACAGAGAGCTACCCATCCCCTACTAACAACAAACGTTTGCAGCTTACTTGCCCGGGAGTAAACAATTTTCATGAAGTGTCATCTGGCGTATACCGGGGCTCCCAGCCAACCGCTCAAGGCTTTAAAAACCTTAAATCGTTGGGAATCAAAACTATTATCGATTGCGCACCCAACCACAGTGATGCGAAATTAATAAATGGATTAGATTTTCACTATTTTCACATACCCGTTACCCTATGGCATCTTGACGCTGACACTACAATTGAATTTTTAAAAATTGTTACCAATGCTAACTATTGTCCCGTTTTTATTCACTGCGATAATGGATCTCAGAAAACAGGTTTGATGGTAGCGGTATACAGAATGTACGTGCAGGGCTGGACATCGTACGATGCCACAAAAGAATTATGTAATGCAGGTCTCAAAAAATGCTTCAAAGCTACGCGTAGAATCTCTGGTGGGCGTTTCCGGTTGAGGAGCAATTGTAAATGTTTAAGAGTACTTCTTTTTCCTTAAGCAGTCGTGAAGCCAAGCTTTTTCTCCTTGGATTTCTGACGTTACTACTTGAACTGATACTGATACGTTATTTAGCAGGGAGTATCTGGAATCTGGGGTATTTCCCCAATCTTGTGCTTATTGCTGTATTTGTGGGAATGGGAGTGGGATTTGTATTTCATAACTTCGTTCCCGAGAGTATCTCACAATGGTTGTATATGTGTGCGCCCTACAGCCTGCTTTTTTTAGTCATGTTTGTTCACGCAACCCACCCGGTCATCCCCGGGGTTAACGGCTGGTCAAACAGTGTAGGTGGTGAACTGTATTTTAGTTCGGGGTTGGCCAAAACTAACGTAATTTCGTATCTGCTTTTTCCTTTCTGGTTTTTTTCAATTGTACTTATCTTCATCTTAATATCCCAGCGCACCGCAAAGATTTTTTCACTGTTCTCCCCGCTGAAGGCATACACGCTTGACATTGCGGGTTCTTGCTGCGGAATCATATGCTTTATTATTGCAAGCTGGCTACATGTCCCTGCGTATGGCTGGTTTCTGCTCCTTATCCCGCTTTTTATCAGTGCCTTTGATAGAACCAGCCTCTTTAAAAGAGTGTTGTTCTATGTACCGCTTATAGCCGTTGTTTTTATAGTGTGCTATCAGGACACATATTATTTTGCCCGTCCGGGAAACTATGAATTTCATAAAACGATATGGTCTCCCTACCAGAGAGTGGATTATATAAGCAGTGGGGACACCTACAAGGAAATTGCGGTCAACGGGATCATTCATCAAGTTCTTTTTGATGCCGGTACACTAGAAAAGACGTTTTATCGGTTACCGTATGTCACCCGCAAACAGTCGGGTCTACCGGCATATGACAAAGTGCTCATAATCGGAGCGGGATCGGGAAACGATGTGGCGTCAGCATTGCATTATGGGGCCGGACACATAGATGCAGTAGAAATTGACCCCGTTATTGCTGAGCTAGGCAGGAAATACCATTCTCTCGCGCCCTACCAAAATGGTGCGGTAACCGTAACTATTGATGACGGGCGTTCATTTATGACCCATACGAAACAAAAGTATGATCTTATTATTTTCGCCCTTACGGACTCTCTTATCAAAACGAGTCCTCTGGCCCAGCTGCGCCTTGAAAATTATCTTTTTACGAAAGA
>JBELAT010000130.1:1824-9571 GCA_049508565.1 Endomicrobiales bacterium | reverse complement strand
TTTCAATCGGTTCTATTGTCAGATCTAAACCGCCGGGAACCTGCGCCATTTTCTTAAAACGATCTTTCATGATGAATTTCATGACTGGTGATTGAAATTTTTCCGGCAGCGGGGTAGATTTAGAAAATATGACAGGAACATCTATTTCTCGCGCTTTAGAAACAATTTTATTCATAGTAGACAAAAAAATATCTCGGTTAAAAATAGTGTTGACCAACCTGTTTTGCACATCCCACACCAACAGTGCCGTTCTAGAAGGATTCATGATGTCTTTGAGTTCTTGACTGATTTCCATACGCTTAAGCTCCTTTGCAAGTTAAATTTTAGAACAACAAAGAAAAAGAAAATTATATTATCATATATACTTCTTTCATAATTTGCAAACTCTTCTGTACAACTCTCTGTAACTCATTTTATTTACGCTAAGGACACCAATTTCTAGAGCAACCGCGATGATAAACCGAGGATTTTTTGTGAGTTTTACGGTACAGGTAACTTTCACGAAACAGCAAACGGAGGAAAAAACATGAAAGCATATTTCGACTGGGAAGCGGTGCGCCGTTGCAAGTTTTCAATTCTCCCAACCGTCATATCTAATGATCTCCTTAAGGCTTAATCTATCCTTATGGATCGGGCATGGTTTATCTGGGTACCCTAAGATCAAGAGTTGTACCACGCGAATATCTTTGGGGATACCCAAAATCTCTTTAACTTGATCCTCATAAAAAGCTCCTATCCAGCACGTTCCTATCCCCTCTTCAGTCGCCTGAAGCACCATATGCTCAATGGCAATAGCCATGTCAATGGGATAACTCAATTGGCCACAGGACATAATATAGTTATCAGTTTCGGCACAGCAGGCAATTACTACCGGTGCCTGTCCAACAGAGATCTGGTTTTTGGCAGCCTTCATAAGACTCTGACGGATACTTCCATCCCGGACTACTATAAATCGCCACTCCTGCCGGTTGCCTGCAGAAGGAGCAAGCCGGGCTGCTTCAAGAATCATCTCAAGCTTTTCGCTTTCTATCGGCCGGTCAAGGTAGCTGCGTACACTGCATCTTCGTTTAATCGCTTCCAATACACCCATGGTATCCTCCGTGTTATTACGATTATTGGCTTATCAAACTAATATTGATGTGATTGATGTCGAGACATATCACGGATTCGGCGATGCGCGGTGATACTGGCTAGGCCATTGTATATCTTGTCTCAATTCCGCTGCGGCATGTAAAGGCCAATAGGGATCGCGCAAAAACTGTCGTGCTATAACGATAACACTGGCCTGCCCGCTGGCGAGAATGGTTTCCGCCTGCATTGCCGATGTTATGATACCAACAGCACCAGTCATAATATCAACTTCTTTATGAATAGTTTCCGAAAACGTCACTTGATACCCCGGACCAGCAGGTATTTTAGCATAGGGAACAATACCGCCTGAAGAGCAATCGACAAGATCAATACCTTCCTTTTTTACTATCTGAGCCAAAGCCACCGATTGTTTCAGATCCCACCCGTGGGGCTCCAGCCAATCGGTAGCAGATATACGAATAAACACTGGCAGATGTTGTGGCCATACACCACGCACTGCACGCACAACTTCGAGCGGGAACCTGACACGATTTTCAAAAGAACCACCATACATATCCGTGCGCTGGTTAGCTATTGGCGAAAGAAATTCATGAAGAAGATATCCGTGCGCACAATGTATTTCCACTATCCGAAACCCGGCTTTTAGTGCACGTTCGGCAGCTTTTATGAAAGAATCTATGATTCCCGCAATACCACCTGTACTTAGTTCTTCAGGCAATACGTAATTATCGGCAAAAGCTATGGCGCTGGGGGCAACAACTGGTCTCCAACCGCCATCTTTTTCGTCACACGCTCCTTGACGCTGATCCCACGTTCTGAAAACAGATGCTTTTCGACCGGCATGCGGAACATAGGAGAAACCATTATTCTATTTCTTAAGGTTATTTCGCGTATTTTAAGAGGGTCAAATAACATGGCAGTTTTTCACTCCTTCTATGAGCTTCCTATTTTCATCTTGTGCAAAACTCAAAGAGACGATTATATTGTAGTGCATCATGGGCAGTATGAACAGGACCGGTTTCGCAAAAAAACTGACTTAATAATACATCCTTTTAGCAACAATACATGCTCTTTTTAATCTGATTTGAAACACACAGTGATTTTTTTCACAGGTTGTGAGTTCCCCGTGAGTTTAGAGGCCAACAGTTAATCCAAAATGCGAAGAAATCGGATGATTTTCTGGCAGTGCTTGAGAAGAGAGATGTACAAGATTGCGGAAAATATCGAAATAATCTTAACATGCACTACTAACTTTTCGACTGGTTTGAAAACAGAGAATTACTGTAAGTGTTTATTGGGGAATATGCCAGTGATCTGGATCATTTAATACTGTTCGTCCAGCGGCGCATTGAAGCTGGCGTGCTGTATCCTTGGTTAAGTTGTTTGTAAATGACAAATTTTCGGGGCTTTCCCTAAACAGGGTAGAATAAAAAACGCACGCTGCCAGATATGTGCCCTGCACTGTAGGATGGCTGCCGTCGCCTTGCCATAACACCAGATTCTTGCCTGAAGCATGTGCGAGCCTCCACGCAGCACCAACAGGAACAACACGCATATGAAGCTCATCTGCAATCGTCATATAGGATTGTTCCAGTTTATCCTGCATTTCCCCATAGTCCTTGCTGCGTGCCGCAGCCAGCCCGTCGCGCCGGCCCCAGGTCATAAAAAGCACGCACTTTGAGCCGCGGCCGCGAAGCAGACCGTCAAAATGCCGGATCGCCGGATACATCCCTCGATCCCGGCTTGCGTCAATCGTCGGAACAACACTCTGTTCCTGCAGAACCACAAAATCCCATTTTCTCAGGTTGATCATTGAAATCGTTGCCGAATTTGAAACATGTCCACGGAGTGTCATTCCCCCTGGTGCTACGGCATCAACCTCGACCGTGTGCCCCCCTGAACGGGCAAGTGCGGAAAACACGTTCGGCAGATCATTGGCGCTCGTATAACTGTTACCGATAAAAAGTACTTTCAAAGCATTTTGGGAACTCTGCGCATTCCCATATCCGCAAAAAAGAGCCATCATAACGATAGAACGAACAAAGTTGTTCATAAAATTATCTCATCGTTTTCCCTGGCAATGTCATCTTTTTAGGACCTGCCATAAGACATGACTTTTCACGTGTTGTTTCAAAAACACGTCTTTTGTCACATTTTTTTCTTTTATAATCCATGCAATTGTATCAAATTCTTTTTTTGTCTTCCTCTAGAAGCGCTCCCTGTCTCTCAGAGTGACTTCCTAAGTGCCCGCCAGGTCTTTTTGGTATTGAGCTTGCTCCATAGATAGATGAATCTCTTATATACACGTTTACGTGACACACTACATTTTTTCATGATATACTCAGCCGTTTTTTCTTTTTCCTTGTTATTTTTAACGGACACCGCAAATTCCGGCAGAAAGGCAAGCCAGACATCAACCTCATGAAGATCGCCTAGAACATCCTGGACATTTTCAGCTGCACGGATATGCGTGTCAAAGGCATGTTTGTTACTTGAAAATAACTCAAGAGCATACCGCAGTTTCTTTATGGCAATTCGCAAGAGATGCAGCTGCGTGACATTGCGAGGTGACGTCACAAACCGTTCGTAATAGAGCACTTCATCCAGCAGTCCATTGATCAAAATCCTTATACTCGAATCAAACTCGTCAAAATCATCGCATTTGTCGACTAGCTTATTAAGACGTTTTTGAAGCTTTTCAATTTTCACATACAAAACTCTATCGGCAAGAATACGCAGGAGTTTTTTTAACCTCTTTCTCTTTTGTCTTTTCAAAAGGCTATCAATAGATTCAAATCCACTGAAATACTGTTTCGCTTCAAGATTGCTCCTCAGCCGCACCAAAAACTCTTTTTGAGCATCCAGTTCTCTTACACCGCCGCTGGCATAGCCGATTACACGGATCTGTCTTCGCCATTTTTTTAACGAGGGACATGGTACAGAGATTTCAAGAATTCGCAATGCGACCCTTAAACGACGTGAAACAACCCGCATTCGATGCAGCGACTCACCGTCTTTTCTTTTGAGGAATTTTCTCCATTCTTTGAGAAAATCCTGAACGTATTGGTTTGCGGTCTGAATGATCCTGGTTGTAGAAGTAATCATAACAAATAACTCCTCTACTGAAATTGAGCCACCACAATTTGAGAAATGTTTCTTATAAAAACACACCTATATTGTAACTCGTAAATCACAAGCAAACGATTTCCTGTTTCGTCTTTTCACTGACTTTTCGCAGCATAAAATATCTCTTTTTTGCGATCAGAGAATATTGCATAGGCCCGCGTTGTTCACAGTATTTTTGGTTCAGAGGATGATCTCATCAATTATATTGATAGAAATACTTTTTAAGTTGATGGAAGTTCAAAACGCGAATATTGGGAGAGTTTGAGACTTTATTTTAGAGTTAATAGGGCAGTTCGATAGAGGTTTTGGATCAAGCAAGAATAAAAATGATTACACCTTCTGTCATTTGAAAATGCCTGAAATTCTCTCAATTGGATTAAACGCTCGGTGATCAACTTGGAGCGCAATGACTCTCCGAGCTGTAATTCCAGGCTTTAGTATATATGCCTTCAGAAATAATAACTGACAAACAGCTGCGGAACGATGCTCGAGTTAAACTCGTAATTACCCGACAAAGTGCTGCCCGTTTGAGGATTGTTGCCCCACAAATATGATACGGTTACGTTCGGACGCACTTCAACAACAAAACTCAAGTCCGGAAAATTCCTTATTGCAAACCACTCCAGGCCAACAGGGACCGCAAATCCCGTACCCACAGAACGTGATCCGTTCTGACCATTTTGATCGTAGTATCCCCCTGAAAGCAAAATGCCTGTTCCAACGTACACATAAAAATTCGGCATTGACTTCAGTTTCCAGCGTTTTATGGACCAGTCATATTCCGCGGTCAAAGCTATCAGACCGCCTTCGGAACTTTCGTTATAAGCACCGCTGGCAAAGGTTTGAATGGAATTTACCTGGTTGAGATTGGGACTCAGCAAGAACCGTCGCATAAATGTTCTCGCATCATTCCACCAGCTGACAGCAAAGTTCTGCTGAACGAAGGGATCAATTGAAAGGCTAAGTTTCGTCTCAGCTGTAGTATCAGCAAACACAACTGCCGACATCCATAGTAGGATGACCATCACTGTAATAGTTGATTTGGTATTTATCAAGCCTTTATATCCATCGGTAAATATGTACCGTTGTAAACATCAGCAGCATTCCACAAAAGAAATACGGCGAAAAACATTTGTATAATTTTCAACCTAGTCACACCGCCTATAGACAACTCAAAACAGTTTGCAAGCATGACGGTGATAATGACTCTAATTACACAGATGCTAAACTTAATATCTCCATATCGTGTTCGACATGGTTCTAGTTACCATATTGGAAGATTCTATAATTTTCTTCCGCACATATCAAACACTTATACCGAATGCATCATATCAATGCGTCATTAGATCATAAACTAAGCCGTGACAAGGACTTTCCCCCAGTTTTTGGCATAATCTCTGACAAATTGCTCGAAGGTAATGGGATTGCGGCCGGTTAAGGAGAAAACCGTGTTCGACACTTCCGCCCCTTTGCCTGTTTTTGCGTATTCCCAAAGGCTCATTGTCATTCCAATGCTCCATTCGGGAGCGCCCATCGAGCGCATTGCGGCTATATACTGATCATTGCTTACCTCAACGAAACGTATGCTCCGGCCCGTCACCTTTGACAGGATCGTGGCGATACGACTGAACGTAAGGGCTTCCGACCCCGTGACTGTGTAATCCTTATTTTGATGTACCGAAGGGTTGAGCAGTATCTCCGTGTCAACAGCTGCTATATCGCGTACGTCTACCCAGCTGAACTGTAAGTCTTTGTCAGGGAAATAGAATTCGTCTTTTTCGGTTATTGACTGGCCATAGAACTGTACGAAATTCTGCATGAATGCATTTGGGTGAACGATGCAGCATGGTATGCGACTATCGCGCAGCATCTGGTCTATCTTGCCGTGAATCTGGTAAATAGCATATTTCGAGTCGGGGCTTGAGTCCATAAGAGACGATCGCAGAACGAATTTCACGTTCATCTTCTTAGCCGCATCGATTATGTTTTTTCCCCAGTTCTGTATTGGCTCCATAAAGGGGACCAACATAAACAGGCTGTCTATGCCCTTGAGTGCCCGCTCAAGGGAAGAAGCGTCGGAGAAATCGACTTCCACACCCTTGACATCATTTTTTAGTTTTTTCATTTCTGAGGATGGCACACCCGCGATAAAATCTGCCTTCTTTCTCTGTAGATTCTCGACTATGACGCTACCAATGTTGCCTGTGGCTCCCAAAACTAAAATTTTGTTACTCATATATCCTCCCTGCCTTTAGGACCGCTTTGGTAAAACAAGTTAATTCTGTTCCCGCGGTGAAAGGCTACACATATGATTTTATACAAACAAACGATCTATTGTAATAGTCTGAAACCCTGAGGAACTGCCTTTTTGGACTTGAGCGTTTGGGTTGATAAGAACTGTGTTTTCTAGTTTTGATGACGTGAGACACATGGTGTTGACGTTTTGCTGAGCAACGAATTATTCTTACGTAATAGCACTTATTTTCAACAATTCCTTTCATATCGGGAAGGACATCACTTCGTATTACCAGAAATTCTCTCTTTAGAATGAGAGAGAAATATTGCCATTTGCACCTATTCGACTATTTTTGGTTCAGAAATCGGGGAATAGGCCAATATTTTCGACAATATCATCAGAAAGACACTGAAATTCTCAAAAAGTACAATACTTGAATTTAGAGAGTTTGAGATGTTATTTGGCGATATGTTGACAGATTGGGCGGGTTTTTTGTTTCTCTGGTAACAGAGAGATGCGGATTAAGCGGCTTTTCACAGAATGTTTAGTTTTGTCGTTGATAAAAAAAGCTTCAAGCAATGTTGCCGCTGCCTGAAGCTCTGAAATTCTCTCTAGGGGATTTGTAGCTTGATGTTCTGGCTGGCTGAAATGGATTCGAACTCATAATTTCAGAGCTTTTTATCTTTATATTGATTTTCAATCAAATCAATTACTGCATTAGCTCTGGACCAGAAGCATTTTATGTCTAACCCGACTCCGTTGAGAGTCGAGACTGGATGGGTTTAAGCCGCTTTGATGTGCTTCTCAGCCATATAGAGATCTCTTGCAACCTGCAAATTCATCCAAAACTCAGGGGTTGAGTTCAGCGCATGGCTCAGAAGTACTGCGGTCTCTGCAGTCATATCGCGCTTTCCATTTATGAGCGTGTTGACCCTCTGGACCGGCACGTTCATTTTTCTGGCTAATTCAACCTGGCTCATCCCCTTGGCTTCGAGAAACTCGTGCAATAATATTTCTCCGGGATGAGTAGGTATTCTATTCTTGGGAATCATGTTATTGCCTCCTAATGATAATCTTTTATTTGTACTGCCTCAACATTACCTCGTAACCATTTGAAAATAATCCGGAATTGATCATTAATTCTTATGCTATAAAAATCGGAAAGATCGCCTTTAAGCTTCTCCAGTTTGTTTTCTGGTGGGGACATTAAGTCCCGCATGTCATGTGCCGCATTCAACATGTCAAGCTTACGACAAGCTATGTTCCAAATTGACGGTGAAATTTGCCGAGCGG
>JBELAT010000130.1:0-1813 GCA_049508565.1 Endomicrobiales bacterium | reverse complement strand
TTAACATATTAACGGATAATGTGCAAGTATTAAGTTTTACGACAAGCACGACTAACAATATCATAGCAATGAATATCAGTATTTCCCATAAATTGTCGTTAAATTGCCATTAAAATACAGTCTTCTATGGTTTTTGAATTCGCGTCGGTAGCCCACAACTCGGGGGCCATTTAATTCATCATTCGCCGGCGGAGTTATGATGATACCAGGGCTAATGGCATTTACCCGAGCACCGCGCTTCCCCCAATGAACTGCCTCTGCCATTACCCTGAGTGCGTTTCCGCTCTTTGAAAGCTGATACGCATGAAGCGAGACCTTCACCTGATCGAGCTGAAGCGTCGGGAGATTAAGTAGTTCTTCAACCGGCGTCGTTGCAAGGAACGCATTCTGTTCGGCAGTGAGCGGCGTCAGGCGGTACATAGTGACGAAACAACAACACCGGAGCCTGCCTCCGCAAGCGATAACATGGCCGAACTCCTCCAGCACAAAAGCTGTTCCGTAAAGATCGACCTTCAGGATCGTCTCAGGCAACGCCTGGCTAGGCGAAACACCGGCAGCATGGAAACACCTTTTATCTCGCCAAAAGCGGTGGCGGCCTTAAGCAGAGCTTGAACGGAAGCGATGATACATCAACTTGCGCAGTACTCACCATGAAACCGGCATCTCTCAAAGCTTTTGCAGCAGTATCTGCATGGTCTTGACGCAAATCAGCAAGCAATACATGCTTTCTTACATTAACTCGTCACGCTATCACCTGTCCAATAGATCCGACCACTATTACGACGATTATATTTTTTATATTTCTAATTTTGCATTTTTCCATTAATGTGTCCTCCTAACATCAGTTACTTGCTTCATTACATGCTTCTTACCGGACAAAGTTGGTAAATACGATTTCTTCGCGTAAAGGGAGCGGAACTCCGGCTTTGATGCCGGCCTCTTTGCATTTTAAGAACCAGGCCATATTTCTTCCCAGTATGCGCATGGTCTGCAATCCTTCCAGATCTTTCTTTACATCCTCCGGCGTGGCGCCGTGCACCATGTTCCAGTATCTCGATGAGATAACAGGCATTTCCATGATCGTAAAATACTTGTTAAGCTGGTCAAATGTTGCTGTTGTTCCGGCCCTTCTGGCTGAAACCACGGCAGCCGCCGGCTTAAGGTAAAACCTTTGTTTTTCGGAGTTTAAATCGGCATAGAAGGAACGATCCATAAATGATGTTATAGCACCGCCAGCAGCGGCAAAATGAACCGGCGAACCGAATATAAATCCGTCATAATCCTTTGCTTTATCCAGAAATTCATTGACTCTATCTGGAAATATGCATTGTCCTATTTCCCGGCACTTTCTACAGGCTATGCATCCGGACAATGCTTTGGAACCGATATGGAATATTTCTGTTTGAATCCTTTCTTTCTCCAGCGTCTTTGCTACTTCTTCCAAGGCAGTATACGTACACCCTTTTTCATGAGGACTTCCATTTACCAATAGTACTTTCACGGTTATCTCCTTTTAACTGATTTACTCGATTCGCAAGCTTCTTTCATAGCTTGCCGCCTCTTAGCGGACTAGCCGATAACACTAATACTTTTTTATTCATTTCGTATAACCGCCTTTTCATCAACATGCCTTGTTAGATGCTTTTTACATGATATACTATTATATAACAAGTATGCACTATAAAGGTACGTGTGGTATTGTACAATAAAGTGTAGAAGTTGTAGTTTTTCTTTTTTTGCTTCTTTTTTTCTTTTAAAAGTTGACAAACAAAAGAAAAGGGGCTATTCTCCCATAAGTTACGCTCAATAACCT
>JBELAT010000013.1:0-22219 GCA_049508565.1 Endomicrobiales bacterium | reverse complement strand
CGGACGCTTTGAGATACGCATCAAGATAACTTTGCTTATCCATACCCTCCTGTAAGGCAATAATGTGCGCCGCAACCCAGCTATCTCTGCTCTGATGTATTAATTTCGTTTTATCGTGCACTGCAAAGCTCCCGGGATCAATTGCTTGTAACGTTTCAAGACTGGCATCTGCCCCTTCAAAGTTCCCAGTAGAAAGTTCATGTGCAATTTCCATACTGATTTTGTCCAGGTAATCCGATCTCATCTGCCTGAGAGTTGATGCCGCGCCCTCGGTGTCAAGCACTGCGTTATTAAGTATCAGAGAAGCCTTTTTCTGCATATCGTAATCCGTCGGAATAAAGATGATGGCATCAAGCGTCTGGCGATACGCGTCCGCATACTTTTTAGAGGATAGATTCGCATCAATTTGGGCGTTTATTATCTTAAGATAAGAAGCTATTTTAAGCTGCCGTATTTCTTTAAGCAGATCCTGCGCTTTAGTATTATGAGGAAAAATAAGCGCCGTAAGGCGCAGGTCAGCGGCGGCATCGTCATAATTGCATGATTCCACCAGTTCTTGAGCGTGTTTTAGCTGACAGTCATAATACCGTTGTGCTTCAAATCGGGTTTCTCGATATTTTCCCAGGTCGTCCGATTGCTCATCGGCTGTCGGAGTTCCCCAGGAAAATGCAAAACTTATCCGGTGCATCTGGGTATATGGTTTCGGGTCAAAGGCATAATCAATTTTTATGCTGTCATTACGATAGCCTATGCCGAGCGTGACGTTATCTCGGTAACCGGCACGAAAAAAATAATTGTTACACGCGCCATATTCGAACCCCGGCCGCCAGTTGAGCTCATGGCTATCTGTATCTTCAGCGAAATCGCTCATAAACGTCAGACTGTCATACTGAAAACTCTGCGTCTGAGCACTATAGCGTAAATGCAGGTTCATGCGCAGAGCAGTGCCAAGAGTAATTGTAGTCGGGAACGTTTCTGCTTCATCAATAAACATAAATGTCGGTTCATACAGATTGCGCAGGGTAAGGCCGAACAGTGCCGTTGCTGGGACCGTGAAGAACCTTGAAATCGAAATAGATTTACTTAATCCGACATCGAGGCCGTATGCATCGGCAGAGTATACGGCAAGATTTTGATAAAGATACTTGAGACTAATTCCGGCATCGCAGCATAATATGTTAATCGGATGAGCGTACGTTACTGTAAATGTGTATTGTGCTGTATTAGCTATAGATGGTGTATCCTCAATGTTGTTGCGCAGCTCGATATCACCCGATGCAAGCTGGTTGGCAGCAACGCATACATAGCCTAAACCGAGCGGTCCTCCGATAGCAATAAAGTTGTAGTTATCATCGTCGAAAAGCATATAGCGCGCTGCACTGACGGTACTTTGAGTGTCGCGTGCCAGCAGGGCGGGGTTATAGTAGTAGGCAGATATATCAGGACAATACGCCGTCGCCGCATCGCCGTACGATGCGGCTGATACACCGGGACCGTATGAAGTAAAATCTTTACTGGTGTCGTCACCTGTCGCTACAACGACCGCCAACAATGTCACTGCCAAAACCTTTGTCAGCGTATGATTAATAGTCTGCATTTGTCAGAGCCGTCCTTGTTGTTTTCTTTAGTAATGATGCACGTGTAGGTCCCGCTAAATAATATGTTACCGCCCGAATCTTTGCCGTCATATGAAAATGAGTTTATCCCTGCAGGAAGATTGAACAGCGTCCTTTCAAACAATAATTCACCGAACATTGAATAGATATCCACACGCACATTCCCGGCGGTCGTCAAAACGAACACAATGTTTGTTTTCTCTCGTCCTGCCTGGAACGGGTTAGGATAGTTGAACGCATGGGCGGGCTTTGCTATTGTTGTAAGAGAAAATACTGCACTTTGAGTTACATCACCATATGAATCGATAGAGTTGACCTGCCAATAATATGTTCTCCCAGCCTCTAACGGCGGGAGAGTAAATGATGTGTCTTTACCTTCATAGACCAGTCTCAAGATTGAAGGATCATTGCCGAAGTAGAGCTGGTAGGTAATTGTTTTTGATGTGCTGCCCGTCCATGATAACCGGTTGTTAATTGTCGGAACGAAACTATTATTTGCTATATTTACCGGCATTGCTGCCGGAGGCGGAACGGTGACGACAAAGGAGCTGATACTGGACGAATATTCACAACTTTGATACGGGTTCTTAAATGTATACCAGTATGACCAGGTTCCTGATGATAGCGGCACCGTAAGCGTATAGGCATAATTATTATTTGATATCTGAGGCATGACATAACTGGTTGTTGTGCCGGACAACTGCAAATACAGTTTAGGGTATCCCGTGGCAGGAGTATACCCTGCAGTATCAACATAAACGATTGCAAAGGTGGGAATGGCGGGGCTGACGTTAATAAAATACGGTGGCGTGTTTGCTGGACCTGCAAGCGGCTGTGCGGGAATTATGTATGATGCGGGCTGGCTGTTAACAATAATAGAAGCGTACGGGGTTGCAAATTCACTCGTATTGTTGATATTTTCAAGACCATACCAGTACTGCCAAACACCGGTAGATAGACTGACCGGTAAGATGACAGAATAATTGTTGCTGCCCGGGGCATTCGTTAGTGTGTAGCTTGTCGTATACCCGTTTAGACTGAGATAGAGCTTCGGATATCCCGGAGCGGGGGTAAAAGAATACGAATCTATTACAATGGCCTCAAAAACGGGATTGTCCGGATACGTTATTGTTAGATTGGGTTGTGCATTGATTGTGCCTGGAACTGGAAGCAGTTGTGTCTCTGAGGGGAACGGATTATCAACATAAAAACCGTTCGGCAATGCCGGCTGACAGAGTGGTGCCGGCCACGGAAACTGAAAGTTAATACAGTACGTATATCTTCCCCGCGGTAAACAGGGGATCGAAGTGACAAAAGTTTCACCGCTTGTGCTGATTGTAATACCATCCCACTGCATCGGCCCTGAATAAACGGTTCCCGCATTATTAAAAATTGTTATAACGGGTGCCGTAGAGCCGATGGTGGTATAAATATTGTTATACGCAACCTTGAACGTCGGAGTCGAATCAACGGGTATAACAGCATTTATCGCTCCTGACATTCCTTGCAGCCAGGACAAAACCGGTAAGGTATACACCGTTGGACCGTTGCCGGTGATTTGAACAGCAGGAGAACCATAAAAGTTGTTGGCCTCGATACTATATGAAATATTTATGCCGGGCTGGGTTGAAATTACAGTACTGTATTGATAGATGGCACCTGAGACGTAGTTACCTGTAGCATATGACATATTGTACGGGCTTCCTGAAAATTCAACACCATTTTGATATATATGCAATTTAGGATAGTTTAGTTGAGGCGGTACTCCTTCTGTTTGGCTGTAGAGTATGCGATAATTAAACGTGCTCCCGGAGACAGCAACAGCCGATGAAATGCACGTTGATTGATATCCGGTTTCTCCGGTAAAAGATAGTACCGGAGGGTTGCTGATTTGAGGCCCGTTTTGTGGTGCCGGTACCGTGGCATTTGAGTTCCAGTAATCTTTTGCTTCGAAATAATATGTATAATCCGTAGCGGTTAAAAGTGTCGTCGTTGAATAATATATAACTCCATCTAAAAAATCCGTAGCGGAAGCATTGGCAGGTATCATTACCATGGGACTCGAAGAAATTTCAACCCCGCCTTTAATAATATGCAGTTTCGGATATCCTGTTGCCGGCGGCATGTTCAAAGTATCCGAATACTTTATCCTGTAAGTGACGATCGTTGAAGTAGAGCCACCTACCGGATAGACCCCGCAACCACTATAATTTTGTTCGCCTGTCCAGCTGATCTGACACGCTCCGTCAGGTACCGAGCCGGAAAAATTCTGGCCAGCCTGATCAGTAGTTATATTTGCATATGTTCTTGTTTGCGGGTTCATCGTATAAGGACAGGTCGGTGTAATAGTATAATTATTGTTCGGCAACACATTCTGAAATGAGTAATTACCGTAAGAATCAGTATTTGTGGTCATAGTTGCATCGCCGGTAAGGGTTACATTAACCCCGGAAACTGCCTGACCTAGCGGATTGGTGACTATGCCGCTTATCGTTGGATTTATCTGCGGGCCCGATTTTACCGGTGTATTCTGTGCTGCGGCGGAAAAACAGTCGGCGGCGGCGAAATAATAGGTATAATTTGAACTATAAGCAAGTGTTGTAGAAACTGCATAAATGGCACCACCAGAATAAGAGCCGGCAGTATAAGACATTGGAAAAGGACTTCCGACAATATCGGATCCATTGCTCAGAATATGAAGCAAAACATAAGACGGCGCATCGTTGTCAGCATCGGTGTACTTGATGCGAAAAATAAATTCATCTGCATTGCGAGACCCGTTGTGCGGGTAAACTCCCGATGATTGGTAGTTTGATTCCCCTGTCCAGGTCAGTGCCGGCGCCGTGTTCGTCCTCTTGAAATTCTCATTAGGTTGCATGGAAGAAAGATTATTAAATGAGATGTTTGCGGGCGAGAAACTGCCAGCAGGCGAAACCGTCAATGCTCCATTGTTAACGCAAAGAAATTGATAGTAACCGGTACCGTCGGTTGCCGTTGATTCGTTTTCTGAGCCCGAAAGAGTGACAGTCAGACCCGTCATGGCGGCCCCGTTATAATTACATACATAACCACTTATTGCACCGCCCCATATAACTGCTGGGCCTGATGTTATTGAGTCAAGGGTTAACGTATTAGTGGGAAGATAGGTAGCCGCGAACCGGTACGTGTAAGCTCCTGCCGCGAGTTTTGTTGTGTAATTGAGTGTCCCCGTTGTGTATTCGTACGGTGTGTTAAAATTGAAAATCTGAGCGTTTACTACATTTGCAGTAAAAGGACTTCCGGCTATATCGCTGCCATTACAATAAATATGTATCTGAAACCCATAAGAGTGATATGGAAATGAAAAAGCTGCTGAAAATACATAATTGGTCGCATTGTTCCCGGTTGCAGGCACGGCAGATTCTTGTGAAAATGCTCCAAACAAAAGATGAGGACATAACAATACCGACAGCACTATGAATAGGGATAAAAAGGATCGTTGCACAAATCTTTGCATTATATTCTCTTTCTGTGAAACAATGAACATTTTTTCATCCGCAGAGACCAATCCCTTTTGTGGAGACTTGGGCTCCTTTTCGATTATTCAAACTTCGATGTCGTATAAATTTATTATCTACCTATGCAAGCCCTTTATAAGTTAAGTAATTTAATAAACTGCCTTTTCAAACACAGACAAAAAAAATTTGTTTTTGTTCAAACATGATGTACTAACGTACATCATAAAGATGACAAAAAAAATAATGGTGCATCTTCGTACACCATTAATTTACTCAATTATGTTTATTTTGTCAAGTGTCTCTGTATTGATAATCATCAAATCTGTACACCTTCATTTTTAGAGAGGGGGCTTGCTGAGGGATTCAGGAGAGGGAATTATTGCTTTGTTTTTGGACATTATTGTTCTGGCTTAATTCATCTAAAGGTATATTTATAAATGCCTTGAACATCTCTTCAGAGCGGAATCCCAGCGTTGACATTATCTCGTGTAAAGGCTTATGCTGTTTAATCTCACGTATGGCAAATGTTCTGCGCAATGTATTAAAACTGACATTTTTTAAGCCCGTTCGTTTTGCAACGGTACTTATCGTCCTCTGAACAAAGCGCTTCTTTATCCCCACGGTATCGCAGAACATAAACCAGGATGAAAGAAGGTCATACGCACGGTTAGTAAGTTGAATTATGTGCCCATCATCATTCTTAGGATCTCCATGGACGGATATGCGCCTGTGCTGCCACATGAAGTCTTTTTTATGTATATTTTCAATCTCTACTGCGCGCATTCCGGTGTCAATCGGTAGAATGATTAAAAGCTTTTCTATGGGAGAGCGGCATGCGTCTATTAGTTTCTTTTCTTCTTCTTCGTTAAGAGGCCCGCGTTTATCGACATGCATAGCTGCACCTTATCTGTCGGATCGTTTCATTTTACAATTTGTGTTGTTATTTCAATTATAACATTAAATTAATCTCCGAACAATGTTATTACCTTATTACTTCAATAGTATAGCATAAGTCTTTCGTTTTTTGCCTTATGGTGTACATTTAAGTCATGTTGATTAATGCTGTTTGAGATTGTAACTGGTTCGACCGTTTCTGGGCCTGGTCAATCATTGTAAGCCAATAACAATAAAAGATACTTGTTGACTATATTCCCTCTGTTTTTAAGTTTTTTACTGTAAAAGAAAATATCGTTTCCTTTGCATTGGTATCACCATGTACTTTTATTTCGCTGCCCAGCAAGTCAGTTATATATTTGCAATACGTAAGACCGAGCGCCATGTTCGGGTTGGAACTATCAGTTTTGTGGCTGATATATGAATATTTATTAAAAATGTCGGGATCCATAAGAGGTTCAGAATAAAAACCGGCATAGCGCACTGTAATATCGAGTCCATTCATTTGTTCGTTTATTATCACATTAACCGTAGTGGTTTCAGCTGTCCACACATTGAGAAAGAGAAGATTCCAAAATACCTGCATAAGAAGCTCTCTGTCTGTTTTGATCTTGTGTCCTTCCTCATATTTATTATAGGTCACTTTCAACTGGTCTTTATATTTATCAAGCAGCGGCTTAAGTTCTTCTTCCAATTCACTCTTGAGATAGAATTCCGTGATATATGGTGTTAATATGTGTTCCTCATATTTCCTTATCATATGTACATTGTTGACAAGACACATCAACTGCTTTACCCCCAACCTCAGGGCATCAGGATTGACAGGTTTATTTTTATTACCACTCTTCTCTGTTAACATGCTTAGAGAATCTTGAAAACATCCGAGCAGATTTCTTATATCATTGTTAATCAACTCTGAATATATATCATTAAGTATCTCGCTTTCGCGCAGTTTAATAGCGCGGCTCGCTTTTTCGCAGTACTCTTCACTTTTGAACGGCTTAGATATATAATCCGATGCCCCTTTTTGCATGGCTTTTATGCCTGATTGCAAACCGCTTTCACCGGTTGACATAATGACTTGAACATATTTGAATTTATTCCGTATTATCTCAAGCGTTGAGAAACCGTCAATGCCATGGCCCAGATTTATATCCAATAGCACAATTTCGATGTTCGGATGCTCTTCAAGATATTTGATGCCAGCTTCTCCGCTGTGCACATAATCGATGGAATCTCCCCGCATTTTCAAGCATTCGGCAATGGCTCTGCACGTTTCCAGCTCATCTTCGATCAGCAAAACCTTTCTTTGATACTCTTCCATTTTTATCTCCTCGTAAAACATTTATTTCCGGCTATGTATCTTATCCAATAATTCCGATGGTAACAATGGTTTGGCAATGACTCCGCTGGCACCCAGCTCTCTTGCTTTGATTTCGCTCATAGCATTGTCACCAGTGACAAAATATATCTTTGAAGAGGGATGAATTTTTTTCATTTCCTTTATTACCACATCGCCATTCGTATCGGGGAGATGAATATCTAAAATAACATATTCGGGATAATTGTCTCTAAATAGTTCAAGCGCCTCCCCGCCACTCCTTGCCCCAATGGCTTTTATTCCTTGCCGCTGAAGGGATTTAACCAGAAGCTCCACTGTTTCTTCTTCGTCATCAACTATTAAAATTGAATTGAATTTCTTTTCCCGGGGAATTTCTATGAAAAATACCGTACCGTTTAAATAACTGGACTCAAACAAAAGTTTTCCTTTGTGATCATCTTCAACAATTCGCCGTATCACGTACAACCCTGCACCGATTCCGGGGCACGCTGATGGTTTTGTCGTAAAATAAGGAGCGTATATTTTATTTTTGTCTTCTTCTTTCATTCCTATGCCGTTATCTTTTATCTGCAGAACGTATGAATCCGGGCTGGCAGTCAATGAAACAGTTATCTCAGACGGTGTCTTTTTTTCATCTGCTTTCAACAAGATTTCTCTTTGCAGAACTGCTTCATATGCATTCTGCATAATACCATACACCGCTTCTATCAACAAAGATTTTATCCCATATATTTCCTGGTCTTCGTTATATGGAGCTATTTTTATCGGCATCTGTTCACTCTTATTGTTTATCATGAGCAGTTCTACCGCATTTTCAATGAGATCTTTGAGTTTAAAAGAACTTAATTGCGTTCCGTTCGATTTTATGCGACCATAGTTAATAATCCCGCTTATGACGTTGGACGTTTTTCGTACATTGTTACTGATTGCCTCGGCCGTTTTCATAACATTTTCAACAGTTTTCTTAAATTCGGGATTTTTATCTAAGTATTCCCTGTTGTTCTCCATCATATCAGCAACATCGAGTATAATATCTCCGGATTCCATTGAAAATTCGCATAAACGATTGTTGATTTGATGAGTGACTCCTTCTGCCATCCCGGTGATGAGGGTAAGTTTCTCTTTCTCTTCCAATAGAGAGAGTTTCTTCTTTTCAAGTGCACCGCGGGCTTTTTCAAGGAACACTTGTTTTTCGAAGGGCTTAGTGGTGAAATCATAGGCACCAGACTTCATACACTCTACACCAGTATTAAGGTCCTTCTCACCGGTATGCATGATTACTTGGACATGTTTATACATTTTATTTATAATCTTAAGACATTCCGTTCCACGGAGACCCGCCCCAAGATTGATATCCAGAAGTACAATATCGGTGTGAGGATTCTTTGCAAGAAATTCAAGTCCTTTTTCACCGGATGTTCTGTACTCTACATCAAAACCTTCCCGAACCAGAGACCGGGCTATATCCTGACAGATTGCTTCTTCATCATCGACTAAAAGAATCTGCGGTTTCTTTTCATCAGTCATAAGATTCCTCCGGCATTTTGCTTAGATTGCCGCGATCTTTCGGCAATTCAACATAAAATGTTGTGCCTTATTTGTTCAGATGCGAACAATATTTTAGCCTACACTGGTCAGAGTTCGTACTATTGACTTCATATATATTCTTAGTCATCAATCAATAACAGGCGAGCCTTCTGAACTTCGCTCATAAGATTCTCCCTGTTCGCTGGGCAGTTCAACATAAAAGGTCGTGCCTTGCATAAATTCCGAATTAAACCATATTTTGCCGTTATGAATATCTTCTACCATCGGTTTGATAACATAGGTTCCCATGCCCGAACGCATGAACCGCGAACCAGTGTTGCGAAACGGTGCAAATACTTTCTTTTTCCCGTCTTCTCTCATTCCCACGCCATTATCCGTAATCGTTATGCGCTGTGCATTGCCTCTGTTGGTCAGGCTCACTTTAATTAACGGCCTATAATCTTTCTTCTTTTCATAGTCGATATAATCAAGTATTTCAACCGTCGCTATATAAGCGTTGCTTAGTATATTTTCTAGGATATCAACCAACCTGCTTTTAACGCCATAAATCAGGTCATTGGCTGGAATTTCTGTTTCAAGCGGTAGTGCATTTACAGTATATTTTGATTTTATAGTCTCAGTGGCTATCCCAATCAGCTGCTTCAGTGAATGCTTCTCGAAAACTGCATCTTCAACTCCGGCCTGGGCCAAATCTATCGCTCTGACGAAAACATTATTGATCTTTTGGCCATTCGCGTCTATTCTCTTGACCGCATCCAGGACTTCATCGTGATATTTCTTTACGTTTTCGTTGGTTTTTAAGGAAGGATTTGCTTTGTACAGGTCTTCAAGTGATTCCTGCACTCCCTGGGCGGGCAGGCATATGCCTCCCAGCATATTTTTTACCTTGTGCACGATTCCGCTCATAAGTTCTAAGAGGGAAGTCCGTTTCTGGTCGGCATACATTTTTTGTTTCGCAGCGGAATATTCTTTGAGATAGTTGCAGTTTTCTATTGCCAGCGCTGCCTGGTTAGACAAAGTGATAAAAATGTTAATATCGTCCTCGGAATATAACATATTATTGACCTTGTTGCCGAGTAAAATAAACCCTAAAAGCTCATTCTCAATAAACGACGGCACAACGAGGTTTATCCCCAATTTTAACTCTATCGCATCTTTGATTTCCTGGGGAAGATCGTCATAGGTAAACGGATCCCTGTGTTTTTGGATATACGCTATCAGAGGATGATCTTCCAGAAAAGCGTATTTAAAAAGCTTAATTTTGCCGTTCCGTATGGCACGCAGTTCATATGTATGATCGCTCTTGTTATGAATGAACGCGGCTGCAAATTTTATTTTCACGGCTCTTTTTATGATATACACGGTAAGTTTGAGCAATTTATCCAGGTCATGTTGTTTGAGCATGCCAGAGGATGCTTGTAGTAATATCTGCTGGTAACGTTTCTGCTCGGCAAGTAATATTTTCTCCGCACTATCTTTTAATAAGAGAAAAAGAAATGGGCCACCGCTGGCAAAAGCGGCCATCATTACTAAAGACCACACCCAAAAACCTGTTTTAAACGCAAAAAGAAACGGCAAACCCAACACAATAGCATAAACCGCTATGAAAAGAGTTGCTCTCGTTATCGCAACTTTTATATCCATTAATCTATATTTTAATACCGCATATGATACCGTTAAGACATGACAGGGGACGAGATAAGTTCCAAAGGGATAAATATTAATATTAAAGACATGAAAAAAAGTGGTTGAACCACCACTAAACCCAATAGCAATACCTATCAGAAAATATTTTATTTGATTTCTTTTAATACTGCTATTCGTTGCAAGGAGATCATTTACCAATAATACTATGCCATAACACACAAGATAACCAAACAATAAAGGGAAAACATAGTAAAGTACTCCGGGATCAGGATAATTATTAAAAGAAAACTTTGGGCTAACACTTTTTACAAAATATTGAGGATAAATGATGGTCAATAAAAAGAATGTGATTACTATAAAATAGTAAAAAATAAGTTCTCGTCTTTTCGAAACTGACTTATTGGTAAACAAAATAACAAAATGTACAAAGAATAGAGGGATTAAAATTGCAACGGAATTTAGAAACCTTGCCCAGAAAAGAGCGTTAGCTGCATCATTTGAATGAAATGCCAGTAAAAGCCCTAACCCCCATAATCCTACAGATAAACCAAATAAACTCCACACACTTTTTTGAATATTTCGTGGAGAAATAAAAAATGTAAATATTGCGCATGTTACACTGCTTAGAAATACAAAAGCTCCTGATATAACGAGATTATTCATAATTTTGCAATATTTAACACCAAGTAGTTACCACAATAAATTAATTCACACGAACCGGATGAAAAATCATTAAGATCCTTAACCCACGAAAGTACTTCATCTTCACTCCTATGATTCATCTCCCACCCACCAAATATTTCATAATATGCTCTATGATAATCATTTTTTAAAGAAATATTGCAGGCCAACAGATTGCCTTTTTTATTTAGCTTTTTATAGAGTCCAGCTAATATCTTATGACATGCTCTTTCCCCCAAATAATCAAATACTCCTGAAACATATATTAGATCATAAGATTCGTTCCCATATTTTGAATTTTTGCTCTTTAATATATCTATTATGTTGGCACGAACCATATTGAGTTTAATAGGCAAACCTTTTATACTATGCTTTTTGAGTTCATCTTCTATATACTCAATAGCTTTTCGCTCAAAATCGAGCAAAGTGATTTCAAAAGGTTTTGTGATTTGCTTGTCTTTGATTAATTCAAACAGCTCTTGCGCAGGCCCACATCCAACACTCAGAATCTTAGGATTCGTTATCCTTTGCGCCGTTGTAGATATTTTTTCTTTTATATAATTCTTGCGCTGTATATTAGAAGATGAGACAGGAATATTGCAGGTGTAATTGTTAATCAATCGTTCAAAACTATTATCTCCGAGATATTTCCCCTCATGATAATCATAAATGAGGCTCATCATAATGAAATCGCCATCATATCCAAACGGCTTCTCACATATCCGGCGATTTATTTCTGAGTGTTCTGCAAAATATTTATGCAATTTATATTGGAAATACGCTTTATGCGTTTCATACTGCTCCTTTGGTATCTTCTGCATAATATTCCAAACTTTTCTAAAATGTTCATCTATTACAGCGAACACAGAATGCTTCTGGCTTTCGATATAACTTATCTGTTTTTCAAGTTCCTCAAACTTTTGATCATAACCATCAAACTGCTCTTTGATTTGCTCTAAATAATCCTTCATCCCAGCAGTGGCAAGCATGAATTGTTGATCGATCTGAGAAAAATCATTTTCAAGCACATTGACAATGTTCCTTTTAGTTTGCTCATCATTCATTGAGTAGTTCGTAATAGCCTCCGATAAATCTTTTATTTACTTAGGGCATAACAATCAAGCTATTTTGGATCCCCTATTATCATGATTCAACCAAAAGATAAAAGCAGAGCTAAATCCGCTCTGCTTTTATCTTTTACTTGTATAGAAATATCTATTGAGATCCGTATTACGTATCTTGGCCATTTAGTGCATTGACTCCCTCATTTGTTTTTGGTTACAAATGCTTGTTCAATGACTCAATAAATATAATATGAAACACTATAATTGTCAATGGTTTTTCAATAAATACTCTATATATTCTCTTTTCTTATTTATCAATCGATTTGTTGGAGATTTGCATATTTGGCGAGGAGCTTTTTCCATTGCCCAGTATCAAAGACAACGACAAGCTTCAGATCATCACCAGCACCGGATCGGTCGATTATTTTTCCGGGCCCGAACATCTGATGGAGGACGCGGGAACCGATCTTAAAAAGAGAATGGTCTTCTTGGTTGTCAGTCGGAGCGCTCACTGATGCAGGCGTGCTGGTTTCGTTTTCATTTAGGTTATCTGGCGGAACATTAGAGACTTTGACGGAGTGGCGGTAGCGATTTTCATTCTGTTGTTCACGAGGTTCTGTCTGCAAACCCGCCTCAGCGATAAAACGGGAGGGCAAGTTCCATCGGGTTTTGCCGTAAACCCGCCGTTCTGCAGCCCAGGAAAGATACAGGTGTTCCTTGGCGCGTGTCATCCCGACATACATCAGACGCCGTTCTTCTTCAAGATCTGATTCATCAAATGCGGCATCGCCGATCGGGAACAATCCTTCTTCTAGACCCGTCACAAACACCGACTTGAATTCCAGCCCTTTTGCCAGGTGGAGCGTCATCAATGTCACTCGGTCGGTTTCTTCAGACCATTCATCGATATCATTGACCAGGGAAACTTGCGTCAGGTACCCGGCAAGCGTTTTATCAGGCGATCGGGTTTCAAACTCGTCGATCGCCGACATTAATTCGTAAATATTTTCGACCCGACTACGCGATTCGATGGTGTCTTCGCTTTTAAGATCTTCAACAAACCGCGTTTTTTCAAGAACCAGCGCAGTTATCTCTTTGACGGTATGAGCATCTTTCAGCGCACGAAGTTCTTCTATTATGTTACGAAAAATAGTTAAGCCCTTTTTATCGCCGGCCATAACCATAGCTTGCCAGATCGAACAGTTTTTCTCGTTCGCAAGTTGATCAAGCGTGTCAATGGTGGCCTTGCCGATACCGCGCCGAGGCACATTGACCACACGTTTGAAACTGACGTTATCATGAGGGTTATGAATGAGTTTTAAGTACGCGAGAACATCTTTGATCTCGGCCCGTTCATAAAATCGCATCGTCCCGATAACAGCATAGGGTATTCCCTCGCGCCGGAATGCGTCTTCAAGAACGCGCGACTGAGCGTTGGTGCGATAAAATACGGCAAAATCATTGCGTTTATACCCATATTTACGGGTCAACGACTGGACTTTGTACACAATGTCCTGCGCCTCATCGAGTTCATTACGTGCTTCGATAAGCTGGACGGTTTCGCCTTCGCTATTGTTCGTCCACAGTTTCTTCTCAACACGCTTCTGATTTCGCTGGACCACCTGCCAGGCAGTATTTAATATATTAGGAGTGGACCGGTAATTTTGTTCCAGCTTGATCATGCGACAGCCGGGATAGTCACGTTCGAACTCAAGGATGTTGCGAATGTCGGCGCCACGCCAGGAATAGACCGACTGATCATCATCGCCTACGACGCAGATGTTTTTGTGTTTTGCCGACAGGTATTTGGTCAGCAGGTACTGTCCATGATTAGTATCCTGGTATTCGTCGACTAAAACATACTTAAACCGCTCCTGATATTTTTCCCGCAGAGCAGTATTATCGCGCAAAGCCATGACAGTACGCATGATAAGATCACCGAAATCCAGCGCACCAGCCTGATTAAGCTTTTTCTGATATATTTCATAAATGGCCGCTGCGGTCTGGCGGAAATTATCACCGGATGCCAGTGCATGGATAGCATATGAGTCAGCGTCAAGCAAGTCGTCTTTTGCGCGACTGATGAGCTCAATAATGCGTGAAGGTTTGTACGTTTTATCGCTGAGATTAAGTAGCTCGATCACATCTTTGATAACATGTTTCTGGTCGTTTGTATCATATATAAGGAATTCGGGGTTTAATCCGATCTGCTTAGCTTCAACACGCAGAAATTGCGCTCCAAATGAGTGATAGGTAGATATCCAGACTCCACGACCCTGTCCGGCAGCAAGCTCATCAACCCGACGGCGCATTTCCTCAGCGGCTTTATTGGTAAAAGTAACAGCCAGGATCTGCCAGGGAGAAACCCCGCTGCCTAAAAGATGAGCGATACGGCAGGTAATCACCCGGGTTTTACCTGTTCCAGCACCGGCAAAAATTATTAGCGGCTGGTCAATATGCAGGACCGCCTCTTTTTGTTTGGGGTTAAGCTTGTCGAGAAATTCTGCCATAGTAGTGTATTATATCAAATTTATAGCAAGTGGCCGGTAGAACCCAGTTTAACATCGTATCTTAAAAAGCATAACCCGCCCTTGTCGCGAGACTCAAACTTTGGTAAAATCTTCAAATCTACGACCGCAAAAAGAACGGTTATAGCAACAGTAAACGGGAACGGTGCCAAATATTATCATCGGCGGAGGTTCGTAAATGTCCGTTACTATCAAAGAAGTGGTTTCAAAAAAGGATTTGAACACGTTCATACGTTTTCCGCATGAGCTCTATAAACAGAACCAATACTGGGTACCCTCCCTTGATTTTGATGAAAAGAACACATTGAGCGCACAGACAAACCCCGCGTTTGACTTTTGCCGGGCAAAATACTGGCTTGCCTTTAAAGATGGTAAGGTTGTCGGGCGTATAGCCGGCATCATTAATGACCGCTACATAGAAATATGGAAGAAAAAAAACGCACGGTTTGGATGGATAGATTTTATAGACGACTATGAAGTTTCCGCGGCACTGCTGGATACGGTTGAGAGCTGGGCCAAAGAAAATGGCATGAATGGCTTGCAGGGTCCGCTTGGGTTTACCGATTTCGACAAAGAAGGAATGCTGGTTGAAGGTTTTGATCTGCTATGCAATTTGTCGGGCGTATACAATTTCCCCTATTACCCTGAACATCTTGCTAAACGTTCCTATGCAAAAGAAGTCGACTGGCTGGAGTTTAGAATAACGTTGACGCAGGACTCTTACGAAAAAATGGACCGCATGGCGCGCATCGTAGAAAAAAGGCTCAACGTAAAAGTCGTTCCTCTTCACAAAACAAAAGATGTTCTTGCCTACTCAAAAGAAATTTTTGATCTGCTCAACAACTGCTATAAAGATATATTCGGGTTTGTCCCTCTTTCAGACAGACAGGTGGCATATTACACGAAAATGTATTTTTCATTTATCCGCCCTGAATTTATTCAGTTGATAGCTGACAGCGAAAATAAGATTGTTGGATTCGGTTTTACGCTTCCACTGATGTCGAAAGCATTACAGAAAACTAAAGGAAAACTTTTCCCCTTCGGCTTCCTGCACATGTTACAGGCTTCCCGGAAAAATGATACGGCTGAACTTCTTCTTATCGCGATACGCGAAGATCTTCAGGGCAAAGGTATCAACGCCCTGATCATGCGGGAAGGCTATAAAACTTTCGTAAAAAACAATATTACTGCCGTTGAAGCGTCCGGTCAACTTGAAACAAACACAAAGGTATTGACATTGTGGGAACATTTTAAGGCAAAACAGCACAAAAGGAAAAGATGTTTTTTTAAAAACCTTGTTTAGAAATCTGCGTGCTCAATTCGAAAGACAAGAGCATGAGATAAGAATATTAAGACTGAACTCATAAGGGGGATTGTGTTATGGTTGAAAAGCGTTATGTTGTTATTACTGGTGGTTCATCGGGACTGGGACTTGCTTTCGCCAAGAATCTGGCGAAAAACGGTTACGTGCCGCTCTTGATAGCACGCAGAAAAGAAGTCCTGGATACCGCTGTTTCAGCCATTAAATCAAGTGGGTATGAAGCATTTGGTTTCCCCGGCAATATCACATCACACCAGGAGCTCTCCACAATAGCCCAAGACATAAAAAAACAATTCGGGAACATAGATTTTCTGGTGCTTAATGCCGGCGTTGTTTCCGTTAATCTATTGTCCGACTATACTGACTACGGAAAATTAAAGGAAGATATCGAAATCGATCTCTGGGGCACCATAGTATCGACAAAGATATTTCTACCGCTATTAAAACCGGGGTCTAAAATTTTAATGATCTCATCAGCACTCGGGCTGATTGGAGCAGCGGGGTATTCTACGTATTGTGCGGCAAAAGCAGGCGTCGTCAACTTTGCAGAGGCCATGCGCAGAGAACTGTTGTGTAAAGAAATTTCAGTACATGTGGCCTGCCCAGCCGATATCGATACACCGCAGTACGTCGCTGAAAAAAAGAGCATGCCCGAATGGATGACAAAAGGCGTTTCAGCACGCCATTCCCTGGTATCACCAGAAAAAGCGGCAGAAAAAATACTCGCACAATGCAAAGGCAAACGTTTTCTGATAACAATCAACGGAGAGATCACCTTATTGTGCCTGTTGAAAAAGATTCTTCCCTGGCGCATTATGGCGGGGATTTTAGATTCTAGTTTGCCCCGCCCTAAATAATATCCAACCGGCAGACGCATACGCAGCAGGCATTTTTGCGTAAAGAAATGATTCTCGCCTGAAGCAATACAGGAAAAAAGATAGCCAGATTGCAGTTAAGGTCATGGACATATACGGCACTTTGTTTTAAAATAATAATGCGTAATGGATATTTTGAAGTGAAAAGAAATCAATCACAGGAAATACACAACAGGATAGTAATAGTTAATACTTGCGTATACGACATTTAAATTCTTTTTGGAGGATGTATGAGCATGATCAAGTGGATTGTATCTGTAATGTGCGCAGTTATAGTGTCCTCTATTTCCGTATCAGCTGAAACAGCGCCGGACTTCAAGTTACTCAGTACGGCGGGGGCAACGGTTACATTATCGCAATTTAAAGGCAAGGTAGTTTTTGTCGATTTCTGGGCCACCTGGTGCCCGCCGTGCCGCAAATCAATACCGGCAGTCGAGAAAATGTACGAACAATATTCACATAACCCGCATGTGGTCATTGTAGGAATAAATGTTGAAAAAGACCCCGCAGCGACCCTTTCATTCGTTATGAAAAATACACTGAAATATACCATTCTCAATGATGATGGCTCGGCATCGAAAGCGTACCGGATAAGTGGAATACCCGCATTTTTTATTGTCGGTCCTGACGGGGCAATTACCAAACACTTTGTCGGCTATCAGTCTGATATGGAAAAAGACTGGATGACTGAGATCAATGACCAGCTAAAGAAAATGTAATAATCCCTTAAACAAATCCAAAAAAGCAACGATACGCCGGGAGGAATCCGTATGGAACTACTAACCAATGAAATGTTCAAAACCAAGGTTTTTGACTATAGTGAAAAAAAACAATGGGCATTTAAGGGAGATCTGCCGTGTATTATTGATTTTTATGCCGACTGGTGCGGACCCTGCAAAATGGTTTCGCCTATTTTAGAGGAAATACAGAAACTGTATGCCGGCAAGATACATGTGTACAAGGTAGATACCGACAAAGAACAAACCTTGGCTTCGCAATTCGGGGTTTCAAGCATCCCCAGCATCCTCTTTGTCCCTAAAGAAGGCAAACCCCAGATGGCTGTCGGGGCAATGTCAAAAGAAGGGTTTGAAGAAGCAATCGGACGAATATTGAATGTAAAATAACCACCGTGCACTGTCATTTTCTTACAAAAAAACAGATTTTTGTGTAATCGCAAAGCTCTGTTTTTTTTGATATAATTGATTAGACAGCTTCAATTGCCCTGCATTCTCTTGTGGTGCAAAGCACGGAAAACAGGGCATGTGAGTACGTTGCCTTTTCATTAATGCAAGATGAGCCTTTCCTATTCAATAGAACACTACATGGGTGTTGACATAACC
Organism: Endomicrobiales bacterium; assembly: GCA_049508565.1. GTDB lineage: Bacteria > Elusimicrobiota > Endomicrobiia > Endomicrobiales > CAIRNS01 > CAIRNS01. Next base: position 3,866 of record JBELAT010000013.1, on the reverse strand, counting down.
AGTTGAAAAAGGAGTTTGTATGACCGCCACCAATAACAATAGTGAAAGCGAAAAACGTAAATATATCCGCCATTCGGCTGACATGCCCATCGAGATCAAATTACAGGATCTTGTAACCCACCGTACGGAATACCTCAATGAAATAAGTTTCGGCGGATTATCGTTCCGTTCAAGCATTCCAGTCCCTATCGATACTGTTATTGATATACGCATCCCCCTGGTACGGCCGGTTTTCTCGACAACAGGCAAAGTTGTATGGTGCAGACCAAATGCTAATGACAAAACTGTTTTTGATATTGGTGTTCAGTTTATCGGACCCAAAGACAGCTTTAAGATCCGGATGCTTGAGCAGATCTGCCATATTGAGAATTACAAAAAAGAACTGTGCAAAAAGACTGGTCAGCCTGTTACCGGCGAGCAGGCGGCCCTTGAATGGATCAGAAAATACGCCGATAAGTTCCCCCGAAATTAATTTATTGCACCACCACGCAGCCCTTCCAACCAACCGCCATCCAAGGAATATGTATGGTCTATGCCGAAATTGATGTTGCTTCGTTGTATGGCCTTACCGAACAGGAAGCACAGCGTCTTCTCGAAAGACAAGGATATAACGAACTCCCTCGTGATCACAAAAAAAACTTCCTTTCCACCTTTTTGGAAATAATATCGGAGCCGATGTTCCTGCTGCTGGCAGTCTGCGGCGGCATCTATTTGTTGCTGGGCGACACCAGTGAAGCCGTCATGCTTCTCGGTTTTGTTGCTATTATTATTGGTATTACGGTTTACCAAAAACACAAGACCGAAAGAGCTCTGGAAGCGCTGCGCGATCTTTCAAGCCCCCGGGCACTGGTTATCCGTGACGGCCGCCAGAAACGTATTGCCGGGCGGGAACTTGTCCGCGGCGATATTCTTCTTTTGTCAGAAGGTGACCGCATACCCGCAGACGCTATCCTGCTGTGTTGTGTTAACATGTCGGTTGACGAATCGCTTCTGACAGGAGAGTCCGTAGCGGTCAGAAAATATGTCTGCGACAACCCCTCTGGCGGCGCAAGTCGGCCGGGTGGCAACGATCTGCCAAGCATTTATTGCGGCACATTAATCGTCCGCGGCACGGGAATCGCCCGAGTCACCGAAACGGGTGGTTCGACCGAGATCGGCAAAATCGGCAAAACGATTGAGACTATCCCGCCCTCACCAACACTCCTTGAACACGAGATCCACACGCTGGTCAAGAGACTGACGCTGGCAGGACTTGTGTGCTGCTCGCTCGTCGTTGTCATGTACGCGCTGACCAGAAATAGCTGGCTTAACGGCTTGCTGGCAGGTATCACCCTGGCGATGGCAACCCTGCCGGAGGAGATTCCTGTCGTAATGACGGTTTTTCTTGCGCTGGGCGCCTGGCGGATGTCGCACCATCATATGCTGACCCGCACAGTTTCGGTTATCGAAACACTCGGCTCTGCAACCGTGTTATGTGTCGATAAGACGGGAACATTAACCACCAACCGCATGGTCCCCGACACGTTGTTCGCCGACAAATCCGAGTATGTACTCGATCATGGCCGGAACGATTCATTGCCGGACCGGTTCCATGAACTGGTGGAGTTCAGTATTCTCGCCAGTCAGCGGGATCCGTTTGATCCCATGGAACAAGCACTAAAAGAACTGGGTACTAAGACCCTTGCAGGAACTGAACATCTCCATGACACCTGGACGCTGGTTCAGGAATATCCTCTCGACAAAGAACTGCTGGCTATGTCGCGTGTCTGGCAGTCTCCGGGTGGCAATGACTACATTATCGCAGCTAAGGGAGCACCGGAAGCCATAATTGATCTCTGCCACTTAAATGCCGCATCTGCCGCCGCCTGTCTCAGCGAGGTCGCAACCATGGCTCAAAAGGGATTGCGCGTAATTGGCGTTGCAAAGGCACAATTTACCGACCTCCATTTACCGGGGGGACAACACGACTTTTCGTTTATATTTTTAGGTCTTGTAGGACTTATCGACCCTCTGCGGGAGACCGTCGCCGAAGCAATCACTGAATGTCGAAATGCAGGGATTCGCGTCATAATGATCACCGGAGACTATCCCGAAACCGCAAAAAACATAGGCCGCGCAATCGGTCTTTCAGACACCATTAACTGCTTAACCGGAACCGATTTGGAACATATGGGCGATGATGAGCTGCGCCAGAGAATACGGACCGTTTCCGTCTTCGCCCGCGTTCTCCCAGAACAGAAATTAAGGATTGTCACTATTTTAAAAGGCAACGGCGAGGTAGTCGTCATGACCGGCGATGGGGTAAACGACGCACCGGCACTTAAATCCGCCAACATCGGAATAGCCATGGGCAACCACGGGACAGATGTCGCGCGAGAAGTCGCTGATATTGTTCTTGTCAATGACGACTTTTCTTCCATCGTTTCCGGTGTCTCAATGGGACGGCGTATTTTCGACAACCTGCGCAAAGCCATGGCGTATATTTTTGCAATTCATGTGCCGATCACCGGTATTTCTCTTATCCCAGTACTACTTCGCTGGCCGCTCGTGCTGATGCCCGTACACATTCTTTTTCTGGAACTTATTATTGACCCCGCCTGTTCCATTGTCTTTGAAGCCGAGCCGGCGGAAAACGGTATCATGAATCGCACACCGCGTGACCTTGCACACCCCCTGTTCGGCAGAAATATGGTATGTTACAGTATGCTGCAGGGACTCGGCCTGCTGGTGATCATAGCCTCAATATTTTTCTTTTCCATCCACAGTGTCGGTGAATCCGGAGCACGCGCCCTGACATTTACTACAATGATCTTTGCCAATGTGGGATTAATCTTGATTAACCGGTCGGGCACTCAAAACATATTTGCGACACTCGCGTCGCGTAATAACGCTTTCTGGTGGGTACTCAGCGGGTCTCTTTTTTTCCTGGGCCTTGTTCTTTCCATCCCGACGCTGCGGGGTATTTTCAAATTCGCTCCTGTGACGCCCGCCGGGCTTCTCCTGTGCGTAGCCGGCGGTGTAGCCAGTATGGTATGGGCGGAATTACTTAAAAGGATATATGCACAATGGATCAATTCTTAGACAAACTCTATCTTCTGGCAGACTCACCGGCAGCCTTGTTTTTCACCCTGTTTTTCTCGGCAATCGCCAACTCGTTTTTCCCGCCTGTTCCCGTCGAGCTGGGGACCGTCTTTGCCGGCTACATTGCTTCCGACGGACACGGTTCAATGCTGATCATAATATCCTCAACTGCGCTGGGCATGTCGGCAGGAGGAATCATATTATACGAGATCGCGCGCCGCTATGGTGCGCATTATTTCGACAAAAAGTTTTTTTCTAAGCTCATGCCTGAATACATTTACGAAAAAACGTCACAGTTGGTACTCCGGTTTGGCGTCGGCTCGCTGTTTTTGGCAAAATTCATACCGGGAATGAATTTTTGCGCCATCGTCTGTGCGGGAATTTTCCGGCTCAGCCATATCAAGACATACTGCGGCATCATTGTCAGCAATATTATCTTCTTTTCCGCGCTGGCATATGCCGGCAAACTCGCCGGAGACAACTGGCCTGCAGTATTTAAGATGTTCGGCAAAACTACCGGTATTGCTGCTATAATTATCGTTATAGTATATGCCGCTGTTCACAAATACCGGAAATTCAAGCGTTCGGGAAAAATGTAAGACTCACGTTACAACTCTTTGTTTGAAATAATGTTCGGTACAATAATGCGTACTCTTTACAGACATACATGAAAACCGGTCAGTGTTTATTTAAGCTTTTTGTTTTATGGAGGAGCAAATATGGGACTCAACGCTATTATTTTTCTTCTCGTCAGCATGTTTATGACAGGCATAATAGTATTATTC
>JBELAT010000129.1:0-10701 GCA_049508565.1 Endomicrobiales bacterium | reverse complement strand
TGCCGCAACATCAGTATAAAGCGGCGCACCGGCTCCAGAACAAGAATCAGCACGATCCATAACTGCAATAGCCTTAAGCTTTGAGAGGTCTGCAGCTAACTGTTTTGCCGGGAACGGACGGAAAACACGGATCTTTACAAGACCCGCCTTTACGCCTTTGTTACGTAATTCATCGACAACTACTTTAGCCGTCCCTGCTGCTGAACCAATAATAACCAGTGCCACTTCCGCGTCATCCATACGATATTTTTCATACAAGTCGTATTTACGACCAAAAGTCTTTGAGAAATCTTCTGCTACTTCGAGAATCGTTGGGATGGCATTGTTCATGGCATCCGCGAGCTGGTAGCGATGCTCGAAATAGTAGTCCTGCAAATCGATTGCACCAAGAGTGAAGGGACGTTTTATATCAAGCAGGTACCGTTCCGGCTTGAAATCTCCGACGAATTTTTTGACATCTTCATCCGGGATCATTTCAACAACTTCCATGCAGTGGCTGATGATGAAACCGTCGGTCGTCACCATGGTCGGAAGGCGAAGCTTTTCAGCTATACGATTGGCCTGAACCATGTTGTCGTACGCTTCTTGAGAGTTTTCAGAATAAATCTGGATCCATCCCGCATCACGAGCGCCCATAGTATCAGACTGATCACCATGAATGTTGATGGGAGCGGACAAGGCGCGGTTGATAACTGCCATCACCAGCGGCAACCGAAGTCCGGCGGCGATGTAGAGCATTTCCCACATGAGAGCGAGACCTTGAGACGATGTGCCTGTCATCGTGCGTGCGCCGGCCGCGCATGCTCCGATACACGCGGACATAGCCGAATGTTCGCTTTCAACTGCCACATATTCAGTAGGTACCAGTCCATCAGCTACAAACTGAGAAAATATTTGTACGATCTCTGTTGCCGGAGTGATCGGATACGCCGCCACAACATCCGGGGCGATCTGTCGCATGGCTTCTGCCATAACCTCGTTGCCGGTTTTGGCGACCACTTTTCCTTTTGCATAGGTTGTTTTTATCATAGCATCCCTTCCTTGCTTATTTCTTTTCCACTTCCATTGTAATGGCGCCTATTTTCTTAGGGCATTCGCTTGCACAGATGCCGCATCCCTTGCAATGATCATAATTTATGCCCGTCACTTTACCGTCTTTTATCATAATTGATGTGTCAGGGCAGGAGATCCAGCATGTCAGACACTGGATGCATTTCTGAGAGTTCCAGACCGGCCGTATACTGCGCCATGCACCAGTTTTAAATGCTACTGCAGTACCTGCTTCAAGTATATCGCCTATCGGCAATTCTTTGGCAGTTAGTTTGTGTTCTTCAGCTTTCATTACGCCTCCTCAAAATCAACTACATCTTAATATCAGGCACTTTTGACTTCATTAAATGCCCGTTTGATAGACTCGAGATTTCCCTCAATAACCTGGGGTTTATGACGGAACTTCTGTTCCAGTTTATGCTTGGTATCTTCCAGCACCCCGTTTAGGTCAAGTGTGCCGATAACCTTCACCAGCGCGCCGAGCATCGGCGTGTTCGGGATATTCATACCAATCGTTTCCTGCGCGATCTTGCTGGCATTGACAACAAACACCTGGTTTGCATTAATGCCCAGCCGCTTGGCAATGTCCGCTGAGGAAAACGAAGTATTGACGATCACTTTGCCATCCTTTTTGAGACCATCCGCCACAGGCACTGAATCCATCAGTGTCGGATCAAGAATAACCACGTAACTCGGTTCATGCAGTCCGCAATGGAGCGTGATCGGTGAATCGCTGATACGATTAAACGACTGTACCGGCGCCCCCATCCGTTCAGGTCCGTATTCCGGAAAGGCCTGAATATATTTACCGGTTGCCAGAGCCGCTTCCGCAAACAAAAGTGCTGCAGTTTTCGCGCCCTGACCGCCCCGGCCATGCCATCGAATCTCAATCATGTTCTTACTCCTTTCGTAATTTTATAGAAGTTTGTTGAAAAAAAGAGAACGCCAAGCCTAGTAAGCGCTTGACGCCAATAACCGCCTATGCAGATATATGGTCTACTTTCAGTATGGGTATTAAGTTGAATATGCCGCGTTACATCTCGCGACGGCCTTCAAGTGCCTTTGACAAAGTCATTTCATCTGCATATTCCAGATCGCCCCCGACAGGCATTCCGTATCCAAGTCGAGTAACTTTGATATTAAACGGCTTGATCTGTTCCGACAAGTAAAGAGCGGTCGTTTCACCCTTGGCATCCATATCGGTTCCAAGGATGATTTCAGATATGTTATCTTTTTTTAACCGGTTTATCAACTTTTCAACGCGGATGTCGGCCGGACCAACCGCGTCAAGGGGTGACAATGCCCCTCCCAGCACAAAATACAAACCGTTATAATTTTTCACCTGGCTGAGCGCCAGAAGATCCTGAGGAGTTTCTACAACACAAAGCACCGACTGGTCGCGGCTGAGGTCGCCACAGATAGAGCACGGATCAGACTCACTGAACGTATAGCACCGGCTGCACAATTTTATCAGGTTTTTTGCCGTACGTATGGAATCGACAAGCCGGGATATTTCGTCTCCGGGAGCTTTCAATATATGATAGCTGAGGCGTTCCGCCATCTTGGGACCGATACCGGGCAATTTACGCAGAGCCTCTATCATGCGTTCAACAGGTTGCGGGTGGTTCATTTCTTTTTTCTCATCCGTCCGGAAAATGTGCTCATGATCTTTGTCACTTCAGGAGGAAGTTCTTTGGCAGCCTCAGTCGAGTCGCCCACTACGGTATAGTCCGCCGGTTTCTCCACCACGTTTAGTTCCTGCTCAACAACAATCTCTTCCCGCTGGATGGGTGGTTCACTTAAAGGAGCTGCCGACTTGCCCGCTGACATCACTGTCCGGACACCGTACTTTCTACCGAATATCTTCTCAACAATATTTTCTATGAGTTCTTTGTTCCGGTTAATCCCGTCTTCCTGGAATTTTCCGGTAACCGATATCACAAGAGTCTCACCCGCTATCTCAGAAAACAGCGTGTCAGCCAACACCTGCCCGATGAGTGGACGGGCATGGTGAATTTCCCGAACCACGCTGCTCCATTGCGCCTGTCCGCAATCGCCCGGTGCCGGAGCTGAGGGTTCAGCGGGTACGGAAACCGCCGGTGGAGTCTTTACCGCAGCGATAGACGGTATCGCAGTCGTTTTCGGGACAGCAACTTGATTGAGACACACAGAATTATCAGTCACGGCCAATACAGAAATATTTTTTTCAAGCGCTTCCAAACGGTCGAGCAGATCGATGCCATTAACGTATTTTTGCGCAAGTTTCAAAAGATTCATTTCAAGTGCCAAGCGCGGCTGATCGCTCCAGCGCATTTCATCGATCGCCCGGGAGAGTATATGTCCGGAACGAATTAACCAGGCTTTAGAAAACAAGGTTTTTTGCCGGTCGAAAATAACTTTTTCTTCATCAATCAAATCATCTAAAATATCCGGGTTGACCACAAACAACAGTAAACGCCGCAGATGTTCCCGCTCGTCCCGGGCAAACTGAATAAGGTTATATCCTTGACCGGCAATATCCTTGACAATCGCCAGGAGCGCCGCAAGATCTTCATGCGCAAGCGCATCGGTGGTTGCCACGAGAATCTGGCGGGGCAACACGCCGAGAAGGTTTTCGATGTCTTGTGCAGTCACTTTATTGATCCCGATGGAAATCGCCTGATCAAGAAGACTCAGCGCGTCGCGCATCGATCCTCCCGAAGCGCTGGTAACCACTTTCAGGGCAGCTGTTTCGACCGTCACGCTTTCCTTATCGACGATCGCCTCAAGGGCCGCAAGGATCTCTTTTGTAGACAATAAACGGAACCGGTACCTCTGACAGCGCGATAATATGGTGACGGGAATTTTCTGCGGTTCGGTCGTCGCCATGATAAACAAGACGTGTTCAGGTGGTTCTTCCAAGGTTTTTAAGAGTGCGTTAAACGCCTGATCGGTTATCTGGTGGGCTTCATCGATGATATAAATTTTATATTTTGACGAAGCAGGAGCAAATTTGACATTGTCACGAAGAGCGCGTATTTCATCGATACCGCGGTTGGAGGCACCATCGATTTCTTGAACGTCGATGCTTGTGCCGGAAGTGATCTCCACACAGTTGGGACACACTCCGCACGGCTCAAGATCTTTCGGGTTTTTACAGTTGAGCGCCTTGGCAAGGATACGAGCCGTGGTTGTTTTACCACACCCGCGCGGACCGCTGAAAAGATAGGCGTGCGCCACCCGGTTTTCCGCGATAGCATTTTTGAGGGTGCGCGAAATATGCTCCTGACCAATCAACTGGTCCAACGTCTGAGGCCGATATCGGCGGGCTAAAACGACATATGACAATGAATGCTCCTTGATCTTAGAATATTTTTGGAATATACATGTGTGTCACTTGCTGCGCAGTTAACCGACTATGTGTGCGATTATAGTCTCTCTCAAGCCATATCCGCTATACGATCACTCAAGGGATGAAAGGAAGGCGAACTACTGCGGAGAACACATCCAGGCAATGCTTAAGGCGTGGCACAGGAATAAAACGGGATTTACCCGATGACACCTGAACCGCAGCTCAAAAACTGCTTCTTGAAAATATGCGATAAAATATGGAGCCAGTGGGAATCGAACCCACACCATATCGTTGCGAACGATACGTACTCCCATTATACTATGGCCCCGCTTTGACAGTTACCGGAAACATTAACTACATCCGTTGGCCGTAACTGCCAAATATTTATCTGTTGGCTAAATCAAGTACCCCGGACTTACAAGTACCCCGGACTTACGTCCGGTGTTTGGAAGGCGAATTGCAGGCTTTGCCTGTCCGCCTTCGGCGGAACCCGATACACCCCCGGTCTTATGACCGCGGATCTTTCAAGGTTTGATTAGATAACTAGATACCGAAGTACCCAGTGATTACCACTTACCCCAGCCACCACCACTATTACCACCGCGATCTCCACGACCGCCGCGATCACCACCACCTCCACCGCCTCTGCTACCACCGCGACTTCCGCCGCCTCTATTGCCGCCGCCACCAAAACCGCCGCCGCGATATCCGCCGCCTCCACCGCCTCTGCCACCTTCAGTTTTCGGTTTCGCTTCATTGACTGTTAACGGACGACCCTTAAGGTCTTTTCCGTTAAGCGCAGCAATTGCCGCTGTCCCGGTTTCTTTAGCAGCCATTTCAACAAAACCAAACCCGCGGGATTCGCCCGTGAACTTGTCTTTAATGATGGCTGTTGATGTTATTGCGCCAAACGGCGTAAAAAGATCTGTAAGATCCTGCTCAGTTACTTCACGTGCCAAATTACCTACATAAATGTTCATCGATCAATCCTCTTTCATCTTGAACCATACAACGGTCCAGGAACTTTCCTACAGCATACTGCGAGTTTGCCCCCATGCAGAGCAAACACCTGTAACACCCCGGCCTTACGGCACAAGGTTACTCTCACACCTCCTTTTGCACGGACCGACAAAAACCCGTATGACAATAAATTATTATAGATCTTTTCAGTGAACTTATCAATCTATGAATAGTGCTCTGTTTTTGGCACCGCGCATTATAACCCACTGGCGGAGAGGGTGGGATTCGAACCCACGGTACCATTGCTAGTACACACACTTTCCAGGCGTGCTCCTTAAACCAACTCGGACACCTCTCCAAAAGCTATCGTAAGACTAATTGTACCATTTTTTAGTTCTGTTTTCCAGCAATTGTGTCCATTCTGGTCAACCGCACACCCTGAGGCGAACCTTCAATAACAAAATGGACAGTTGGGCTATCTCCATACTGAAATGCCGATAAAGCCGGGAACAGCTCAAAGACTCGGTCAAGAACCGTCCGATCTCCATGTACTGAAAAGGAATAACTCAGCTTGGCCATCTCATGAATATTATTGATCGTTCCTGAGCTTACCAGTAATTTATCATCCGCTCGTATCTGCAGATCTTCAAGTATTATGGACTCATAGCCAGTGGTGTGGTGTATAATCCCCTCAAACGTCAGGCTGCCAGCACGGCCACTCACTACCGGTCTCAGGGGATGCCATACATAGCCGATGTGAAGTGAGTCCAGAGAGATCAATGTCCCCGCAGAAAAATTGAGCGGGTTTGATAGTGAAAACCCATGAATATCTATCCCGTGTATGCCATAGGATAAAGTATCAATTTTGATTGAGCGCCCGATGAAACCAAGGGAAGTATCTTGAATATATTGAATTATTTTCGCAGGAGGCAAATAAAGCCTGACTGCCAGAACAACTCCAGCCAGTGACATAATGATCAGCAGAACAAATATCAGGACAATTCGAAAAAGATGTTTCATTGTTTGATCAGCATTTTCTTTAATGATCTATTACTCATATCACAACACCACGCTGTACCGAATTTCCAGATATTTATCTTAAGACCGGGATTTGAGGGATTACGGTTGCTTGAGGATGGTAATCTCAACTCGACGGTTCTGGGCGCGCCCGGAGGATGTTTTATTAGAAGCGATCGGATGGTCCGGTCCATACCCTGTAGCTTTGAGGCGGGAAGCCTTCAAACCCTTTTGGACAAAATAATTATAGACATTGCGCGCCCGGGAAGTGGAGATCTCAACATTTTTTTGGCGGCTTCCCGTTGTATCCGAATACCCGTCTATCAAAACCTGGTTATCGGGATAGGTCTGCAGTATTGAAACAACTTCATCAAGAGATTTGTTAGCCTCCGGCTTTAAAGCAGCTTTGCCGGCATCAAATAATACCTGACTGGCGAGATTAATGACCAGCCCCTTTTTTGTTTCCGTAATCTGGACTTCCCTCACCACTTCCTTTACTTTCGGGGCAACGGAAACGGTACACATGGCCTCCGCCTGAGACCGGTTACCGGCATTATCCATAACAGAAAGTACTGCAGTGTATACTCCATTGGGAACTACAGCATTATAATAATCGTCTGTCCCATCCCAATACACCGATACCTGAGTAATTGAATCTGATTTAAACACTTTGACGGGTTTGTTGAGCACATTGTTTATGTTCAAAACCCAGCTATCGATACCGTTGAGGTCAGTTGCGGAAATGAAATACGTTGTCCCCTGAGTGAGCCCTGTGCCGCCCGGTGACAGGGTCTCATTGGACGCTTGGAGAGAAACAGTCGGCGGCGTTACGTCTGCTATGATTTCAAAAATATCCGACTCAGCCCGTTTTCGGCCATCGCCTTCAGCAATGAACTGAGCATAATACTTTCCTTCACCGATATGTCCTTTGGCATCTGTCTCTCCGGCCCAGGAAATGATCCGTGGCAGTTGGTTCATCCCGGAAAATGTCTTAACCAGCGTATGCGCACTATCGCGGATCGTTAACACCCATCTCTTGATATTTTTAATATCGCTAATCTTGGGAACAAAAAAAACACTATCTTTGACACCATCATTGTTTGGAGAGAATATGCGCGGATCAACATTAAATTCCATCGATACCTGTTTAAAATGTGAAGACCACGCATCAGTCCTGGCAAAAAGCGGAAGGATTATAACAACGGAGAAGAAAAATAATTTTTTCATGCGAAAGAAACTACTCACCAAACACCTCTTTTGGCAACGCACCTGCACCGTAAGTACAATTGGCGGAGAGGGTGGGATTTGAACCCACGGTACCCGGAAGGGCACACTGGTTTTCGAGACCAGCTCCTTCAACCACTCGGACACCTCTCCATTACTGCTATATCTGATTGAAATATGAGTGAGTTTTCACTAACTGATTCGACTGTCTTAATTGCATTAAAATCTTCTGGTGTCCATTTAGTGTCCAGCTGAGGACCCAACAGAATTCATAAACCCCGTCCGAGGAAGTATAGCATTCTCGAATGATTTTTTCAATAAATGGACGTATGTCTATTTCTTCGCTTTATACCTGGTGCTGCGGCCAAGGCCGAGTTTTTCGATCTTGCCGAGTTTCAGGAGTTTGGTAAGGATCTGATTTACTGTGGGCCGCGCCGTGTTCGTGTTTCTGGCTATCTCTCCCGGCGTGGCTTCATCAACGGAATGCAGATACTTCCAGGCGGCTAACTGCTTGGGGGACAGCAGATGTTCAACGCTTTCATTCCCGAGAAGATCGATGGCTATGTTAGTTTGCCGCTGCATGATATCCAGAAAAAACTGAAGCCAGGGAGCAATGGTTCCTTTTTCACTTTTGAAAGACTTCTGGCTTTGGCGCAGAGCAAGATAATAATCCTTCTTGTTGTCTTCTATCAGCTTTTCATGCGAAACATAGGGAACATAGGCATATCCTGCCTTAAGGAGCAGCAGGTTGGTAAGGATCCGGGACATCCTGCCGTTGCCGTCCTCGAAAGGATGGATGGCAAGAAATTCAACGATAAAGTTCGCTATGACGATGAGCGGATGCAGCTCTTTATTCTGCAGAGCATCTTTTGTCCAGGATACCAGGGATTGCATCTCAAGGGGTGCCCGGTAGGCCGGGGTGGTATCGAAAACGACGCCGACAATTTTGCCCTGGCCGTCTACGGCGTGTACCTGATTTTCCTTCTTTTTGTACTCGCCGAGGTGACGCTTGTCTTTCTCAACATACTTCAAAAGTTCTTTGTGAAAATGCTTGATCGTGCTTTCATTGAATGGGATATCTTCCCAGGCCTCGAAGACATTTTGAAGAAGTTCATAATACCCCTGTACTTCCTGTTGATCGCGGTCTACGAGCTTTTGTATGGATAAACCGCGCAGGAGCTTCTCGATCTCTTCGTCCGAGAGCTGAGCGCCTTCAATGCGGGTTGAGGAACCGGTCGAAGTCACCAGAACACTATGCTTCAGTTTGCCCAGTGTATACGGGCTGAGTTTTGTCTCAGCGCTCCATTGGCCCTTTAGTTCGTCGATACGGGTTATTTGCAGCCAGAGCTTCGATGGAATGCTCTGTAAACGCTGATCAAATTTGCTGATTGGAACATCTTTCTTGTTATTCATATATATAAGATTGTATGAGATTATATAAGATAAGTCAATTCCTGTATAAGATTATATAAGTTTGTATAAGTTTTCAGTACTTGACCCAAAAGCGAGGGGATTATATGCGTTGTGTCATTGCAAATTCATTTATTGAAACAGAGGCCTGAAGACTGATATTTAGGTGTCAAAAAAGTGTCCAATTGAAACCCCAACTTGATAGCTTCCATCTTATTAGCTTCTTTGGAATGCGCATAGCGAAGCGTGGTTTTCAAATCACTATGCCCAAGAATCTCTTTGACAGTTACTATATCCTTTTCACTACAGAATACATAAACACCGTCAGAACGAGTATAGTATTCTCAAAGGATTTTTTCAATAAACGGACGTACTCCTGCCGTCAATAGAATATATGACATGATAGGTGCCAAGAAATTGAATTATGTGCCACACTATGCTCCGAAACTGCGTTCCTTTTAGTATAGCGGGATAACTCATTCGATGTTACGATTGCTTCCCATTATATGTCTTTCGTGTCTTTGCTCGGAAGGTTCCCAGGGGTAATCGTGTAGTTAATCGTGTAGTATTTACGCTAATCGTGTAATGCTGGTATTATTGCTGCTGCATATCATCGAGAGGGAAGTTTTGTCTTTACCCAGTCAAGGAATCTTTCTGTGTGTTTCATGATATCTAAAGCGTCTGAGGCGCTGCATAAAGTATCCATGTATTCAACCAATGACTTTTTTCTTATCACTGCTAGAGCATGTTTTACCTGGGCCGCGGCTTCCGGCATAAGTTCGACCAAAAGCCCTACCGCATCCTCATGGTTCTGGCTGGAACTAACTACACCATGACGGAAAACAAGGACCGCGTCAACCCGGAAATTATCGCGTGTATTCCGTTTAACGCGGCCGCATCATAATTATGCTCAAGATAACTCCGCTTCATAACCTCGCTGAACTGCTGTGATTTTTTGAAATAGTTAATGTACGATGACTTGTCCCTTCCTTTGCGCGACCTTTTACCTACCATTGACAAACTCCTCTGGGGATTTACCGGATATAACTTTACCGGATAGCACCCTTGATATCAGCGTTTTGTTCGTCTTGTTTTTTTCTTTCATTTCATTGATCGTCATAACGATAGGCGACAGACGGTTTCCCGTTTGTTCATAAAACCTTATTTCGGCGTCAGAAAGGAAGTCATTTAATAAATTGCTTTCACTCTCATTCTTGGTAAGGATAAAAATATCCACGTCACTTGCCGGTCTTTCCTCGCCCTTTGCCGCGCTGCCGAATACCACTACTGACAACATATCATCGGCTTTTTCCCGCAGAATTGCCTTTAATACGTCATCCAACAGTTTCCCTTCTTTCTGAAAAAGCGTATTTAGCACTTCCTTTACCAGCACGTTCTTCTCGTTCAGGGAATATAAATACGCGCCGCCTACGCGCTTTTTTGTCACTATTCCATGGGAATTTAGGTCATCGAGGTTACGGTAAACCTGCATGTGCGATATTTTGGCAAAACGCGCAAGTTCTCGTCCGGTCATTTCGGGTCTGGTTTCAAAAAGGAACCTCAGCAGCCTTATCTTTGTCGGCTGCGAGAATATCGTATCGAGATAATTTTTAAACTGCATGATGGCATATGTATAGAATATGTTCCATATGTAACATATATTATACAATAACTATCTTTTTGTCAATAATTATTTGTAATCTTGTATG
>JBELAT010000128.1:0-6045 GCA_049508565.1 Endomicrobiales bacterium | reverse complement strand
CGGCGACCTTATTATTGTACGCAAGCAGTCAGTTGCTGAAAACGGGGAGACAGTTGCTGCGATGATTGACGGCGAGGCGGTTGTAAAGAAATTCTGCAGAAAAAACGGAAATACATTTCTTGAATCGACTAATGCAAAATATAAACCTATTAATTCAAAAAATATTATGATCATGGGTAAAGTAGTATATTTAACCCGGGTCATAGGGTAAATCTATGGAAAACGTCATTATTGATCAACGAATTGTTGTAGCTGCGGTATTTATGAAAGATATGGTTAAGCCTAAATGGTTTGTGTGGAGTGGACGTAAATATGACATTAAAGAGGTAACCTATACCTGGGATGATACTGACGGTAATGCCAGGATCAAGCGTTTTGCCGTGAGCGATGGATCCACGTTATTTGAATTGTCATTAAATCTTAACACTCTTGAATGGAGACTTGAGAAAAGTGTGATTGAATAAAGAGCAATGGCCAAATAAATATAATTTATCGGAATAAATGCTTTCTCTATGTCTGTTGAATAGGTGATCCTGTCTTGGGCAGTAAAAAGCACGCGAGAGGTGTGGTGTTGCAACGGCTATATGAAGCTCAAATCTGCGGTTCCATCTGTGGCACAAACCCAAATAGGGCGACAGCTGTTAATATTATATTTATTGCCTTACATTATTAATTAGGTTATACTTATAGTGAAAAGGAGTATGTTATATGCTGATAACAAAGATAAACACTATGGGACAGATAGTTATCCCTGCGAAGATACGAAAACATATGAATATTAATCCGGGGACGAATTTGCTCATTGAAGAACGAGGCGATACGATAATAATTAAAACGATGAACGTAGATTATTTCAACGAACTGGCAGGTGTTTTGCGCACCAAAGGTAAACTGTCAAAATCTTTGATTGAAGATCGGATAGCTGAAAAAGAAAAGTGGGTGCGCAAACGATACAGCTAACAGATTCACATGCTTTATTATAGAAAATGATTTTAGATTGCATCGTTTTGCAAAGAACATGCATACGTCTATTTCGTACAGTGAGATCTATGGCAACCCTGACCAGAGCAGAGTAATAGATGCCTTGTAAGAATAAATACTAACTTTGTTACACAGATGTCTATATTAGCATTGACTGACCAGATTGTCCTTGAAGAGTGAGAATAATAGTGGGAATAACGAATTGCAGGCCGGACAATTAATTGATAGAATAAATTAAAAAAGGGAAAAATATGGCTAAACTTGATGAAATTAAAAGCATATTGACAGAGCATAAAGTCGAACTTCAACGCAAGTTCAAAATACGCACAATAGGGATTTTTGGCTCCATGGTGCGCAATGAGCAACGCAAGGGCAGCGACACAGATATCCTTGTTGAATTTACTGAGCCAGTGAGCCTGTTTGAATTTATGGATACTGAGCATTATATTGAAAAACTTATACACAACAAAGTTGATCTAGTATCTAAGAAGGCGCTCAAGCATTATATTGGTAAGCATATACTCAATGAGGTTATTTACGTATGATTCGAGATCACAGAGACTATGTGCTTGATATTGCAAATTCTATTAATTAAGTGGAAAGTTTTGTTGGAAAAATGAGTTTTAAAAAGTTTATTTCTGATAAGAAAACTGTAAATGCAGTAATCAGAAGTATTGAAGTTATCGGCGAGGCAACGAAAAACTTGTCTTCAGAGTTTAGGAAAAAATATCCAGAAATACCTTGGAAAAACATGGCTGGTATGCGAGACAAACTAATTCACGAATATTTTGGAATTGACAATGAAATACTTTGGATGGTCATTAAGAAGGACTTACCTTCTATAAAAGACGAAATAAGAGAAATCACAAAGCATCTAAATAGATAGATTAGAGCAATCGACCATTCACTAATTGGCACATTTAGCAACTTGCATAATACGCGTCTCCAGCATCTTTTGGATGTTTGACTAACTCTTAAGGTCAGACCCCCTGACCTCTATCAATAAGAACCTGAATAAAACAAAGCAGAAATCAGGATAATCATCCGACGATAAAACCAACCGAAGTTTACCTGAAGCCTTAAAAAAACTACAATAGATGCCAGGATTATAAAATGATACGTTTTTATTGGATTGAACGATAAAAAGTAAGGAGCACACGTATGCCGCAAGCACAGTTGCCATTATTTCCTGAAGGGATAACACATATAACACATGAGCTGGGATTCATAAAGAAAGACGGCCGGATAGTGTATTTCAACGGGCATTTGCCGGTATTCATGCATGCGGAAAGTGACATAAAAACATTTAAAATGATCACGAGCCAGTTTATAGCTACGGGTCTGGTAAAACAAAAAGAAATATCGAGGATATTTGGGATACCGATAATAACAGTAAAACGGGCGGTCAAGACATATCGAGAAAAAGGACCTGGAGGATTTTACGAGAGCCGGCGGGGCAAGAAAACGGCAAAAGTATTAACGCCAGAGCTATTGGAAGAAGCGCAAGATTTATTAGACGAAGGACTGGAGTTGGGATATGTAGGCGGAATCCTTGGCGTAAAAACGAACACCTTAAACAAAGCAGTACACAAAGGGAAACTACGGCGGACGTTAAAAAAAAAATCACCCCGGAAGAATTAAGCACGAAGAGCCAGCGGAGCAGCCAGGACAGTCGTGCGGCGATGGGGATGGGCGCGACAAACACGATTGAACGAATAGCGGCAAGTCTTGGAAAGCTTAACGGATCGGCGATACGTTTTGAGAGATGTGCGGATGTAGCCCATGGCGGCGTATTATTAGCGTTACCTTCCTTAAATGCAAACGGATTGCTGGATCACACCGAAAAATACTTTTCCCTTAAAAAAGGTTATTACCGAATAGAAACGTTGTTTATACTACTGGCGTTTATGGCGCTGGCGCGAATCCGGGTGATGGAAAGTTTGCGCTATAATGCCCCCGGGGAATGGGGAAAGATTGTAGGGATAGACAGAATACCTGAAGCAAAAACGATGCGCCGTAAAGTGCGGATCCTTGTGGGAACGGGTCAGCCAGAGTCCTGGAGCGCGACGCTGTGCAAAGAGTGGATGAAAACCAATGACTATGAAGGATATTATTACGTTGACGGTCATGTCCGTGTTTATTATGGAAGTGCAACCCAGCTGCCGCGCCATTATGTAGCGCGGCAGAAACTGTGTTTGCGTGCGACGATTGATTACTGGGTCAACGCAATGGACGGACAGCCATTTTTTCTCATCAATAAACCCATTGACCCCGGGTTGCTCAGGGTATTACGAGAAGACATCATTCCTCGCCTTGAACAAGATGTTCCCGACCAGCCAACGCACCAGGAGATGGCCGAAAATCCATATATGCATCGATTCGTTATGATATTTGACCGGGAAGGATACAGTCCCGATTTTATCAAAGAGATGCGTGTAAAACGAATAGCCTGTGTAACGTACAACAAGTTTCCCGGGCAGGATTGGTCAACGGAAGAGTTTGCCCTTACGCCGGTGAAACTCATCAGTGGTGAAGTTGTTGATATGAACCTGGCGGAACGCGGTGTTAAATTAAACAACGGATTGTGGGTTCGTGAAATAAGAAAGCTAACGGAGGGCGGCCATCAAACATCATTCGTATCTACGGATTATGGTACCGATTATAGGCCGCTGGCAGGGGCAATGTTTGCCCGGTGGTCGCAAGAGCTGTTCTTTAAGTACATGAGAAACCAGTTCAATTTAGATAGACTTTTGACGTATGACCTTGATGCTGTTCCTGATACAACGCGGGTTGTCAATCCAGAATATAAACGGATCGATGGTTTGATCAAAAGTACCGCACAAACAACAGCAAGAAAGGTTTCAGAATTTGGCTCACTAATGCTTACCGGCGAGATTGAACCGGACAGGACTGAAAAATATCAGCAGCGAAAAGCTGCGCTTCAGGAAGAGATAGCGTTATTACAACGGATCTTCCTTTTTATTCAAAGGCATAAAAACAAGTTGTCGACGACAAAACAAGGGACATAGGTCTTTGAAATGTAGTCACTACTATTGTGGATAACTATTACTTGACAAAGACGACATGTTATGATACAATTGTAGCCATAATGCACTTGGATATGACCTCCGTCAAACGAAATGGCAAAACATACCGGCGAATTCTTCTGCGGGAATCCTACCGAGAAGGCAAGAAGGTGAAGAAACGCACCATTGCGAACCTGTCTGCCTGCTCAGACAAAGAAATAGGAGCAATGAAACTGGCGCTGGAGCATAAGGAAAATCTTGGAGCCTTGGAATCGGTAGCAGGAAAGATAGAATGCCGGCAGGGATTATCAGTCGGGGCAATAGTGGTATTGAAAGCGTTGGCGGAACGGTTGCACATCCGTGAAGCTCTGGGCAACAGCGAGCAGGGCAAACACGCATTGTGGCAAGTGATGGCGCGGGTAATCGAGCAGGGATCACGGTTGTCAGCGGTACGGCTGGCCAGCCGCCAGGCGATATGTGATGTACTTGATATAGATCGCTTTAATGAAGATGACCTGTATGCAAATCTTGACTGGTTGAGCGAACATCAGCGCGGGATAGAAAAGAAGCTCTTTGAAGCACGATGCTCAGGCACCGTAAACCCGACGCTGTATCTGTACGACGTGACGAGCAGTTACCTGGAAGGTGAAAAGAACGCGCTGGGCGCCTACGGATATAACCGTGATAAGAAGTCGGGGAAGATGCAGATCGTGATAGGGCTGCTGACCGATAACGAAGGATTTCCGGTAAGCGTGGAAGTGTTTCGAGGCAATACCAACGACACGAAAACATTTTTCAGTCAGATAGAAAAGGTAGCGACAGTGTTTGGGATAGAAGACGTAACGATGGTGGGCGATCGCGGGATGATAAAAAGCGGGCAGATAGAAGCGTTGAAAGCGGAGCATTTTCACTATATCACGGCATTGACGAAAGCACAGATAGAGACGCTGTTGAAAGACAGTGTCATCCAGATGGAGCTCTTTGAGACATCGGTATGCGAGATAGACAATGACGGTGTGCGCTATATACTACGTCGCAATCCCTTACGCGGAGCTGATATAGAGAAGAACCGGCAGAGCAAGATCCGAAAGATAACAGAAAAAGCAGCTGAGCTGAGCCGGTATCTGAAAGAACATGAACGTGCCGATGCAACGCTGGCGCGCAAGAAAATTGAAGATACGGTGCGTCGCTATAAAATATCAGATTTTGTGCGAGTAGAATTAACAGGCCGGAGCTTAAGTGTAGCAGTTGATGAGACCCAGAAAGCAGAAGCATCATTATTGGATGGCTGCTATGTATTGAAGACCGATGTAGAAAAAAAAGTGTCAAAAGAAGTGATACACGAACGATACAAGGATTTGGCAATGGTGGAATACGGGTTTCGCACGATGAAGACGGGGTTGCTTGAAACGCGTCCGGTGTATGTGCGGAAAGATTCACGGACGCGTGGGCATGTATTTGTAGTCATGCTGGCATATTGCCTGGTGCGAGAATTACGGCGTCTATGGAAGAATCTTGAGATAACGGTTGAAGAAGGTATAGCTGAACTTACGGCAATAGGCAGCGTAGAAGTATGCATCAAAGGGACATCATATCGGACGATTCTGCAGCCGGGAGTCTTAGCGCGGAATTTATTGAACTTTGCCGATGTGCATTTGCCGGACGTCCTGCCTTGCAAAGGTATTGCTGTAGTCACCAAGAAAAAACTTGTCCCGGAACGCAAATAGTAGGTAATTTCAATGCATTGTTGGCATTGATTTGACTAAAATAAAAAGGAAGATCCGTTACAAAAAAAACAGGAAGAATTAAAGGGTTTACGGAAAGATATTCCCCGGCACATTACCTTCGGACAATTGCCGGAAAGTCAGCGGTTTTCAAGTTTGAGCATGCAAAGCAAATATTTTATAGACACTATAAAGATGGTAAAATGAAAAGCGAGCTTCCTTCCGAGGAGGTCACAGAGCGCAATGAAGCGCAGACCTTTTGTGATCTCAATGGATCAAAAGAAACGATGTATAATATACATCGGTCTTTAACC